>JBLHNG010000496.1:0-6643 GCA_047621685.1 Myxococcota bacterium | reverse complement strand
CCCCGCTCTGTCCGCTCCTGCTTGATCTCAATCAAACTCAGAGACCGATCAGCAAGGTAGACAACGGTGACATCCAGCTCCCGCTCCTGAATCACCCCAAGCTCACCCAGCGCCATCCACAGCCCCATGTCGCCGGTGATCGCCACCGAGGGATGCGGAGAGGACAGGGCAGCGCCGATGGCCATGGGCAGACCCACACCCATTGAGGAGAAGCCGTTGGACTGGAGGATCCGCCGGGGACGCCGGGCGGTGAGCACATGGGAGGCGGTGATGCGGTGGGCGCCGACATCGAGGGAGAAGATGCCGTCCGGCACCGCGCGCTGGATCGCTGCGATGGTGGCGCCCGGCCCGCGGGGACCATCATCGAATGGGGCCTGGATGGCTGCACGGTGGGCCGTGAGGACCTCAGCACGCCACCGCGCGAGGCCGCCGTCGGGGCACAGGGCGTCGAGGATGGCCGGCACCTCGCCGCGCAGATCGGCGATCAGCGGGCAGAGCAGGTCGGGCTGACCGTGGGGGTCGATGCCAATGACCGTGAGATCCTCCCGCCAGCCGGGCAGCCAGTTGGGTCGCAGCTCCACCGGGTCGAGGCCGACCGCGATCAGCAGATCGGAGCGGGCGATCAGGGCCTGTTGGTGAGCATCAACCACCGGGGAGAGGCCGGCAGCGCCCGCGGACATTGGGTGGTCCTCGGCGAGCATGCCCTTGGCCCGGTAGGTGGTCATCACCGGAGCGCCGAGCCGCTCGGAGAGGCTGGTCAGGGCATCGGCGGCGGCGGTGGAGAGATCGCCACAGCCAACGAAGATCACCGGACGGCGCGCCCGACTGATCACCTCAGAGGCTCGTTTCAGGGCGCTGGGCGCTGGCATCACCGGCTCTGGGGGATCCTCGCGCCAGCCGACTGCGGTGCTTGCCCGGGCGACATCAGCGGGCAGCTCCAGGTAGACCGGCCCGGGGGGACCAGCGTCGAGGTGGCGCATGATGAGGGAGAGCTGCCGGCCAGCGTGGGGGAGTCGCAGGGCGACGGCGTGGCGGGTGACCGGGCGGAACATGGCCAGCTGATCGATGATCTGGTGGGTGTAGATCGACTCCAGCTCCGGGGCACACTGCCCGGCAATGGCCAAGACCCGGCTGCGCTCCAGCCATGCGCCGGTCACCCCAGACAGGAGGTTGGTCGCCCCGGGGCCGAGGGTGGAGATGCACACGCCGAGTCCCGACAGCTGCGCGACGGCGTCGGCCATGAAGCCGGCGGAGGTCTCGTTGCGGACGAGCACGAACTCGATGCCGACACTCTCCAGGGCAGCGAGGAGGGGAAGGGTGGCGCCGCCGGGCATCCCGAAGGCATGGCGGACGCCCCGATCTGCCAGCGCGGCGGCGATCTGCTCTGCGGTGTTCACGCTTGCTCCTCTGGTGTCACTTCTGCTCCTCCGGTGATCGCAGCTCGACAAGCCGCGCTGCGGTCCAGGCGACCAGTGGGTCGGGGTGGGCAGTGCCCTGCTCCATAATCGACGCTGGGACGGGAGGGGAGCGCCCGATGGCCTCCAGCACACAGAGGGTGAGGTCGATCTGTGCATCGGCGGACACCACGCGTCGCCCGGTGCCGAGGTAGGTGACGGCAGGGAAGGCGTCCTCACCGGGCAGGTCCACCGGCCAGAGGTCGGCGGCGGCGCGGAAGGTGGCGTCGGAGCGGCGGGCAGCGGCTCGGCTGCGGGTGGCGAGGGCATGCTCGGCACGGTTGACCCAGCCGGGCAGGTCGTAGGCGTTGGCACCCTCGATGTCGACGAGCCGGCGAACTGCTGCGGCCCGGACGTGGGGCCAGGCGACCTCGGGGAGCACCGCCAGCGGGTTGCCGTTGACCTCATGGGCACCCGCGTAGGCCCGACCGGTGACCTCGCTCCACAGGCGATCCCCGGCCAGCGCCGCCATCTGCGGATCCCGCCAGCTCCAGGCAGTTCGCACTGCGGCCGCCGCGAGGGTGACATCCTCCCAGGCCCCCGGCTGTCCGTCGGCAGCGGACGGGGCGAGGCCGGCCATGAGCATCAGGCTGTGGCTGTGGCAGTTCTGGGAGAACGGCGCGGCGGCGATGCACAGCTCCACCGCATCGCCATAGCCGTGCGCCCCCCAGGTCATCACCGCATCCTCCGCAGCCAGGAACATGCACTCCCCACGCCAGCGATCGTCGGGGATGTTCAGGCACAGTGCGGCAGCCTGCTGCGCCTGACGTCGGGTGATCTTCTCCTGGGCAGCCTCAATGATGCAGCCGGTGGGATCGGTGCTGTCCGTGCAGGGGTTCGCGGCAGCCGCCAGACCAGACCAGCGGGTCTTCACCCCGGGAATCGGGGCGATCTCGGTGCTCGACGGACCGCCGCCAGAGCGGGGGGCGAGGGGCTGGGCAGGGCGGATCTCCTGCCAGAGGTGGGGGCGACCAGAGAGCTGGCCGCAGCGGTCCCGGGCATCGCCCTCGGGCAGCGACGGGCAGAGGCGCTCGCTGCCCTGGGGGTGGGCCTGGAGGATGCGGCTGACGATGGCGATCCGGGCCTCGGGCAGCGGGTGGCTGGCGATCGCGGTGAGCACCGTGTCCGGATCGGTCGGCCAGGTGGTGACCGCGGTGGTGATCTCGCAGTCGGCGTCGCCGTCGCAGGCGCTGAGCAGGCCCTCTGGGCCGGCGTCTCCGCAGCCGAGAAGGAAGAGGGGAAGCATTGGGCTCATTCTAAACGCATTGGAAAGAAGGGCGCCGACGATGAACAGCCTCAGCTAGCTCGGGGAGAGAGCACCCGCCGTCATCCCATCGCCACGAAGCTGAGAAGCCAACGGCAAGCAGTGCACATCGGCAACATATAGAGCCGAGATGGGCGAATCCTTGAAGTACGGCGCTACTCCCAACCCCGTCTCCGCACTGCGGCGGCGTAGCCAATCCTTCCACCACATCTGCGCTCCCCCTGCACAGTTCCTGCGCACCCCGCCGGGTACATCCTCACCAGGAGGTTGCCATGTTCATCGAGCTTCTCTCACAGGCCCTGCTCTGCACCACGATCTTCGTCTTCGTGATGTCCTCAATGACGGCGCTCGTCGAGTAGGCCGCTCCCGCCGGCCTCAGCGAGCCCCGCTGAGCCGCTTCGCAGTCCAGGCGACCAGCGGATCAGGGTGGGAGAGCCCCTGAGGGATGAGGTGCCCCTGGCCGGGCTGTCGAGCCGCAGCTTCAAGCAGCACAACCACCCCATCGGCGGTCGGATCCGGGCTGACCACCCGGGTGGAGAGCCCCATCCAGGTGGTCGTCGTCGCCCCGTCGGGTGTCTTCACATCGCCCCAGCCATCCCAGAGGCCGACCAGGGCGCGGGGCTGTCGGGTGGGCGGGGTGGTGTCCTGGTGGGTGGCGAACGCTGTGGTGAGCTGGTCGATGAGGGGAGCGAGGTCTTCGCCAGGGTGGAGCTGGAGCAGCCGCCAGGCCATCGCCGCCCGGACGTGGGGGGTGGCTTCCTCAGGCAGCACCGCCAGCGGGGCACCGGAGACCGCCGGGGCCTCGACGTAGACCAGGGCAGTCGACAGCGCCCACAGTGCCTCCCGCTGGCTGCGACCCTGCCGGGGTGCGGCGTCCTGCCAGCGGGTGGTGATCACCTCAGCGGCGGCGATGATCGTGGTCCAGTCCCCGCCGGGGGTGGTCGGTGCGCGGGCGGCGAGCCGGGCGACGCTGTGCTCCAGGCAGTCGGTGACAAAGGCCCCCGACAGCGCGCACAGGGAGATCGCATCGGGGTAGCGGTCTGCTCCCCGGGACACCAGCAGGGCCTCGGCGGACTGGAACATGCACTCCTCCCGCCACTGCCCCGCCGCGATCGCCATGCAGCCTGCCGCCACACCCTCGACATCCCCGGCACTTGCCCGACCCGCAGCGTGGCGGCTCCAGCAGACGGTGGGGTTGTCCAGCTCATCGCAGCGCCCGGTCGCCGGTGGGGTGTCGGAGAGGGGCGAGGGGATCAAAGGCGTCGATGCGGAACCGTCACGCCAGAGGTGCGGTCGGGTCTGGACCGTGCGGCACCGCAGCCGGGCGTCTCCCTCGGGCAGCCCACCACACAGCCGCCCCACGCCCTGCGGATCCGCGATCAGGATCGCCTCGACTGCGGCAAGCTGTTCAGGTGGGGGCAGCGCGGCAATCTCAGCGGCGACCCTGTCTGGGTCTTCCCGCCACCGATCCGTCAGCGCGGGCTCGTCGGCCCCACACGCCAAGAGGAGAACAAGCAACCGCTACTTTGCCGCGGCGGCGTTCTTCTGGTTGCCCATTCGATCCTTGATGGCCTGCTTCCACATGGACAGGTTCGGACGCTCCTGGTCGAAGAACAGGAAGGAGAACAGGCTCGCGGCCTGGGCGTACTTCGCGACATCCCGCCAGGACGTGATCGCCTCAAGGTGCCGGGCGATGGTGACCGGTCGGAGGTAGAACTCGCGGTAGAACCGGCGGTGAAGCTCGATCAGCTCCTCAGGCTCCATGCCCCAGGGCACGAAGGTAGGCTCCCAGAACGACTTCTCGTCGGTGCTGGTGTTGACCAGCCGCCCCCACTTGTCCCCCTCGCGCTTCCAGATGTCGAGCTGCGGGGTCTCCGGAAGCAGGGTGTTGATCTGCACGGTGACGTCGTGGAGCGGAATGGACTTGGCGAACTCGATGGTCGCCAGGATGCGCTCCCGGGTGTCGGGCATGTGGCCGACCATGAAGAACGCCTTGGGACGCAGGCCGACCTCGTGGGCAGCGGTGATCGCCTGGCGGACCTTCTCGGTGGTGATGCCCTTGGAGATGAAGTCGAGCACGTCGTCGTGGCCGGACTCCACCCCGAATCGGGTCCGCCAGCAGCCGGCATCCTTCATCTTCTGAAGCAGCGGCTTGTCGACCACCTCGACCCGGCTGGAGCAGGTCCAGCTGATCTTCTTGTGCACCCCCCGGCGGATCATCTCGTCGCAGATGGCGTGGACCCGACGCTTGTTGGCACAGAACAGCGAGTCGACAAACGCGACATCTCGGACCCCGAAGTCCCGGATCATGTGCTCCAGCTCGTCGACGACATACGTCGGGCTGTGGCTGCGGTAGCCGGTTCGCGACTTCTGACAGAACGCGCAGGCGTGGGGACAGCCGCGGCTGGAGACCATCGCGAACTTGGGGAAGGAGTGGTCGTCGACGGGGATCGGCCGGTAGATGTTCGGCGGCAGCAGGTGACGGGCAGGGAAGGGGAGCTGGTCGAGGTCCTTGAACTTCTTGCGTGGCGCGGTCATGTGCAGCCGCCAGCCGCGCTTGTCTTTGCTGTCGTCCACCCGGTAGCAGATGCCGGGGATGTCAGCGAGGTTGCCCTTGCCGCCGTAGTGCTCGACCAGCTCCAGCATCGTGAACTCGCCCTCACCGAGCACACCGACGTCGAAGCAGGTGTTGGCCATGGCGTCGTTGGGGACGAGGGTGACGTGGTAGCTGCCGATCACCATCGGAATGCTCGGCATCGCCACACGCAGGGCCGCGCCGAGCTTGCGGGTGGTCTCGAAGGTGACCGTGAACGAGCCGATCCCGATGACGTCGGGCTTGAAGTCCTCGACGCGAGTCACTGTGCCTGCGATGTTCAGCTCTTCGGCGGCGGCGTCGATGCAGGCGACGGTGTGTCCAGCCTGCTCAAGAACCGCGGCGATGTAGAGGATCCCCAATGGAGCCGAGTTGTAGAACAGGAACTGGGTGACCGGGCTTACATTCCCGTTCTCCAGGACCGAGTCGATGGGTGGATTGATGAGGATGACGCGCACAGGGACCTCTCGGGCTTGTACTCCAGTCTATCTCGGTCCTGACGGGATACATGCGCGAGATGGAGAAGACCGGAGACAGTCGGGCCCGCTGGGCTCTGCGGTGGCTGCTTGGTGGGATGCTGTGGATGGAGATTCTGTTCATCGCCGAGTCCATCGACAGCGCCATCCTCATCAACAATTCCATGGAGCACATCGAGACGGATCCCGACACCCGGGGGCTGCTGATCGGCGGCGTCGTGGAGTATGTGTTTCAGATCCAGTTGGTGTACCTGCTGTTGGGGCTGCTGACTGCTGGACTGATGGGCCTGGTGGGGCGTGTGTGGTTTCCCACGCCTCCGGTGGCCCGCGCCTGGTGGCGGACGATGGTGGCCTTCGCCGGGATCACCACCGCCATCGGACTGCTCCGACAGGCCCGCACCCTGCCGACCCTGCACGACTGGATGCTGGCGTTTCAGGACTTCTGGATCGACACCGCCGAGCTGTGGATGATCGACACCGTCATCGGGGGTCTGCTGCTGGCCGGGCTCGTCCTCGCGATCCGGCGATGGTCCGCCCACGGTGGGGCCACCGCGCTGCTGCCGCGGCTCATCATGCTGGTCGCCTACCTCGTCGGGCTCGCGGCTCTGCTGTCTCACCCCCGCGAGGACGGCCCCCAGCAAGACAACGCCGGGCTCAACGTCGTGCTGCTGGGGGTCGATGCGCTGCGTCCTGACCATCTCGCCAGCGAGGGCTACTTCCGAGACACCGCCCCAAACATCGACGCCTTCATTGCTGAGTCGGTCATGTTCGAGGAAGCGTTCACCCCGCTGGCCCGCACCTACCCCTCCTGGACCTCGCTGCTCACCGGCTCCTGGCCGACCACCCACGGCGTGCG
>JBLHNG010000495.1:0-6649 GCA_047621685.1 Myxococcota bacterium | reverse complement strand
ACAGTCCCTTGTTGATGGTGGACTGGCCGGTCGTGGCGTCCTGCACCCGACCGTTCATTGGCCACTGGGTGTTGACCAGCATGTAGTTGGCCCACACCGTGCCAGCGAGCTTCGACTGGTAGTCCGCATTCAGCGTCTCTGGACCCACCGGCACAAGGCGCGTCAGCCGGTTGGGAACCCCGTCCACGGCGGGGTCGTCTTTTCCCATCCACGGCGGAAAGCCCATGCCCGGGAAGCGGTTCAGCTCGTGGTTCTCACAGCAGGGGTTGGCGACGGAGTCTTTGGCTGGCGCGAGGAAGGGCTGCTCAGCACAGGAGGTGAAGCCCCAGTCCGTCGGTGGGGTGCACTCTGGATCGAAGAGGCTGAAGCCGGTCAGATCCGTCTCCTCCACACCGCTCTCGTCCTTCTTCTTTGTGTCGATGTACGGGGCGTTCTTGACGTGCTCAAACGTCGCCCAGATCCACTGCGGTGCCCAGAAGGTCTTCTGCGCAACGTGCAGCCCGACCAGCCCGTATGTCACCAGCTCGCAGGTGTCTGCATTCGCACCATCTTTGCTGTTGGGCTTTGCCGTATAGACCAGGACATCTCGAGTGTAATACTCACCCTCTGTGTCTTGATACTCGCAGTCCTTCTCCAGACACAGCTCCCGCCAGGAGGCCTTCACCTCGACGCTGTTGTCGGGGAGGGTCACCGCCGCGCCCTTGTCTGGCCCCGCCGGGAACAGGTCGCGGGTGGCTGCGGTGGGGACCAGGCTGTTGAACTCGGTCTCGTTGAACAGCACCTGATACCGAACCAGCCGGTTGTTGCGGTCAAACAGCGTGCCGAAGCTGCCGGCGAAGGCCTGACCGGTCTCGTTGGCGACGTCTCGACGGGTGCTGCTCTTGGAGAGCATCGACAGGACCGGCGGCGTCTCTGACAGCTCTTTATCCTTGACCACCGCATCGCAGGCTGTCGGCACCGGCCGCCCGGCACTCCATGGACCGGCATCGCTGCCCTCCCAGGTCTCGTTCTCCGGCTGGAACACCTCCCAGGTCGCCTTGTAGGTCTCCCACACCCGATCCGTGTTGGCAGTGACCGTCGCAAAGGGAACGCCCGTGTTCGGCTTCCCTCGCTCCGCGTCTGCCTCCCAATTCAGCGCGATGAACGAGCGCCAGGAGAAGCAGTCGAACATCTTCTGCCGCTCTTCCGTCGTGAGGATCGAATTGGGATCCTTCGAGACGTCCAGGGGCATGTCGCTGCCGATGGGCAGGTCTGCGCAGAACGGATCCAGGTCCGTGATCACCGAGGGTGCTGATCCAGCCTCAGAGGCGTTGAGGTCCGCAGCGATCCGCGCGACCTCCTGGAGCCCGCGCAGGTAGTCAGTCCGGGCACCGGGATCGTGGCAGTTGATGCAGAATGACTCGGTGTTCTGGGTCACTGGCGTGTCGAGATTGGCCCGATGGAGCGGGGAGCCCTCGGGGCTGGTCCCTTCGAGACCGTAGAACGCCCACATCCAGTCTCCACCCAGACAATCGGTTCCGTTGTATCGGTGTCGATCGGTTTGAGACTCGCAGTAGTCATCAGATGGCTTGTACGCCACCGTGAGCACCGCCGGCTCTGGAGCCTGGACGAGTCGACCGTTCTTCACGACGCCCGGGTAGTTCAGCTTCAGGATCACCGAGCCCGCTGGCAGGTTCGCCAGGGGAACCTCTCCGCTTCCGCGCTCGATCTGGTCGAGGTAGCCCTTGAGATACTCGTGTGCAGTCTCGTTGACGAGGGTGGTCACAAAGCGGCCATGGGTCGGCAGGTCCAGTCGCTTGTTCTCAAACGGCTGGATCCCGGCAATGTCTGGTATCGGCATCACGGACCAGTCGGTGTAGAACGGCTTCTCTGGGAGGATGCCGGTGCCTGGAGCACTCTCCGGGGCAGCCTCGCCGGTGAGGATGTAGTTCCACAGCCCGTCTCGATCCAGGTTCAGCGGCATCAACAATTCAGGCGCTGGGGGCGACTCGTCACAGGAACACAGGAGGAGGAAAAGCAACATCTTCATGTGAGGCTCATTTCTGATGAGGGGTGAGAACCATACAGCATCAGTCTCTTAATTTACCAAGAAGAAACAGGGCAGTATGAGTCCACAGGCAGTGGATTGGTGACAGGATAGAACACCATGGAGAGCGAGTCAGTGGCTTGTCCGGTCATCCCTGTAGCGATTCAGGCCAGCGGGGCAGCAGTGATGGCCTTAAGGTGTCCGTTGCTCTCTTCGGGACGAGACGAGAGCCTGTATGAAGGAGCACACATGAACACCGCCCACGGGCACATCACTCTGACCGCTGACCACGTCGACTGGTCCCGAGCGATGCTGCTGGAGCGGGACCTGCACGAAGCGGCGGAGCGATAGATGCTCACGTGGTCCTGTGCAGCCCTTGTGCTCCTCGCCGGCTGCCGCTCTTGCGGGCAGGCGCCCCTCGACACCGCAGACACCGCACCTGCATCCTCAAGTGACCCGCGAAACGTGGTCGTTCTCATCCTCGATGGGCTGCGCATGGAGGAGTCTTTCGGAGACGGTCACTCCGACGCGGCGGACATGAACACCGTGGACATCCTGCCGCAGATCCGGTCGGAGCTGCTGCCGCAGGGGGCGCTGATCAAGCCCGCCTACAGCACCGGCATCACCATCACCGCTCCTGGCCACAGCGACATGATCACCGGCGCTCGGCAGGCGTTTGGCAACTACCCCAATGATGAGGGTGAGGGTGCGTACCTCCCCGAGCTGCCCACCCTGTTCGAGGAGCTTCGCGCACAGCACGGCGTGTCGAAGGAGCAGGTCATAATGAGCGGCAACACCCTGCTGGCCATACCGCTCTATCGTAGCCTCTACCCCGGCTACACCGACCTCAGCGCCGACACCGTCTACTTCTACGACGAGACCGCCCCGCTCACCGACCCCCGGACCCTCATTGCGTTCCGCGAAGAGCTGCAGACCCGTCAGCCCCGGCTGGCGTTCGTCAACCTCCACGGCATCGACCGCGCTGGACACAACGAGGCGGTTGAGCACTACGGGGATCAGGCGCAGGATCTGGACTCCGCGCTGGTGAGCTTCTGGAATTGGCTGCGTGATGTGGACGGCTACGGTCCGAACACCATCCTGGTGCTCACCGCCGATCATGGCCGTCACCGGGATCCAGACATCGAGGAGGTCTGGCGCGATCACGGCGATCAGTGCAGTGGGTGTCGCGAGCTCCCTCTGTTCCTGGTCGGCCCTGGCATCCAGGCCGACACCATCATCGAGACGCCCCACACCCTGCCCGATCTCACCGCCACCCTCGCCTGGCTGCTGGAGACCGACCTGCCCCATGGCGAGGGCATCGTCATCGCAGACGCCCTCACGGAGCCGCCCACGGAGCGCATCGATCGAGCCGGCGTGGTCTACCCGGCGGCCACCTCCGATGCGCTCGCGGTCCAGCGCTGGCGAGACGACATCCCCCGATCGGTCATCGAGGTGAACGATGTCGTGGTGTCTGGTGAGGACATCTTCGCCGCCGAGCGCCCCCGGGTGCTCACCACAGCGCTGGGCACGGTGGCCTGCTGGCGAGAGCTGACGCTGGAGCCCGGTGCCGAGGAGATGCCATGGCACGGGGTCTGCGCCATCAATGATGGGACCGGCTGGGCAGAGATGGCCATGCCCGGCCTCCCGGTCTTCCCGCTGTGGGCACCCTCCATCCAGGAGGACGCTGACGGCGGGCTGTGGATGGCCATGATCGCCAACAGCGGCGGTGCGGTCGGCAGCGCGAAGCTGTCCTACGCCAACATCTGGGTGCTCGGCTATGACCCCGACACCGCCACCTGGGACGTCTCCGAGGCCCACAGCAACGGCACCGGGCTCATCTTCCCCACCGACGCCCGCCTCGTGGTCACCGACGACTCGTTCTTCATCGCCTACGGGACCAGTGCGGACCGCGCCATCGGCCGCAAGACCCGTCGCATCGAGGTCTACCGCCAGAGTCGGGGGCCGGGCGGTCTGTGGGAGTCGGTCATTCGCATCGGCCCTGGCTCAGACACCGAGACCGTGCTGGACCTCACCATCGACTCCGACCGGCTGGAACACCCCGCGCTCGCCCGGGGCACAGACGGCGTCTTCCGGCTCGGCTTCCTCTCCTACACCGAGGCAGGGGTGATCACCGTGATCGCCATGGACGCCGCGGACGGGCTCAGCTGGAGCGCCCCGGAGACGATGGACACCAGCGGACGGATCCTGCCGCACATCGATCCGATCTGGACTGCGGCAGGGGTGCTGCTCTGGGCACAGCTGGGCGAGGCGGACACCGTCGAGGTCTGTGCGCGGGCCATCGGCGGGGTGTTGGCCTGTGCGGACACTGGTGCGGCGTACATTATGGGGCTCACCGAGGATGACGGTGTGGTGACTGTGAGCACTCGCCAGGATGCTGCTGCGGACTGGACGCTGGGGGCTGTGAGTCTATGAGGCGTGTTCGGCTGGGTCGAAAGCAGAGAGGGGCGAATCCTTGAAGTGCGGCGGTACTGCCAGCGACGTAGGACTCCGCCCGCCTCCAGTCCCATCAAGGCGAGAGGAAGGAGAGCAGGGCGGCGTAGGTTGGCCCGGGGGCCTCGACCTGCGGGACGTGTCCCACCCCGGGCAGAGCGACCAGGACGGCGCCAGGAATGGACTCCGCTGCCTTCGCGCCGAGCACGTCGTACCGGCCAAGCAGCGCAGCGGTGGCCTCGTCTACCAGATCCCGGTTCAGCGCGGTTCGATCCCGCTCGCCGATGATGAGCAGGGTGGGCGCCTGGATCCTGGGGAACTCATGCACCACCGGCTGGGTGTAGATCATGTCGTAGTGCAGAGCGCTCACCCGGGCGATCAGTGCCTGATCCGGTCCGATGCTCCAGCCGGCCTGGAGTGCGACCATCGGATCATACTCCGCCTTCCACTGACCATCGAAGTAGGCACGCTGCATGTAAGCTTTCACCCCCGCCGGGGTGCTCGCCAGACCGCGCGCCGTCCACTCCTCCACCGTCCGGTACGGAGTGAGCTGCTGCCAGTCCTCCAGACCGATGGGGTTCATCAGGACCAGCCGCTCGGTTCGCTCCGGCTGCATCAGGGCAAACCGGGCCGCCACCATGCCACCCATCGAGTGCCCCACCACTGCGACCCCCTCGACCTCCAGGGCGTCGAGCAGTGAGACAGTGTGGGTCACCATGGCGTGAAAGCTGTACTGCACATCGTCGGGCTTGCTGGAGCGGCCGAAGCCGATCTGATCCGGCACGATGACTCGGTGGCCAGACGCGGTGAGCCGGGTGATCGTCTCCGCCCAGTACGCCCCGGAGAAGTTCTTGCCGTGGAGCAGCAACACGGTCGTTTTGATGGGAGGAGCGGTCGGGGCGATGTCCATGTAGGCCAGCTCGACGGCGTGGCCCTGCCAGGACAGGGCATGCATCGCGACGGGATGGGGGTAGTCCAGCCCAGCGGTCAGACGCGCATCGAGGGGCGGGTGGTCAGCGGACCAGGCCGGCGAAGGGATGAGCAGGGCGATGGCGAGCAGGAGGATGGACCAGAACTTCATGCCGCCGACCTAACGGGCACCCTCGCGGCGTCTTGGAGTGTGTGCTGAATCTTGACGAAGGCTCAGCATGGTGGTCATTGGGCGGGTGCAGCGTCCAAAGGTGAACCCTTGGACGGATCCCTCGGCGGACTCTGGAAACCGCAGCTCGATCGCGTCGGGTCTGCCGAATCGGGGCACCAGTCACCGGGCCGGACAGTATCCGGCCCGACTGGTGCGCTTTTGTCTGAGACGGGGGTTTCACCCCCAAGCCCCCCGCTGACATCCTCTCACACAGACTGTCCGCCAGAAGGGGGCAACATGACTGGTGCCCGAATCGGTACTGGAGGGCGCTGAGGTCTGCTGGACTGCACACCGACAGCAGCTCTCCACCCGCAACCCCGCAGGTGAACAACACCGTCTCGCCGGACTCACACAGCGATGTCGCCGCGAGCTGAGCGGTCGGCGGCGGGCTGGCTTCGGGGGCGGGAGCAGGAGCGGGGGTTGGAGCGGGCGTCGGTGCTGTCGCCTCCGGGGCGGGGCTGTCACAGGCCGTCAGGATCCACAGCCACAGTCTTCCAAGCAGGGCCTCCGCCGACGGCAGGAGGTGGATTAGAGTGAGCACCACACCTGGAGGCATCATGGATTCATACACTGACACCCCGAGCCGTCGGCTCCTCATCCAGCAGCTCGGCGCCCTCGGCATCACCATGCCCCTCGCGGGCTGCGGCTACATCCTGTACCCCGAGCGTCAGGGCACCACCTCGGGACAGCTCGACGCCGCGGTGATCGTCATGGACGGGCTGCTGTGTCTGCTCTTCCTCGTTCCAGGTGTCATCGCGTTCATCGTCGACATCAGCTCCGGCTGCATCTACGAGTCCTCCTCCATGACCGACGACGCTCCCCGGCTGCGGCGGCGGCTGCTGAAGAGCCGACGCATCGCAGACATCGAGGAGGCCATCGTCACCATCAGCGGCGAGCACCACGCCGACCTCTGCGTCCTCGATCCGGCTGCCGCCCCCAAGACCCTCGACATCGAGGTCCTCGAAGCCCTCACCGACCTTCCCGCCGACTCTGCGAGCCTTCACCCTGCCTCTGCGGTGGTGCTGGATGTC
>JBLHNG010000494.1:0-6661 GCA_047621685.1 Myxococcota bacterium | reverse complement strand
GGATAAACCGATCACCATCCGCTCCCGATGAGGGGCGGTGGTGGTGTCGGCCAGAGCAGGTGCCCCCTATAACTTGAGTTCAGCCCGACTGGAGAATTGACAGATACCGGGCCTTTCAGTATGAAGTCGCCACGATCAGAGAGGGAAACCGACATGCAATACATCACCCCGAGCCTTCTTCTCATTGGGGCGCTGAGCCTCACTGGCTGCAGCAAGAAGTCCAGCGGCACCTACGACGTCCCGGATGCCACCAGCGACGCCGCTTCGAGCCCCACCGGGATCAGCGCCGACGACCTGTGGGAAGAGCGCCAGGACTCCAACAAGCTCGAGCTCGCCCTGGAGCGATACGAGGCAGCATACGCGGTCAACCCGCGGGACCGTCAGACCGTCATCCGGCTCACCCGGGGCTGGTACTTCTACGGTGACGCCTACCAGTCCACCGACGAAGAGAAGGCCGCTGCCTGGGACACCGCGATCGGCTGGGGCAAGAAATGCCTGGGCCTCAACCGCGAGTTCACCGCGCTGCTGGAGAAGGGCAACGAGACGGAGGCCACCGCCGCCCGCGTGCTCACCGAGGACGACGTCGCCTGCGCCTACTGGACCGCCACAGCCCTCGGCAAGTGGGCGGGCCTCCAGGGGCTCTCCACGCTCCTGAAGAACAAGGGCACCGTCTTCGCCCTCATCACCCGGGTCACTGAGCTGAAGCCCGACTTCTTCTACAGCGCCCCGGATCGCTACTGGGGTGCGTACTACTCCGCGCTGCCCGGCTTCGCAGGCCAGGATCTCCCCAAGTCGCAGACCCACTTCGACGCCTCCATCGCCGGCTCTCCCGCCTACCTCGGCACCAGCGTGCTCAAGGCGCAGTACTGGGCTGTGAAGACCCAGAACAAGCCGGTCTTCGAGGCACTGCTCAACGAGGTCGTCGCCGCGGACATCTCGGGCAACCCCAACATCCTCCCAGAGAACATGGCTGAGCAGGCAAAGGCTCGCGATCTTCTGTCCCGGAAGGATGATCTGTTCGCGGACTGATGTTCATGGGTGCACTGTCTGCAGGCAGCCCCCTGCTGGCAGTCCCCTGCTGGCAGTCCCCTGGAGGAGAAAACAATGCGAATCAAGACACTCATCACTGCAGGCCTCGGCCTGACAGCGCTCGCCCTTGTACCCACCCGGACCACTCAGGCTGAGGCGGAGTTCGTCGCCAGCTTCGGAACCGCGGCCCCTGACGGCACGCCCTGGTCCGATCTTCTGGTCAAGCTGAAGACCGAGGTCGCCACCAAGACCAACGGTCGGGTCGGCCTCAAGCTGTTTACCGGCAGCGTGCTCGGCGGCGAGGTGGAGATGATCCGCGACGTCCGCCGCAACAGCCGGCTCCAGGGCGGCGGCTTCTCGACCGGTGCGCTGGCAGAGGGTGCGAACATCCCCCTGCTCCAGATCACCGAGCTGCCCTACCTGTTTGCCAACACCAACCAGGTCGACTGCGTCCTCGACAACGTCCTGATGGACCCGATGCGCGCTCAGCTCGAGGCGAAGGGATTCCACCTGTCCTTCTGGTCGGAGAACGGCTGGCGGAACTTCGGGACCAAGTCCGTCGCGGCCCGCTCCCCGGATCAGCTCGCTGGCGTGAAGATGCGCAGTCAGGAATCTGACGTCCACACCATGATGTACAGCGCGCTGGGTGCCAACGCAGTCACCCTGCCGATCTCGGAGGTCCTCACCGGCCTCCAGACTGGCATCGTCGACGGCTTCGACAACTCCCCGCTGTTCACCCAGGCCGCTGGTCTCCACGAGCCCATCGACTACTACATCCTCAGCCGGCACATCTACCAGCCGGCCGCGATCGTGTGGTCCAAGACCTTCTGGGACGCCCTCCCCCCGGACATCCAGGCGGGCATCACCGAGGTCTCCGCGCCCCTCGCAGCTGAGGGCCGGATCAGCGTCCGCGCCATGAACGAGTCCCTGCTCAGCAACTTCCCCGCTCTCGGGGTCGAGGTGATCGACCTGACCGACGCTGAGCGTCAGGCCTTCGCAGCAAAGACCAAGTCCGTGCACTTGCAGTACGCACAGACCGTTTCTGGTGGCCCCGAGCTGCTCAAGACGGTCAACACCGCGCTGAAGGGGCAGTGCGCGCTGTAGGCTGAGCCTCAGCCTCGCGTGTCGCCCAACATAGGAGATTGCCGTGTACCGGCTCCTGGTATCTATCTTTGACGGTATCGATCGGGGGCTGGACGCCCTCTCTGAGGGAATCAGAGCTGCATGGCGGCG
This sequence comes from Myxococcota bacterium, assembly GCA_047621685.1. Lineage (GTDB taxonomy): Bacteria > Myxococcota_A > UBA796 > UBA796 > UBA796 > JAQXDW01. The sequence goes on along the minus strand of JBLHNG010000494.1, from coordinate 4,399 downwards.
GGCCTGGAATGGTCCGCTGCAGAACGTGCTGTTCTATCTGATCCTCGTCCTGACCGGTGTCCGCATCGTCCTCGACGCCATCTTCTCCAGCGCAGACCGTGCGCTGGGGGTGGTGGAGCGGGCGATCATCACGGTGGCCATGCTCAGCATGGTCTTCCTGTCGTTCAACGACTACCTCCACCGAGAGGTCCCCTCCCTCTCCCTGGATGTGCCCGGCGGCGCGAACATGGCGCTGGTGCTGATGGTGTGGGTCGGCTTCCTGGGCGCCTCGCTGGCGACCCGGCACCGCAAGCACCTCTCCGTCGACGCCACCGATCGCATCCTCAGCCCTGGTGCTGCCCGGATCCTCAAGCGGTTCACCAGTCTGGTCGCCGCCGGACTGTGCTGGATGCTCTCCAAGGGCTCCTGGAAGCTCATGGTGGAGTCGCTGGAGTATGAGGACTCTGTTGAGGGTCTGAACGTCTGGGAGTGGCTTGCTGGCCCGATGAACACCGCCATCGGCATGCTGCCCGGCGAGCCGGTCGAAGGCGTGGCCTGGCCGACCGTGGATCCCGGCGGTGACTTCCCGCTCTGGCTCGCGCAGCTCATCCTCCCGGTCAGCTTCGGCCTGATGGCTGCCCGATTCACCGGTCTCGGCCTGTTCATGCCCGAGCCGCCGCCGGTGGATGACGAAGATGACGACCTCAAGGCCGCCGCGACGCCCCCATCTGGCCCACCACCACCAGGCAACCGCACCCGCCGCGATGTGATCTTCGCCGGCCTGTTCCCGGGCCTGCTGCTCGGCGTGGGCGCCACCCTGTACTTCGGCACTGGCGGGCTCATCCTCGCCGCCGCGATCCTCCTGGTGTTCACCGGTGCGCCGCTGTTTGTCGCCATCGGCGTCGCTGCGCTGGCCTGCGCACTGCTGATCGGCAACTACGACGTCGTCTCCGTGTCCACGGACATGTTCGAGGCCACCAAGAAGCACGAGCTGCTGGCGATTCCGTTCTTCGTGCTCGCCGGCAACCTGATGACCAAGGGCAGCATCGCCGACCGACTCGTCGGGGTCGCCCGCGCGGTGGTCGGCGCCGTTCCCGGCGGACTCGGACTCGCGACGATCTTCTCCTGTGTGATCTTCGCCGCGATCTCCGGCTCCTCGCCGGTCACCGTCATCGCCATCGGCTCGATCATGTTCCCGATGCTGGTCAAGGAGGGCTACCCCGAGCGCTACAGCATGGGCGTGCTCTCCACCGCGGGCTCGCTGGGCATCATCATCCCGCCCTCGGTGCCGATGATCGTCTACGCGATCGTCGTCTCCACTCCCCAGCAGCCGGTCTCCCCCAGCGACCTGTTCATCGCCGGTGTTCTGCCGGGGCTGTTCATGGCCATGATGCTGGCGGCCTACACCCTCTACGCCACCCGCGGCGTGAAGATCAAGGCACCGGTCGTCGCGCCGGGAAGCACCGCCAAAAGCGTCAGCTACTTCGGCAACCTCGCGACCGCAGGCCGTCGGGGCTTCCTCGCGCTGATGCTGCCGGTGCTCATCCTCGGCGGCATCTACGGCCTCCTCGACCTCTCGTTCATCGGCATCCCGTTCGCGATCAAGTTCACGGTCACCGAAGCCGCTGCGGTGGCAGTCGTCTATGCCCTGGTGGTGGAGCTGTTCTTCCACCGCGAGCTGAAGTGGAAGAAGATCCCCGGGGTCCTGGCAGAGTCCGGAATGATGATGGGAAGCCTGTTCCTCATCCTGGTGCTCGCCATCGCATTCAACCGGTTCCTGACCGTCGAGCAGATCCCCCAGCAGGCTGCCGACTGGCTCGTCTCCCACATCGACAGCAAGATGACCTTCATCATCCTGGTCAACATCTTCCTGCTGGTGCTCGGCTGCGTGATGGACATCCTCTCGGCGATCCTCATCGTCGCGCCGCTGCTGGCTCCCATCGCCGCGCGGTTTGGGCTGCACCCGGTCCACTTCGCCATCATGTTCATCGTCAACCTTGAGATCGGCTACCTCACGCCGCCGATGGGCATCAACCTGTTCGTCGCCTCTGCGGTGTTCAAGCGATCCATTGTTGAGGTCATACGCGGAGTGCTTCCGTTCCTGTTGTTGATGTTGTTCTGCCTGGCGATCATCTCCTGGTTCCCGAGCCTCTCACTGGCCCTGCTGGAGTAGACATGCAGATCCTGCACACCACCTCCGCCGATGGCACCCGCCTGAGGCTCGGTCGCTGGGGTGAGCCCGGCAGAAACCTCCTGCTCGTCCACGGGCTCGCTGAGCACCTCGGCCGCTACCAGCACGTCGGAGAGACCCTCGCGGCGGCTGGCTGGCGGGTGACCGCGGTCGAGCTTCGCGGGCACGGCGAGAGCGAGGGGCAGCGGGGGCACGTCCAGCGCTGGATCCACTACGTCGAGGATGTTCGCGCCGCAGCCGGGGTCGCAGGGGCGGACCACAACCCGATGGTCGCGGTGGCCCACTCCATGGGCGGGCTGGTCACCCTCTCCGCCATCGAGAACCTCGTCCACCCCCCGATCCAGGCGGTCGCCCTGAGCAACCCCCTGCTCAAGGTCGCCACCGATCCTCCGGCGGCCCAGGTCTTCGCCGCTCGCATCGCCTCTCGCATCCTGCCCTGGCTTCCCCAGAGCAGCGGGCTGTCCGCCGATCTCATCTCCCGGGATCCAGAGGTCGTCGCCCGCTACGAGGCCGACCCGCTGGTCTACGGCACCATCACCCCCCGGTGGTTCTGCAACGTGCTCCGGGCTCAAGCAGCGGTCCATGCCTACGCCGGGCAGTACGACATTCCCCTGCGCATGATGGTCGGCACCGCAGACGGGATCTGCGATCACAACACCGCGCTGCAATTTGCAGACGCCTGGGGTGGACCGGTCGTCAAGGCGGTGTATGAGGGGCTGTACCACGAGCTGTTCAACGAGCCCGAGAAGGAGACTGTGCTCTCCGAGCTGATCGCCTGGCTGGATGGCCTGACCCTGGAGTCCTGATGAAAGATCGCCTCATTGCCCTGCTCAAGGAGCGCTCCGTGCGCTTTGGAACCTTCACCCTCAAGAGCGGCAAGACCAGCGACCTCTACGTCGATGCCCGGACCACCACCTTCCACCCCGAAGGGGCGGTCCTCATCGCCAACCTCATCCTCGACCGCATCCACTCTGACGTGGTCGCGGTCGGCGGGCCTGCCACTGGCGCGATCCAGATGGCCGGAGCGATCGCCGCCCTTTCGCACATCCGCGGTCGACCGGTGGACGGCTTCATGGTCCGCAAGGAGCCCAAGGGTCACGGCACGAAGCAGTGGCTGGAGGGGCTCCACGGCGTGCCTGCGGGCGCGAAGGTCTGCGTGATCGAAGACACCGTGACCACCGGCGGCAGCCTCATCAAGGCCATCGGGCACATCGAGGATGCCGGCTACGAGGTCGTGCAGTGCATCTGCGTGGTCGATCGCCGTGAGGGCGGTGTGGAGCGGTTTGTAGAGGCAGGACACACCCTGGAGGCGCTGGTCGGGCGAGAGGATCTGGTGGGATAGACTCTGAGGCATGAGTCTCTCCCCCGAAGTCCACCGAGAGCGGCGTGCCACCCTGATGGCCGCCCTCGATGCCCCCATCCTCCTGTCGGGAAACGGAGTGCGCTACCGCAACAGCGCCTACCACCTCCCCTTCCGTCAGGACAGCAGCTTCCTGTACTACACCGGCTGCCAGCAACCCGGCGCCGCAGTGCTGATCGCGGACGGGCTGAGCACGCTGTTCCTCACCCCACCGGCTGACGACGACGCCCTGTGGCACGGTCACAGCGAGTCCATTGCCCAGACCGCCGCTGCGCTGGGCTTCGATGAGGTCCGTCCGCGCGCTGAGCTTGCCGAGGTGTGTGCAGGCCACAGCGACCTGCACACCATCGCGGTGCCGGATCGCGGCATCAACGCGACCCTGTCCGGGCTCACCGGCACGCCGCTGACATTCCTGCGCGAGCCGGGCGACGAGGGGCTCATCCAGGCGATCATCACCCAGCGCCGCATCCTCGGCCCCGAAGAGGTCGCGGAGATGCGACAGGCTGCGAAGGCCACCGAGTCCGCCCACCGTGCAGCGATGGCGGTCACCCGTCCTGGCAGCCACGAGCGCGAGGTCGCCGCAGTGTTCAACGCCCGGATCGCCGCCCACGGCTGCGTGCCGGCGTATGGGGCCATCGTCACCGTCCGCGGTGAGATCCTCCACAACGAGCACTACGTCAACGACCTCCGCGACGGTCAGCTCCTCCTGCTCGACGGCGGCGCGGAGTCCCCTGCGGGCTATGCCACCGATGTCACCCGCACCTGGCCGGTCTCGGGCACCTTCTCCGGACGCCAGCGCGCCGCCTATCAGGCTGTGCTCGCCGCCCAGGAAGCCTCCATCGCGCTCGTCCGCCCCGGGGTGCGCTACC
>JBLHNG010000493.1:0-6685 GCA_047621685.1 Myxococcota bacterium | reverse complement strand
AACTGAGACTCCTGAACTGGCGATCCAAACAATACAATCAACAAAATTAGGGGGGAAGGCAGCCACCTGACCGGCTTCGTAGGACTCACCCCGTCCCCGCGCCTCTCCACGAATCGACAATCAGCCCGTCTGCGACCGGCACTTGTCGAACTCACCGGCGGGTCCGTGAGCCAGCCACCTGACCGGCTCCGGATGCCTCCGCCCGTCCCCGATCCTCTCCACGAATCGGCAGTTTACCCAGCCTGAAGGCCGGCTACTGCCGTGACTCAGTGGTAAGTGAAGGAGAAGCCAGCCAGCCAGCCAGCCAGCCACCTGACCGGCTCCGTCGAACTCCGCCCGTCTCCACGCCGTGTCCCGGCATGTCAGCTCGCCCGCCTCCGGCCGACACTCACCGGTGAGCCCCCCAGCTTCAGAGCCAGCGTGTGCGCCCCTCGGCAGTCCACCCATCGACGATTCCCCTGCTGCCCGCCGGCTCCGCATCTCAACCTGGCAGCCGCTCAAGAGGACTGGCAAAATGCCGAGATGATTGAGTCAACACTGTTTGCCCGCGAGCAGAAACTCCGAGCCGCCGGCCTCCCCTCCAGCGCAGACTTCCTGGTCTGCCACCGACACGCCATCCTCGCCGGAGGGGAGGCTGCGCTCACCGGAAAGACCGCCCTGCGATGGCAGACCCAGGCGCCCCTCCCAGCCGTCGCGATCTGGGGGCACAGCGGCAGCATCGTGGACGCGGTTGTGGTGGCGGATCGGCTGGTGAGCCTGGGGGCGGACGGTGCGATGCGGATCTGGAGCGCGGACGGGCGCTGTCAGGCGGAGATCTCGATTCCAGGCACCGCGCTGGTCGCTGTGGCGGGCGGGGTGCTGTGCGCGCGACCGGATGGATCCCTGGAGCATCGGGGACTCGACGGCGATCTGCATCACACCCTCACCGGGCTGCCGGTCGGCAAGATCGCCGGGCGGGGCGACGGGCTGATCGTGCTCACCTCGGAGGCGGCGATCTGCCTCGATGCGACCGGAGCGGAGGTCTCCCGACACCCACTGCCCGGCGAGGACAGCACCTACACCTGGCGCTCCGATGCCCGGCTTCGTCGAGACGGCGCCGTGCTGATCGGAACCTCCGAGGACTACCCCGGCAGCCTGTACGGTCCGCAGGAGACCTGGACCCTGTGGGATCTCTCGACCAACGAGCAGACCCGGATCCCCGCCCCGGTCGAGCCGCCCCTCATCCTCAGTGGCCTTCACGTCCACGCCATGCCCGACGGTCACTTCCGGCTCCAGCCTCCCGACATTCCACCCCGCCCCATCCCCACCCACAAGGGTGCAGTCAAGGTCATCGGCCTCACCGACCGCCACCTCATCTCCGGCGGCGAGAAGCTCCGATTCGCCGACGCCACTGACGGCACCGAGCGGCACCGGACCGTCTACCAGTCCGGCCTCCACGAGCTGGCGATGGGCGGAGCGGTGGTGAGCATCAACAAGCGTGACAGTCCCTACCCTCCAGTCGCGAAGGTCTGGGACCCGGAGACCGGCGCCTGCCTTCACACCGTCACCGGCGGCGCTGCCGTCCGCTCCGCGATCACCACCAGCCCCGACGCCACCCGGCTGGCGTGGACGGACAAGAAGGTCCTCTACCTCGCGGACACCAGTGCTCCCGAGGACACCCGCACCGTGCCGAGGCCCTGGCAATGGAATCGCGCGATCTTCTGGTCGGTGGACGGCGAGAGCGTGCTCATCCAGACCAGGGGCATGGCGCTGTGCGTCTGGGACCTCGATGCTGAAGCCCGCCGGATCCTCACCATCAAGCTCCTGGACTCTGCCGATCTTGGACTGTCTTCAGACGATGCGGTGGTGCTCTCCAGCTGGAGCTTCTACCAATTCCACGCCCTCCGACTCGACGGCACCAGCATCGGCGGGCTCTCCAAGGGGCTGACCACCGGGACCTTCACTGCGGGAACCGGCGGTAGATTCGGCATCGCGGGAGGGCTCAGCGGTGGGGTCGTCTGGATGGACCTCGTCGCAGGGCACTCGAAGGTCATCCTCGACAAGGCCGGCATGATCAGCAAGACCGCCGCTGACGGGGACGAGGCGATCTGGGGTGGCGACGAGGGGCTGGGCATGGACGGCTGTGTCGGTCTGGTATCGCTGCCCGACGGGGTGGTTCGCTGGACGTGGCGAGAGGGCGCGGTGTGTGCGGTCGACATCGGCGGGCCGCATGTGGTTGCCGGGGAGCGCGGAGGCTTCCTGGTGGTGCTCTCCCGCACTGACGGCACCATTCTGCACCGCTGGAAGGCCCACGAGGGCGAGTGCTGCGCGGTCACCATCTGCTCGGATGGTGCCATCCTCTCCGGCGGGCAGGATGGTCTCGTCCGCTGCTGGCAGCCCGACGGCAGCGGCGGAGAGGTTCTGTTTGAGGAGGGCCGTCCAGTCTTCGGGCTCCACATCCGGGGCGACCGGCTCCTCATCGATGGGGCCGGTCCGCACCGCCTCCGTCAGCGTGGCACCTGGGCCGAGCTGCCCCTGCCAGCGAGGATGGGCCGGGCCCTGCTGGTTGAAGATGGTCACCGTGCGGTGTCTCTCGACCCGATCTGGCGCCTCGATCGCATCGACGTTCAGACTGCCGCCGTCGAGGCCCTGCATGACTGGGGTGACTGGGACGGTGCTGCCGACCTCGCATCACGACCGGGGGGCCTGTTCGTCCTCCGCAGCGGCACCCTCAGCCAGCACGGAGGCTGGTCCGTCTCTGGAGACTTCAAGAAGCTCTGGCACAGCGGTGATCCGTTGGTTGTGTCCTCTCCCGGGGCACTGTCTGCCTTCAGCCTCGACGGGGAGCAGCTGTGGCGGGTGGCGCTGCCGGGGGTGGTTGCAGATCTCGCAGTGGGTGCTGCGCATGCTGTCGTGGTGGGGGAGGGGTTCTGGATCCTGCTCAAACTTTCAGATGGCACGGTCACCGATACCTGGCGTACACCCAATAAATGGCGGAAATGTGCGCTCCGGAATGGTCGCATCGCGGCAGGAGATGAGGCTGGAGAGGTCCACCTCTGGTCCATCGAGGGTTAGGCACACTGCCATGAAGATTGTGACCTGGAACGTCAACTCCCTCAACGTCCGCGGCCCACTCGTCGAGGAGTTCCTCGATGAGGTCAGCCCGGATGTCCTCTGCCTCCAGGAGCTGAAGCTGCCCACGGAGCGCGTGCCCCGGGACATCTTCGAGAAGCGCGGCTACCACGTCGCGGTTCACGGCCAGCCCCGCTGGAATGGGGTGCTGATCGCCTCGAAGACCCCGCTTGAGGACGTCTCCGCGGGCTTCCCCGGCGAGGAGGAGCAGTCTCGGATGCAGACGGTTCGCACTGGTGGGGTGCAGATCGTCAACCTCTACTGCCCCCAGGGCTCCGCAGCGGACTCCCCCAAATTTGCCTTTAAGCTGCGCTTCTTCGACGAGCTGCTCAAGTGGCTCGCCGCGAGGGATCCATCGGAGCCCCTCATCATCACCGGCGACATCAACATCGCCCCCAACCCCGATGATGTCTGGTCTGTTGAAGCCTTCGACAACGTGCCGACCTACCATCCCGAGGAGCACGTTCGGTGGAAGGCGCTGATCGACTGGGGACTGACCGACGCCATTCGGCCGCACCTCGCCGACAATACCTACACGTTCTGGGACTACCGGGGTGGGTCCTTCTGGAAGAACCGCGGCATGCGCATCGACCACTTCCTGGTGACGGCTCCGGTGCTCTCACGAGTGGTCGGGGGACAGGTCCATCGAAGCTGGCGCAAGAAGCGCGGCGAGGTGAAGGCCTCCGATCACGCACCGGTCGAGATGGTATTCACCTGAGGGCGACCTCAATGATCTCCAGCAGCTCCTTGAGCCCCCAGGGCTTTCGCAGGAAGCCGACGACCTCCTCGCTGCGAATCCGGTCGAGCTTCTCGCGCGTGTAGCCGCTGCTGATGAGGACTCGGACATCCACACGAAGCGCACGGAGGGCTGCGAGCACCTCCTCGCCGTCCATGTCTGGCAGCCCCATGTCCAGGATCACCAGGTCGATCGGCTCCCGGGCAAAGATCGCCAGTCCGTCCGCGCCGCAGCTTGCGGTATGCGAGCGGTAGCCGGCGTGCTTGAGGACTGCGGTGCACAGGGAGAGGACATCGCTGGAGTCATCAATGACCAGGATGCTGCGGACCCGCTCGCTGGGTTGGGGGGCGGAATCGTTCATGGCTGCTGAGGAGCATAGCAGTCCAATCCCTCGTATTGTTGGTAATTCCGGGAGATTTGCCCATTGACGGTGCCGCTCAGTGCGCGGCTTCCGGACGCTTCCCGAGGACCTGCCGCACCTCAAGCCCGACAGCGATCGGGTAGGCGATGTTGGGGCTCCATACCGGCACTCGGACCCGAACCGCCAGCGCGGTCTGCTTGCCGACGTTCCACAGGGCACCAGCCACTCCAGCGACCTCGTTCAGCTCCAGCGTGGTCTCACCAGGGTACTGCTGCACCAGGGAGCTGCCGACCCACACCGCGCCGCGATCCAGTCGGCGAGCGCCGCTGATTTCCGCAGCGCCCGAGAGCCCCTGACGGGCGTCGTCGAGCCCGGGGACCAGCGGCATGCGTGCAGAGATGCGCCCAGAGACCACCCACGCCGAGCCGCCGACGATCTGCGCGGAGAGCAGGGGGTCGACGCTGCCGGTGGCTGCTGGAGAGATGCCAAGTGCTGGCGCGGTGCTGCCGAGGGGGAGGGTGAATCCCGGAGTCAGCCGACCCGTCCAGCTGCCCTTGTTGAGCAGCAGGATCGGTGCAGTGAGCTGGATGTCCTGGAGCTTGATGCCCCCGCCCATCATCAGTCCGCTCTGGAGCCGGACGGCCAGGGCGTCTGACAGTGGGGCCTCTGCGGCGAGACCGAGCTGTCCCTCGCCGGAGGGGGTGGCGATGGCTCCAACAGACACGATCACCTGACCGGGCTCTGCTGGGGCGTCAAAATCACTCCTCCCGACCGGGAGGTTGCTGCTTGCTCACATCGTTCACTGCGCCTGAGCGGGACGGGCGGCGAACAGGAAGAGCTGGAGTGCGACGGGGATTGCCATGGGGAAGCGTATTGCGTTCTGCGCGGCGTTACGATTCGGTTGTGGACTCTGACCTCACCATCCTCTGTGTCGCGGGCGTTGTCGGCGAGGCATGCAGCGGCTGGGGCTTCCTCCTGATCGAGCCAGACGGCATGATCGAGGAAGGCGGGGGCGCATGCACCGAAGGCAGCACCGATCGAATGGCGACCCGGGCGGCGATCGAGGCCCTGTCTCGCTGTGGGTCAGGGCAGGAGATCCTGCTGCGGACTCGAAGTCGCTCCCTGGTTCGCGCCGCGACGGACTGGATCCCGGGATGGCGGGAAGATGGCTGGAAGAATGTGGCTGGCGTCGCGGACCTCCGCCTCATCCAGGAGCTGGCCGACACCCTGGAGCGGGTGAGTGTGCGCTGGGTTCACATCCCCTACGCTGAGAATCCCGCCGACCAGCGCGCCCGAAAGCTCGCCCAGGAGGCCACCGCGCAGCCGGTCGAGGACTCCGATCCCTGGGCCGACCCTGAGCCCCTCGACGAGGACTTCATCGACGCACAGCACCCCGAGGAGGCGCCAATCGCTGAGGTGCTGGCTGAGCCCGACCCGCTGCCGGAGATCGAGCCGCTTCCCGAGATCGAGCCGCTTCCCGAGATCGAGTCGCTTCCCGAGGCTGCTGTCGAAGCGCCAATCCCCGATCCACCCCGGCTCGCGGCCCCCCTCCCAGCGCCCGATCCCTCACTGACCCCGGGCATGACCGCCGAGTTCCTCCTCCCGGCCACCGCGCCATTCCCCACTCCCCACCGCCGTCCACCCCGGGGCTTCCACCTGCTCCGCGAGGCCCCGCTGGTGCCCTCCACCAGCTTCTTCGAGCCCACCATCCCCGTCGACGAGCTGCCGGACATCGGCGCAATGTCTGCCATCGCTGAGGCCATGGCGCTGGTGGTCGGGCCGCGTCTGGTGGTCTACGTCGACGGCGGGCTCTCTTCGGAGGAGCAGACCCGGGGGCCGGGCGGCTGGGGGTTCCTGCTCATCGATCGCAAGACCAACCGCGCCCTCTCTCGACGGGGTGGCACCGCCTGGACCACCGTGCACCGCCTGGAGCTGACCGCCGCCCTGGAGGCGCTCAAGTCCCTGCGGGGTGCTCAGCAGGAGGTCGAGATCCGCACCGACTTCCGCTGGCTGGCCAAGGCCGGAGAGAGCTGGCTGAGCACCTGGCGGAGACAGAACTGGATGCGCCGCAACGGCAAGGAGGTCAGCAACGTCGATCTCCTCCGTCAGATCGACGCCATCTGCCAGAAGCATCGGGTGTCCTGGCGCTGGGTTCCCGAGCACTGTGACGAGGCCGGAAACGACTTCGCCGCCGATCTCTCTCGGCGGGCGCTGGAGGAGATGCAGATCGGAAATTCCCCCGACAAGACCATCCGCTACGCCGAGAGCCCGATCACCGACCTGCTGTAGGGAGAGCATGACCACCGGAATGCTGATGGTGCTGCTCGGAGCCTGCGGAGCGCGCCATACGATCAAGCTCAGCTCGGACACTGCGGTTGCGGTGTCCAGGGTGCGCCTCTCTCGCTCAGACCGTGAAGCGCTGCCTGACGGGGAGATCGTCTGTAGCCTCCAGGCCAGCGGGCGCGGTGTTTAGGCTG
>JBLHNG010000492.1:0-6687 GCA_047621685.1 Myxococcota bacterium | reverse complement strand
TCATCGGCGCCGGGGTTGACGCTGGCGTCGTCGTCGTCACAGTCGGTGAACTCGTCGTAGCCGTCGCCATCGGTGTCGAGGTCACAGTCGCTGTTTTCACCGCTCGGGGTGCCGTAGTCGCCGTCACCGTAGGTCGTCGTGGCGTCGCACCAGCTGGCGGCGTCGTCGTTGTCCAGCTCGCTGAAGTAGGGGGTGCCGAGGTTCTTGGAGACACCAGAAGTGGCGGGGTAGTCGGTGGTGTTCCAGGCGATGGAGTCGAAGTCGACCGTGCCGTAGGAGATGATGATCTCGTCGGTGGTGTCGAGCGCCATCTCGGTGTTGTAGGTGTAGCGATAGTCCACCGCCGGCAGCCCACCATTGAGGGCGCTGCTGCTGCGGGTGGCGAACACGGCGTACTCGCCGGGACGCAGCGGGACGGAGCCGGAGACCACGAAGATGTCCGAGCCGCTGTCGGAGACCTGGAGGCCGTTGAGGTCGACGAAGATGGAGGAGTTGTTGTAGACCTCCAGCCACTCGCCCCGGAAGCCGGCCACGGCCGCGGGGGTGTCCATGACCTCACTCACCAGCAGGTCGCCAGCGGAGAGGTTGGAGAGGTCGACCGGGCAGGCGTCGTTTGCGGAGCCCGGGGTGCCGTAGTCGCCATCACCGTAGGTGCTCGCCGGCTCACACCAGTTGCCGCCGGTGTTGTTGTCGGTGGCGTCGAGGTTGTCCGGGGACAGGGACATCGATGCGCCGATCGGGTCGGGGAAGGTCGCGCCGTTGTCGTAGGTGAGGGTGTCGAAGGTCGTGCCGTCGTAGCCGAGGGTGACGGTGTCGGTACCGGCTGACAGCAGGAAGTCGCTCCTGGAGAAGACGACATCTACCGACGGGAGACCGCCGTTGACGGCAGAGTTGCTCCGGAGCGCAAAGACCGCATAGCCACCGGAAGCGACCGTGACGCTGGACGAGACCGTGAAGCTCTCAGAGCCACTTCCCGTGACGACCAGGTCCTCGAGATCGACCTCCGCTCCAGAGTTATTGTAGATCTCAAACCACTGGCCACGGTAAAAGCTGACCGCGGCAGGGTTAGACATGATCTCGGTGACAATTAAATCGCCAGCGGAGAGATCACCGACAGTAGCGGCATGAGCCGGCGCGAACAGCGCCAGCAGGAGTGCTGAGTGCATTGTGCGTTCTCCCAGGGGGTACGTGAGTCTATCTCGTCATGCCTTGATTCAGATCACACAACATTCTGAAAACCCTTCAGAGCCATTACATAGGGGCCATTTCAGCATGATGGTCGCGAAGTGATGGCACATCTGCGATACGCTGTGAGGCAATGAAGACGCCATCGAAACTCCTGGCCCTATCTATCCTCGGATTCCTTCTGACTTCCCCGGCGATGGCTCAAGACGAGGCCGCTGTTGCAGAGCAGGAGCGCTTGCAGAAAGAGCTCCAGACGCTCGTCTCACGAGAGGCATGGGAGGGAGTAGAGCGGGTCTACCAGCAGCTCATTGAGCTTGAGAGCAGCGGAGTAATGGTGACCTATGCAGAGCACATACTCGGCGCACAGGCTGCCCAGCAACGCGGAGATGTTGTCTCCACCCGAAGGCGTCTTGAGGAAGCCCTCGCACAGTGGAGCACCGATCTGGCCCGCAATTGGCTGGCGGACATCAACGCCAACTTCGGGCAGGTCACCATCACGCTCCCTCAGCGAACCCGGGCCCCGGTGCCCATCGATGCCGACGACATGCCGTTTGAGCCGGAGCGGCGGTTCGCCATTGAGTTCGCCCAGCAGCGGCTCGACGCGGATCGCAGCTTCGAGGGCTACCTTCCGATCGGCAGCTACCACATCGGTGAGCAGGCCTTTACCGTCGCTTCTGGCCGCCGGGCGCAGGTCCAGGTCACGCAGATCACCCACCCAGAGCCGGTCACTGTGGTCGAGCCCGAAGAGCCAGAGAAGCCCGAAGAGCCAAAGGAGCCCCGAGAGGGCAGCCTGGTCAGCGGCAAGCTTCGGCTCGGCATCGGCTACGCCCGCGCCGGCTCTCCCAGCGCCGGGATTCAGCCCGCGAGCTTCGGCGGCATGAGCCCCCGGGTCGGCCTCGGCATGGGGATTCACCCCTCGAAGACCATCGGGATCGGCCTGGAGGTTGGCTGGACGGGCGCGTTCTCAGAGCCGGGGCGCCTCAACCTCGGCTACGGGATGCTCACCGCAGAAGCCACCCTGCCCACCGGCGAGCGCCCGACAACAATCGGACTCGGCCCGATGTTTGCGGTCGGCATCGGCTCCGCTTCCGGGCTCGATGCCGAGGCCCTCAGCGCGTACTGCGAGGGTCGCACCGACAACGCCTGCGACGGACTGTCGCTGGCTGCAGAGAACACCGGCACAGTCACCGGCGACATCCGGGCGGTCGGTCCAGCACTGACCGCCAGCGCGCCACTGTTCTCCGGAGGTTCGCTTGAAGGCGGGGGGGTCTTGATGGTCTCCGCGCTCTCAGACACCAGTCGATGGTACCCTGTCGCACAGGTCGGACTGCAGCTGTCGATCGGGGGAAGACGATGAGCGCGATGGTGTGGCTACTGATCGGCTGTGCATCCAACTGGGCGCTGGAGGATGCCGACGGGGATGGCTTCACCTGGCTTGAGGGGGACTGCGACGACAGCAACCCCACAGTCTTTCCGTCCGCCATTGAGGTCTGCGACTCCGTGGACAACAACTGCGACGGCGAAACCGACATCGACTCGCCCCAGGCGATCACCTGGTATGGCGACGTCGACGGGGATGGCTTCACCGGCGAGACCCTCACTCAGGTCTCCTGTGAGATCCCGCCTGGCTACACCGCCGAGCCGACCGACTGCGACGACAGCAACTCCGCGATCAGCCCCGACGCCACCGAGTACTGCAACGACCTCGACGACAATTGCAACGGTGAGGTCGACGAGGATGGTGCGATCGGCGGAACCGTCTACTTCACCGACGTCGACGGCGATGGCTATGGAGATGCAAACTCACCGGTCTCCCAGTGCACCCAGAGCAACTCCTCCAGCAACGGCGACGACTGCGACGACACCCGTGCAGAGTCCTACCCCGGGGCCGACGAGCTGTGCGATGGCGCGGACAACGACTGTGACACAACAGTCGATGAGGATCCCGTCGACGAGTCCAACTTCTACGCCGACACCGACGGCGATGGGTTCGGCGACGAGAACGACACCACGAAGGGCTGTGAGGCTCCCAGCGGCTATGTCGAGGATGACGACGACTGCGATGACACCGATGCCACGATCTACCCGGACTCCATGCGTCTGGAGGTGCCCCGGGATGGCATCGATGTCGACTGCGATGGGCTCGATGTCTGCATCGATCTCAGCTGCGACGGTCGCCCCGATGTCGTGCTCCCGCTCCTGATCAATGACGACGATGTGTATCAGCTGGAGTCACCGGTCTACCTCAGCACCGACTTGACCTCCTCAGTGACCATCGAGACTGCTGGCGTGCTCGCGGGAGACAGCCACGACCTCAACGGCGACGGCTACCGCGATGTGGTCCTCGCCAGCGGGTTCAACGGCACGACCTGTGAGGAAAACTCCCGGATCTACTGGGGGGATGGCACCGACGTCCTCGATGGGGTCACTGAGCTGCCCACCAGCGGCGCCCGGGATGTCCAGATTGCGGACATCGACGGCGACGGACGCCGGGACCTCCTCTTTGGCGGCGCCACCGAGGGCTGCGAGGACGGACTGGATGCCTCTCCGGCGCTCATCTTCTGGAACTCCAACGGCAGCTTCGCCTCAGACGATGTCACCAAGACCGGCACCCAGGACGTCTGGGAGGTCGACGTCGGCGACATCGATGACGACGGGGAGAAGGACATCCTGCTCTGCCGTCACCGCAGCGACGACAGCTACTCGACCTCCTCGATCATCCTGTGGGGCGATGGGCGCGAATTCAACGGCTACACCGAGCTGGCCACCAGCGGCTGTGCTGATCAGCTGCTCGAAGATCTCGACGGGGACGGTCTGCTCGACATCGTGTTCGCCAACTACCGCGACGACAGCGGCTACGAACCGACCTCCACCGTCTACTGGAACGACGACAACCGCTTCGAGACGGCCACCACTGAGTCCCTCGCCACCACTGCCGCCTGGAGCGTGCAGGGCGCTGACATCGACCGTGACGGCGACGTCGACCTGGTGTTCGGTGCGCTGGCGGACTTGTCCAATGACAAGGAACTCTGGGAGCTGGACACCCTCATCTTCGTCAACGAGGGCGGCACCTACGCTGACCCCATCGCCCTGGAGACTCCCGGAAGTCCCCATCCCGCGGTGGCTGATCTCGACAGCGACGGGAGGATGGATGTTGTCGTCGCCGGCTACCGCACCAACGACGCCTTCCCCAACCATCGGGTCATTGACTCCTACATCTACTGGGGAGGGGACGGCTACAGCGAGAAGGGCCGGACATCCCTGGAGACCGACGGCGCCTGGCAGGCCACTGTTGTCGACTTCGACGCCGATGACAACCTCGACATCCTGCTGAGCAGCTACTTCGACGGCAGCACCTATGCCGCAGACTCCCGGGTCTACTGGGGAAGCACGTCGGGCTTCTCCGAGAGCAACACGACGGATCTCGCTGTCAGCGGCGGAGTCTATGCCGCGCCGGTGGTTGTGGGGAACTGAGCGGCCACAACGAGAGCGAGGCCCCGAAGGGCCCCGCAGGTTCACAGGATCTCGAGATCAGTCACGAGATCAGTGGTGATGTCCGCCGGGACCGTGGGGATGTCCGTGGGTCTTCTCTTCATCGGAGGCGTCGCGGATCTCCACGATGTCGACGGAGAAGTTGAGGGTGACGCCAGCGAGGGGGTGGTTGGCATCGACCATGACCTGCTCCTCCTTGATGGCGACGATGAAGCAGTGCAGCACCTGGCCGCCGTCGCCCTGGAGCGCGAGCGGGGTGCCGATGACCATCGGGAGGTCGTCGGGGAAGGCGCTCTTTGGGAGGACGTGGGTGGCGTTGGGGTTGCGCTCACCGTAGCCCTCTTCGGGGGAAACCACCGCATCGAAGTGGGCGCCGACCGTGAGGCCAGCAAGCTGACGCTCCAGACCGGGCACGATGTTGTTGGCGCCGTGGAGGTAGGCCAGCGGCTCGCGTCCCTCGGAGGAGTCGAGGGTCTCGCCCTCAGGGTTGGTGAGGGTGTAGTGCATGTGCACGACTTTTCCGGTGGCGACGGTCTCAGACATCGGGAATCTCCATGGTGGTTGAAGTCCTGCCACCTATCTCGCTGACCTTCCCCGGCAAGCATATGGGGGACTGGCATGAACCCTCCCTCTCCCTCGCTGATTCGACTTCGCGGGCTGGTCTTTGTCCTCGCTGCGGTGTGGATGATCGGCGGACCTCTCTACCGTCAGGCCCTCAATGGACCCTCAAAGATCCCCCGAAGCTGGATGATGTTCACCGGCTATGCGGCCGGTGAGGTCTGCAATGTGGAGTACCGACTGCGAGACGGGGCAGGGGAGTCGGTGCTCGATCGCTTTGCGGTGATGGGGTACGCCGACCGCTGGGATGCGCCGAGCTCGGTGCGGCGTCTGGCGAAGAAGAAGGACGCCGTGCGGCTCGGTGAGCGCCTGTGTCGAAAGATCGAGGTCGAGGATCCTGACATCCGCCTCTATGCCCGCTGTGCGCACCGAAAGGGCTGGCGGGTGGTGTCGCGTGGCAAGGAGAACCTGTGCGCGAAGTAGTCACCCGCGTCCTGACCGCGACCGGCTCCACCCGGCCCGCTGCCCTCATCCGGATCGGCCTGCCCCTGCTCATCTGGTCGCGCATGGGGAGCCAGTGGCTGCCCTACCGCCACCACGAGTGGCACATGCTCCTGCTGGCGGCCTCGTTCTTCCTGTCCACCACCGCGATGCTGGTCGGCTGGCGGAGCCGAATGTCGACGGCCTGGACCGGGCTGACGATGCTGGCGATCTACTACGGCGCGGGACAATACGGAGGCAACGAGCCGTTCACCCACCACCACGTCTACCTGCTCGCCTTCGCCCCCTGCCTGCTGGCGTGTACGGAGTGTGGGCGGTCCTGGTCCTGGGATCGGTGGCGGGCGGTGCAGCGGGGGGATGCCCCACCAGAGCGCGGTCCGACCTGGGGGCTGACCCTCATCACGGTTCAGCTCAGCCAGATCTACCTGTGGGGGGCGCTGTCGAAGTGCAACAGCGGCTACCTGTCTGGAGAGCGGCTGGAGCAGATATTTCTGAGGCTCTACACCGGCTCAGACTACCCCGACTTCCCTGGTTTCCATGAGCTGATGGTGATCGCAGCCGTGGGCAGTGTGGTGCTGGAGCTGAGCCTGGCGGTCGGGGTGTTCGTTCGGCGGACCCACCGAGTGCTGCTGCCGGTCGGCGTCGCCTTCCACGCCGTCATGTACGTCACCCTCCCAGTCGCGACCTTCTCTGCCACGATGTGGCTGCTCTACCTCGCCGTGCTCGACCCGGACCGGGTGCACGACCTCATCGACGAGATAAGCGGCTGGTCAGGCCCATCATCCGGCGGAAAGTCAGTATGAATCGCTCCGAATTGCGCGCGCGGTCCCTTGGGGTCTTCCTCATCAGTGGGTCCCTGATCCTCTATGAGTTGCTCCTGACCCGGCTGTTCGCGGTCGTGATGTTCGCCCAGTTCGCCCACCTCGCCCTGGCCCTCGCGCTGCTGGGCAT
>JBLHNG010000491.1:0-6698 GCA_047621685.1 Myxococcota bacterium | reverse complement strand
CCCCGCTCCTGGGCGATCCGGTAGAGATCGGTAGCCGGGAGTGCGGTGGCGACGGAGAAGCTGGCCCAGTCAAGCCCGAGCCCGGAGGCGAACTTGATGGTGTCTTCGATGTCGTGGGGGGTGGCGTCGTAGTAGCCGATCATGAAGTAGCCGCGGGTGTCCACGCCCTCTTCCCGGCAGATGCGGAAGGCCCGCTCGGTCTGCTCCCGGGTGATCTGCTTGTTCATGATCTTCAGCACCCGGTCGGTGCCTGCCTCCACACCCATGTGGATCGAGCGCAGCCCGGCCTTCTTGAGGATCTTGACCACCTCGCGATCGACGGTGTCGACCCGAGCGCGGATGTTGAACTTCACCTTGATGCCGCGGCGCTGGACCTCCTCGGAGAACTTGCGCATGCGCTTCTTGCCGATGGTGAAGGTCTCGTCGAAGAAGACGATCTCTCGAACCCCGCGCTTCTTGACGAGGTACTCCATCTCATCGACCACCAGCTCGATGTTCCGGAAGCGCAGCTTCTCGGAGTACACCTGGCTGCAGTAGCCACAGTGCCAGGGGCAGCCGCGGGTGGTGACCATGGTGGCGAATGGCTTGAGCAGGGTCAGGCAGTGGTAGTCCTCGATGGGGATCAGATCCCAGGCGGTCATCGGGTACTGGTTGATCGACTTGCTCAGCGGACGCGGCGGGTTGCGCACGATCTCGCCGGACTTCGTGCGAACCACGGTGCCAGCGACGTTGTCCAGCTCCGAGCCGGACTCCAGACGCTCACAGAGCTCGAGGAAGGTGTCCTCACCATCGCCGACCACACCGATGTCGAAGCAGTCCCAGGTCATGGACTCTTCGGCATAGATCGACATGTGCGGACCGCCGACCACGATGACGGCCTTCGGGCACGCAGAGCGAACCATCTGGGCGATCTCGATGACCGCCGGCCACCCGAGGGTCTTGGAGGTGAGGCCGACGATGTGCGGATCGTGCTCCCTCACCCGGGGCTCAGCATCCTTGGGGTAGATGTTCTCGACGTGCAGGTCAATGAGACGCACATCAAAACCATTCTGACGCACCCAGGAGGCAAGGCCACCCAGCGGCAGACTCGGGAAGATGCCGAGCTTCTCGGCAGCCTTCTTGGACAGCGGCTGCTGGTCAGCGGCCTCGTGGTATTTGATCAGCGTTACGCGGGTCTTCTTCTTGGCCACTGTTGCTCCACCGGTCTCGACAAGCAGGATCGCCAGACTAGTTCTACCATCCATACCACCCATGTCGAACAGGTATGTGCGCGATTAGAGTGGGAAGTCCCATGACGCCTCTACCGGCTGTCGCTCGACTGCCCCACGGACCCCGGCTATAACCGCCGCCTTGTACCGCGATCCCCCCGAGAGGATGACCCATTATGAACTCCCGCTCACTTGCGCTGCTGGCTCTCCTCGCCGGCTGCTCTGGCTCTGAGACCCCGCCTCCCACTGACGGTGCCGAGGATACTTTTCCTCGCGACACCCTGGTCATCGCGTTTCAGTCCGATGCAGAGTCGCTGCTCGACGTCGTCTCTCAGTCTGCCGCCGATGGGGAGATCATCCAGAACCTCAACTACCCGATCATCGACGCAGATTTTGACTGCGAGATGAAGCCGCGCCCGGCGCTGGCCAAGAGCTGGGAGTGGAACGAGGACGGCACCGTGCTGTCGATGGAGCTGCGCGACGACATCTCCTGGAGCGACGGCGAGAAGGTCACTGCCGCAGACATCGCGTTCACCATGGAGTTGGTCGCAGACCCCAAGGTCGCCAGCCCCCGGATCGCCTACATCGAGAGCATGAAGGCCGACGGGCGCCCGAAGGTCATCGACGACACCCACATCGAGTGGCACTTCACCCACGCCTACGACCGCATCACCCAGGCCTCCCACGCCGCGGTGCTCCACACCGCTCCCCAGCACGTCCTCAAAGACGCCGACCGGGCCACCCTTCGCGGCCATGAGTTCAACACGCACCCGGTCACCAACGGTCGCTGGAAGCTCGCCCAGTGGGATCGCGGCGAGCGCATCGTGCTGGAGCCCAACGAGAACTGGACCGGTCCAGCGGACGAGATCCCGAAGCTGGAGCGGGTCATCTTCCGGGTGCTTCCCGAGTACGCCACCCGGCTCATCGAGCTGGAGACCGGCGGTGTGGATCTGATGCAGGGCATCCTGGTCTCTGACGCCGACCGGCTCGCCAAGGAGCACCCGGAGATCAAGCTGCACCGTCGCGGCTGGCGCAGCATCGACTACGTCGCCTGGAACCAGGTCGACTCCGCAGACTTCAAGGCGAAGGCCGGTGCCGTGGCAGAGGGCGAGCGAGTCGACCTCGACGCCGTGAAGCGCCACCACATCTTCGGTGACCGTGAGGTCCGCCGTGCGCTGGCCAAGGCAGTCAACGTCGACAAGCTCATCGACGACCTCCTCAAGAGCGACACCACCGGCGAGGTCTACGGCAAGCCCGCCGTCGGCACTATCACCCCCGCGCTGTGCAACGTGCACAACGACGACATCGAGCGCATCGGCTTCGATCCCGCTTCTGCCCGAAGCGAGCTGGAGGGCCTGGGCTGGACCGACTCCGACGGCGACGGCATCCTCGACAAGAACGGCCGAGACCTCAGCTTCTCGCTGATGACCAACTCCGGCAACAAGCGCCGCGCCAACGCCAGCATCATCATCCAGGCCACGCTCAAGCAGGCTGGTGTGCATGTTGAGCTGGAGACGGTGGAGAGCAACACCTTCTTCGAGCGTCTGCGCAAGAAGGACTACGAGGCCGCCCTGTCGGGCTGGTCCGCGGGACTGTTCGTGGATCCCACCGTCATCTGGCACTCCGGTCCGGAGTACGAATTCAACTTCGTCTCCTACAAGAACGAGCGGGTCGACGAGCTGATCGAGGCCGGTCTGCGCGAGCCGGATCCGGCGAAGTCCGCGCCGCTGTGGCAGGAGATGCAGCAGCTGATCTACGACGACCAGCCCTACGCCTTCCTCTACTGGATGGACGAAATCGTCGGAATCAACGAGCGCTTTGAAGATCCCAAGATCGACGTTCAGGGCGCGTTCCGCGATCTGCACACCTGGTGGGTGCCGGCGGACAAGGTCAAGTACCGCCACTGATTATCCGCCGCGGCCCCTGACCAGGAATCCACATTGATCCAGTACATTTTTCGCAAGCTCCTGCTGGCGCTCCCCCTCCTGTGGGGGGTCATCACGCTGATCTTCATCCTCCTCCAGGTCTCCCCCGGAGACGCCACGGACCGCTTCTTCACCCCGGAGACCCCACCAGAGGTCCGGGAGATGATCATGCTGAAGTGGGGGCTCGACCAGCCGGTCCACGTCCAGTACGGCCGCATGATGGGCAACCTCGCCACCGGCGACTTCGGCATCTCCATCGCGCAAGAGCGGCCGGTCTTTGACATCATCGTCGAGAAGCTGCCCAACACCCTGCTGCTGAGCGCGGTGACCCTCTCGGTGGTCATCGTCACCGGGCTGTCCCTCGGCATCGCCCAGGCGATCCGGCAGTACTCGCTGTTTGACAACGCCGGCAGTGTGGTGTCGCTGTTCTTCTACTCAATGCCCAGCTTCTGGCTGGCGCTGATGTTGATCTTGTTGTTTGCGGTGCACTGGCAGTGGCTTCCAGCCTCGGGAATGGTGGACGCGGTCATGCACGACTACATGAACCCCGGCGAGAAATTCGTCGACCGGGTCCGGCACCTCATCATGCCCGGCCTCGGGCTCGGGGTGGCGTCGTCTGCGGGCATGGCCCGGTACATGCGGTCGAGCATGCTGGAGGTCGTGCGCCAGGACTACATCCGCACCGCACGCGCCAAGGGGCTCTCAGAGCGTCAGGTCATCCTCAAGCACGCCGTGCGCAACGCCCTGCTGCCGATCGTCACCCTCATCGGACTCTCCCTGCCCTTCTTGTTCTCCGGCAGCGTGCTCATCGAGTACGTCTTCGCCTGGCCGGGCATGGGGCGGGTCATCGTCGAGGCGATCTTCACTCAGGACACCCCGCTGATCATCGCCTGCTTCTTCGTCTTTACCCTCCTGGTGGTCGCCGGAAATCTGCTGGCGGACATCGCCTATTCCGTCGTCGATCCCCGAATTCGGCTGAGCTAGGAGGACACTGAAATGAGTCAACCTGCATCAAAGCCGACCCTCACGGCTGCACCCACTCCGTCACCAGTGACCTGGGCGGGCATCGCATGGCCGGGGCTGGGACACCTGCTCACCGGACGAATTCTCGACGGCTTCGGACTCATGGCACTGGCTGGTGTCGTGTTCTGGGGCATCGCACGCCTGGGCGCCCTCGCCCCTCAGATCCTCTCCCCCACCAATCCGATGTTCCGCATCCACCCCTGGGTGGCGCTGTTCTCTCTGCTGGGTGGTGCGGTGTTCCTGTGGCGCACGGCGTTCAAGCTCGCCCACCCCGGCATGATCGATGTCGAGGCCGAGAAGTCCAACCAGTGGCGCATCATCTGGAGCCAGTTCATCAAGAACCGGGTCGGGGTGTTCGGGATGTACATGGTGCTGCTGATGATCAGCTTCGCCCTGCTCACGCCTGCACTTGCCCCGTTTGACCCGCTCGAAATTGACGTCGGCGATCAGCGTCTGTCGCCCAGCATCGACTACCTCATGGGCACCGACATCTTCGGTCGCGACATGTTCAGTCGGGTGCTCTACGGCGCGCGAATCTCACTGATCATCGGCTTCATCGCGGTGTCGATCTCTGCGACCATCGGCAGCTCGCTGGGTGCCATTGCTGGCTTCTTCGGCGGCTGGGTAGACAAAGCGATCATGTGGTTCACCGACCTGCTGCTGTCCCTGCCCCGGCTGGTCTTGTTGTTGGCGGTCATCGGCATCTACCGGGGTGCTGGCGCGCAGAGCATCTTCCTGATCGTGGTCGTGCTCGGGCTGACTGGCTGGATGGGCGTGGCCCGCATCGTGCGCTCCCAGGTCCTCTCGCTCAAGGAGCAGGACTTCGTCGCCGCCGCCCGCGCGCTGGGCATGTCCAACGCGCGGATCATCTTTCGACATCTTCTGCCCAACGCCCTCGCACCGGTCATCGTCTACGCCTCCCTGGCCATCGGATCGACCATCCTCGCTGAGGCTGGTCTGTCCTTCCTGGGCATCGGCGTGCCGCCCCCAACTCCCACCTGGGGTACCATCGTCAACGACGGGCGGGACTACCTCCGCGACGCCTGGTGGATCACCTTCTTCCCTGGGCTGATGATTGCGATCACTGTCATGAGCTTCAACCTGCTGGGCGACGGCCTCCGCGACGCCCTCGACCCCAAGCTGCGGGGACGCGACTGATGAGCGAATTTGAGTCCAACACTACCGAAGACAACGAGCCAATCCTCCAGATCCGGGGCCTAAAGACCTGGTTCCACACCGACGACGGGGTGGTAAAGGCGGTCAACGACGTCACCTTTGACATCGAGGCTGGCCAGACCCTCGGGCTCGTCGGCGAGTCCGGATCCGGTAAGTCCGTCACCTCGCTGACGGTCATGCAGCTTCTCCCTGAGATCTCCGCCTCCATCAAGGAAGGCAGTGAGATCCTGTTCATGGGCAAGAACCTGCTGGAGATGAGCAAAGCCGAGATGAGGAGCCTGCGCGGCAACGACATGGCGATGATCTTCCAGGAGCCGATGACCTCGCTCAACCCGGTGTTCACCGTGGGCGATCAGGTCGCGGAGGCCCTGGTGCTTCACCGCAAGATCTCCAAGACCGAGGCGATGAATCGCACGGTCGGGCTGTTCGATCTCGTCGGCATCCCCGACCCGAAGATGAGCGTGAAGAAGTACCCCCATGAGATGTCGGGTGGTCAGAAGCAGCGTGTCATGATCGCCATGGCCCTGTCCTGCGACCCCCGCCTCCTCATCGCCGACGAGCCCACCACCGCCCTCGACGTCACCATCCAGGCACAGATCCTCGATCTGATGCGGAAGATGCGCGACGAGTACGCCATGGCAATGCTGTTCATCACCCACGATCTTGGTGTCATCGCTGAGATCGCTGACAAGGTCGCGGTGATGTTCCGCGGCAAGCTCGTGGAGTTCGGCAGCGTCGTCTCGGTCTTCGAGAACCCTCAGCACGCCTACACCAAGAGCCTGCTGAACTGCCGTCCGCGCCTGGAGAACCGCTTCCACACGCTGCCCACCGTCGCCGACTACCTCGACGTCTGGAAGAACGACGCCGGTGAGTGGGAGTGGAAGGAGCGCCCGGATGCCGAGGCGGTCATTGAGCAGAACTACGTCGGCAAGGTCAAGCGCAACCTGTCCACCGAGGGCGAGCCGCTGCTCTCCGTGCGCGGCCTCAAGATGCACTTCCCGATCCGTCAGGGCATCTTCCAGCGGGTCGTCGACCAGGTCCGCGCCGTCGACGGCATCGACTTCGACGTCTACCCCGGCCAGACCCTCGGCCTCGTCGGTGAGTCCGGCTGTGGCAAGACCACCACCGGTCGCGCCATCCTCCGCCTCCTTGAGCCGACGGCAGGCACGGTCACGTTCCAGGGCAAGGTGCTCGGCGACCTGAACCACAGCGACATGCGGGAGATCCGCAGAAACCTGCAGATCATCTTCCAGGATCCCTACTCCAGCCTCAACCCCCGGCTGACCGTCGAGCAGGCGATCACCGAGCCGATGAAGATCCACGGACTCGGCACCCGCGACAAGGACCGACGGGACCGCTGCGCAGG
>JBLHNG010000490.1:0-6704 GCA_047621685.1 Myxococcota bacterium | reverse complement strand
CTGCCGCTGCGAGGAGGAGCATCGTGGGGTGTGTGTTCATCATGGTGTGCTCCTACTTCCGCGCCGAGGTGGCCCAGACCTGGATCTGGTCGGTGCTGCCGGTGACCGAGGCCGCCTCGAACTCGAGGACGATGGCGATGACGTTGAACTCCTCGTAGAAGTCCACGCCGGTGAACGCGATGGACTCCGTGGCGAGGGTGTCTTGAAAGCCCTCGGAGTCGAAGAAGAACGGATCCTCGCGCAGACCGGCCCATGCACGGGCAGTGCCATCTTCAAGGACTGTGCTGACAGCGCCGCTGAGTGTCCCGGTGGCGCCGGGGAGGTTCTCCACCTGCACGCCCCAGGTGTTGTCCGAGCCGAGGCCGAAGCGGATGAGGATGTCGTGATCCGCGACGTTGTCCGCGTCGTTGTCGATGTGGACGCCATAGAGCACGCCGGAGCTGTATTTGGCGGGGAAACCAGCCTGAGCCTTCGGACTGAAGGTGATGGCTACCGCGAGGTTTCCTTCACTGGTGGTCCAGGTGTACAGGTCCGACAGATCCGCATAGGAATCCGTCTCGGTGTTCGGGGCTTCGCCATGATCGGAGGCCAGCGCAGCGCCAGAGCCAACCAGGGCAGTCAGGAGGAAAGGAGTCATTGTACCTCAGCGTCTCAACTGGTCAGCAACACTGCGAACCGAATCGTTCAATATCCCGTTCCGAAGCCTCACCCTGCCCCCATCCTCTGACGCCTGGCAGCATCAGGCCTTCGCCGCAGCCTCAATCCGCGCCCACTCTTCGGCGGACATCGCCACGATGGGATCCTTGACCTGTCCCTCCGGCGCGCCTGCGGACACCCGATGCTGCCGAAAGCGGAGGTAGGTCCCCGGGGGAAGTGTGGTGGCAGTGGGGGGATCGAGGCGGGCTGAGCCGCGCTTGCCGTCGTACTCGATGTTGTGTCGACGGAGGTGGGTGTCAAATGCCTCCGCGAGGGCGGAGACATCGACAACCCCCTCGACAGCGAGCGCGAAGCGGGGGATGTCCCCCATGATCAGCCGGACGGTGAACCCGACCGGGGCCACCTTGAGCTGCACGGCGGCGTCTCGGATGGCGAGCGAGACCTGCTCCTCGGAGACCTTCTCGCCCAGCGCATTGAGGAACCGCCCGGCCTTGCTGACAAACCGAATCACCGGGGTGTTCTCACAGAACCCGACCACCTCGATGACATCCTGGAGGTCGTAGCGGTACAGCCCGGCGGTTGTGGAGATGATCATGCGGTACTGTGCGCCGACCTCAAGCTCCCACGACCAGCGGACGCCTCCAGCATCGTCGATGAACTCCAGGAGGTGTCCCTCGGTCCAGAGCACGCCGCCGGGCCAGTCGTCCCCGAGCGGGATGGCGAAGTAGCCCTCGCTGGCGGTCACCCCGACCTCTCGGATCGGCACGTCCGCCCCCAGGGCCTCCGGCAGCCGCTGCACGAAGTACCGGGCCGGGCCGCCCTTCCAGCAATTCACCACTGCCAGCGGCCAGATCTTCCCCGGCCGCCAGTCCGTCGGCGGAGTGGCTCTCTTCAGCTTGCGCTCAAGCTTCCGGCGGACCGCAGCATCGAGGCTGGCTGCCGGGCCGCGTCGCAGGGTGCCGTCTCGCATGTCCCCGGCCAGCTCCTCCTGCCAGGCCAGCAGCGAGCGGCACAGCAGCAGGACCGTGGAGGGGTTGGCGGTGGTGAGGGTCGAGATGTCGGACTGCAGCGCGAACCGGAGGATGGTGTAGAGC
Organism: Myxococcota bacterium; assembly: GCA_047621685.1. Taxonomy (GTDB): domain Bacteria; phylum Myxococcota_A; class UBA796; order UBA796; family UBA796; genus JAQXDW01. The sequence continues at coordinate 4,953 of JBLHNG010000490.1, read as the reverse complement.
CGGATGTTGGAGTCGGTCAGGCAGAACACCGGGTAGGGCACCGGGTAGCGCAGCCGCACCCACCAGGGCTGGGCGAGGTGCATGCGGCCTGTGTTGCTGCCGATGGACAGGCCGCCGGGGCTTACGTGGTGGGCGGCGGGCGAGACGAGGGTGAGCGCCTTGCCGCGGCTGGCTGCCTCGTGATCCCGAACCATCGCCATCACCCAGAGCTGCTGGGCCTCGGAGACGACCTTCGCCCAGGGTGCGGTCACCGGGAGGTGCTTGGGTCGACCGGTGGTGCCCGACGTCTCCAGGAGCTGTGTGACCCGGTCACTGGTGAGCACCCGACGCTCACCGGCACTGACCGCATCGAACCAGTCGGCAAGCTCCCCATAGGTCCGAACCGGCACCGCCGCGCGAAAGTCCGCCAGCGTCCTCACGGATTCGAGCCCGTTCACTTTGGCAAACCGGGTGCCTTTTGACTGTGCGAGGATCGCCTGGAGGCGCCTCTCCTGAGCGGCCCGGGGATCGTGCAGAGACGTCAGGAGGCGCTGGACGAGGCCATCACCGAAGGCCCGGAGGAGGCGGTATGGGCCGTTTCCATCCCGACCGAGCCGAGGGGCGAAATCAGGGGTGACTCCCAACATCGGGTTACAGTGACCTCCGGTTGACACAGGGTGTGCGCTCCGATAGCGTGCCACGTCTACCCTTACGACAATTCTGACGTATCTCTCCTCCTCTCATCACTCCCTGTATCGAGGTTATCACCTCATGAAGACCGGCGACATTGTCCGGGACGATCAGGGACGCGCCTTCCAGATCGGTCAGATCCTCGGACGCGGCCTCTGGGGCAAGACCTACTCGGTTCGCGAAGAGCATGGCCCGGAGTGGGCGCTCAAGGTTCCGCTGAGTCAGGATGACCTCCCGGCCCACGCTTCGCATCTTGCGAGTGTGTGTCGAGAGATCCTGATGGAACAAGCGCGTCTCCTGACCGACAACCCGCTCCCGTTCCTCCTGCCCATCGACAGTCAGATCACCACCACCGACGGCACCCCGGGGCTCCTGTTGCCGCGGCAGCCGCTCAACCTGGAGCGACGCCTGTCTGGCGGCTACTCGATGGATGAGCTGCTGAACCTGTGCCAGGATCTCGCAGAGGCAGTGCGTGACCTCGGCAGGCTGCTCCCTGGCCACGGCAACCTCACCCCGACCAACGTCCTGATGACGGAGCAGGGTCGGATCATGCTGTCAGACCCCCTCACCCCGCTCGCAGCGAAGCACATCGCGGATCTGCGTGCCGCAGCAGGGACCAAGTCCCGCCCTGCCCTCGCCTACCTCCCCCCGGAGGTCCGCGCAGGCGGCGTGACAACCGGCGCAGCATCAGACACCTACGCCGTCGCCATGATCCTCTACTGGGGCACCCTGGCCAGCGGCGAGGTCCCCGCCCGGATCCCCCAGTCCCCGCTCATCGGGCTCGACAAAGCCAACCTCGTCGCGCTGAAGGATCGGGTCCACAACCGGCTCAAGGACGAGGGCGCCAACCCCCGCTTCCACACCCGGCTCTCTGATCGCATCGCGGCGTTCCTCAACCGCGCCCTCTCCGAGAAGACCGCCCCGTCTCCGCCGTTCCGGTTCCTCGACATGGCTGAGTTCCACGGCCGTCTGGAGAACCTCCAGGCCCTGACGAACCCCCTGGTGGAGCACGTCGGCAAGATCCTCCTGGATCGCCCGCCGGGCTCGGACTCGTTCACCACCGAAGAAGACGTCGTCTTCTCCTGCACCATCGGCTGCTCCGACGGGGTCGAGACCCACGAGGAGATCGCCTGCGGTCTGGCAGTGTTCGATCGTGAGAAAGACGAGCGCATCCGGGATCTCAACTGCGCCTACACCGTGGATCGCCACCCCAGCGGGCGCCACCGGTTCGGCTTCCGGCTCTCGGAGCTTCCCCCGGGCAGCTACACCATCCGGGTCGCCTTCAAGATCCGCGAGTCCAATGCGGATCCCCAGGTCGCGGAGGGTCGCTTCGAGCGCCGCGCGGCCCCCGGCTATGTCCCGCCCCGGCCCAAGCCCACCCGGCAGCCCATTCCGCTGAAGCAGCCAGAGTCCGATCCGGTCACCCAGAACCGGACCACCCCCGGCTTGCGTCTTCCTGGTGAGCATCACCAGCCCACCAACCCGACCCCCTCGATCAGCGTGAGCCCCCAGCAGGGACCACCGCAAGTCCGGCAGCCGCCCCGGGTCGAGTCCCCACGAGTCGCCACGGTCACCGGGATCAACCCCACTCCGCGTCGGGTGGTGCCGATTGTCACCGATCATGGCATCTCCGATGAGCCCCCGAAGCACACCGGCTCCGGCGTTGCCTCGCTGTCGCTGCCCGAGAGCGGCCAGGCCGCTACCCCGGCGGGTGTTCGCCTCGGCATGCCGAAGCCGACCTCCGACCGGTTCGAAGAAGGCCAGCCTGTCTTCAAGAACACCGACAGCAGCTGGTCTCAGGATATCCCGGTCCCCCGGACCTCTCCAGGGATCGACGACGGCGGAGACGACCTCTACCCAGCACTCACTCCAGACGATGAGACCGACGACGACGACTACGAAGAGGGTCCGCTCGGCGCTGCCCTCGCTCGCTTCGTTGACCTCCTCCGCGGCGACTTCTACATCCTGATAGTCGGTGGCGGAGCAGTCATCCTGGTCCTGCTGTTTATCCTGCTCTTTGTCCTCAAATGAGACACCCCAAGGTCTAAAAATGAACATCCAGCTCTCCAGCGCCACCAGCGCTGACGCGAACGTGGATCTCCTCGCCATTGGCGTGGCAGAGTCCGCTGACCTTGCCTCCGCACTTTCCGCCCTTGGCGATCTCGGCGCCTCGCTGGCAGCAGCGGCTGGCGCAGACGACTTCACCGGTGCAGCAGCCGCTTCGGTCGTCTACCCCACCTTCGGCCAGATCGGCGCGTCCCGGGTGGCCCTTGTCGGTCTCGGCGGCGGCTCGGATGATGAGCTGCGGCGTGCCGGACGGGCCATCGGGCGGGCCGCTCGGAGCAAGGGCATCGATCATGTCGGCCTGAGCTTCGGCGCTCTGTCTGCAGGACAGACCCAGGCAGTGGTCGAGGGCTTCGGCGCCGGAAACTACAAGTTCGACAAGTACAAGGCCGAGGGTGATCGCAAGTCCGCCGCCGGAAGCCTCAGCCTCCTCGGGGGGGCAAGCGCAGCTGGCTTCGCAGCCGCCAGCGCGATCATCGCCGGTCAGAGTCTCGCGAGGGACCTCGTCAACGAGCCCGCCGCCGAGATCTACCCCGAGACCCTCGCTGCGGTCGCCTCCAGCCTCTCCGACGACCGGATCACCGTCACCGTCTGGGACGAAGAGAAGATCCTCGCCGAGCGCATGGGTGGCATCATCGGGGTCGGCCAGGGCAGCAGCCGTCCCCCTCGCTTCATCCACATCCACTACCGCCCCACTGCCACCCCCTCCCGCACCATTGCGCTGGTCGGCAAGGGCGTGACCTTCGACTCCGGTGGTCTGTCGCTGAAGCCGTCGGGCTCCATGATGACCATGCGCTGTGACATGGGCGGCTCCGCAGTCGTCATTGGCGTCATCAAGGCCATCGCTGCACTTCAGCCGGATGTCGAGGTCCACGGGATCATCGGCGCGGTCGAGAACATGTGCGCGGCGAACTCCTTCAAGCTCGGCGACATCCTCAAGATGCGCAACGGCAAGACCGTCGAGGTCCACAACACCGACGCCGAAGGGCGCCTGGTGCTGGCTGACTGCCTCGCCTACGCCAGCGAGCTGAAGCCCGACGCCATCCTCGACTTCGCGACCCTCACCGGTGCCGTGGTTGTCGCGCTGGGCGAGTACTACACTGGCCTGTTCACGAAGGACAACGCCCTCGCCGGGCAGCTCCTCTCCAGTGCTGATGATGCCGGAGAAGGCCTGTGGCGTCTGCCGCTGCCGGACTTCTACAAGGAGAAGCTCAAGGCGGAGTGGGGCGACATCAAGAACGTCGGCGGCCGCTCTGCCGGGGCCACCACCGCTGCGCTCTTCCTCAGCGAGTTCGTCGAAGAAGGCATCTCCTGGGCACACTGTGATGTGGCCGGACCGACCTTCCTCGACAAGCCGTTTCGGGACTATGTCGCAGGCGGGACCGGCGCGATGGTCTCCACCATCACCCGCTGGCTGAACGACTGAGGCAAGACCCGCTCAGAGATGTAGAAGAGGCCTCAGCGATTTGCTGGGGCCTCTTTTGTTGAGGTCTGCTGTTGAGTCTGCCGTTGAGTCTGCGGGGGAGCCGACCTCAGAGAACCACGACCTCGGGCAGACACAGCCGGACATGACGGCGCTTCTTCTCAATGAACCAGGGGTCGAAGCCGCCGGTCTTGATCTGATTGCGCAGCCGGTGGACGAGGACATGGAGGTGGCCGGCGGAGTGCTCCTGCCAGTTCCGACCCCAGATGCCCGACGAGACCTCCTCGTCCTTGCACCAGCCCTCGTCGTCCTTCCCGAGCGCGTTGGCCCGATCCTCTGAGAGCCTGCGAGCGAGGATGTAGAGCAGGACCACCCGGTTGTTCGACTGAATCTCGAAGACCTTGCTCGTCTTCATGTCCTGCAGCTCTGCAACCGGGCCGGTAGCGCCCTGGAGGTTCACGCTGAGGTGGTAGGGGTAGCGCATGTTGACGGCGAGCATGGTCGGGGTGCGCTTGACCTCAATCCGAAGCCGGAACTGACGACCACCGACTTCAAATTCTTCCCCAAGCTCCAGGGCCTGCTCCCCCTCATCGGTGCCCAGCCAGATCTCGCCGTCGCTGTGAATCTGGAGGGTCGCAGCGCGCTCAGGCCCGGAATCCAGCATGACGTCTGAGTCTGACGCCGTGCCGATGTAGAGACGGTTGGTCCGGATCGGGGTCAGGCCAGACTGACCGATTTCCTCGATAAACAGATACCGAAGGTCCACACCCACGTTGTCCTGGAACCGGATGGTGATG
>JBLHNG010000489.1:0-6705 GCA_047621685.1 Myxococcota bacterium | reverse complement strand
CCGGCCTCCCAGCGGATGCCCTGGGCGGTCTGCTGAGCGCTGCCCTGTGCAGACAGGCGGACCCACCCCTTCTCGCGAGACAGGCCGACCAGGGCGATGGGCTCCAGGCTGCCGGGGCGGGTCCCGGCGAGGATCGCGTCGAGACCGCCGCCGACGTAAGGGGAGAAGCGACCGATCTCGGCGGACAGGATCGCCCGCCCGCCGCCGGTCAGGGCCGGATCGAGCATGGCCTCGCCGTAGTCGGCGCGCTCATAGCGCAGGATGGGGCCGATGCGCAGACCAACCGGGCCGATCCAGGGACCGGCGAGGGTGCTCAGCGACACCGCGCTGCCCCCGGCTCCAGCGAGGGGCACGTCCGCAGACAGGCGGGTCTCTCCCGCCAGGGCGAGGGTGCTCTCAGAGAGCCGAAACCAGCGGTGCCCACCGGCGATGCCCAGCCGGGCGGCCGTGTGTCCGTCGAGTCCGCCGTAGGAGAGGGTGGGGCGGAGGAAGAACCGCCCCCGCAGCCGGGTCGCGACCAGTCCGGCAGGCAGCGGGCTGAGCGCCAGGGCCTCCTCCAGCATCGCCTCGACCTCCTCAGACATCGCCTCGGTGTCTTCGACGCCAGCCTCGAAGCCCTCAAGCGCGGACTCCAGCTCCCCCTCGGGGTTGAGGATGAAGGTCCGTCGGGCGGGTGCGTCCGCTTCAGCAGGCGGATCGTCTTCGGGGGGTGGATCGTCGGTGGGTTCGTCTTCGGCGTGAGCGAGGGCGGCGAGCAGGAGGAGCATCGGGACCCGGGAGCAGAGTGAGCGGGGTGGACGAACACCTGGGGGGCTGCATTCAGTTCTTGGACGGTCGGGTGCGTGATCTCACTCGGCGTTGAAGATCGTCAGCTGCCCGCTGTCCCCATCAAGCGCGTAGCCAAACCCGCCGTCCAGCCAGATCCGGCTCGGGGTGCCGTTGACTGCGATCGGCTCCGAGCCGGTGGACTCGGGGGCTGCCGGGTCGGTGAGGTCGAGCACCTCCACCCCGCCATCAACGCCGACATACAGCAGCCCGTCGAGCACCGTCACCCCGGCGGTCGCCGCGCCCTGCCAGGCCCCGACCTCGGCGAGGTTCTCTGGATCCCGGGCATCGAGCACCAGGATGCCGTCTACACCGAGGCTGAGGTAGATGTAGTCGGTCTCCCCCATCGACATCATCGCCCCGTCCACACTCACCACGGGGGTCCACTCCCCGATGGGCTCCAGCTCGGTGCTCAGCACCTGAATCTCGCCGGACTCAGTCAGCAGGAACATGCCCTCGGGGCGGCTGGAGAGGGTGGTGGGCACGCCGCCGGAGAGGGTGATCAGATCGATGGAGCGCATGTCGGCGTCCTCCCTGTACTCGATCTTCTCCAGCACTGGCTCGTCACCGTCCAGGCCAGTCAGCCAGGCGAGACCATCGCCGGGATCGACGGTCAGGCCACGGACATCGTAGCCAGTGATGTACTCCCCACGGATCATCATGTTGTTGGGGGAGTAGGAGCGGAAGGCGCGATCGGTGCCGGCAAACACCCGGCTGCCGACGATGTCCAGCTCCCGGCAGGCCTCGCTCTCGTAGTAGACCTGCCCCGCCGCAGGGGCTGATGGGTCGGAGACGTCCCACAGCTGGAGCCCGCCGCTCTCTCGGCAGGTGTAGACCGCGTTGCCGGCGGCGACCATGTCTACAGAGACCCCGACGAGGGTCTCGCTGAGGATCTCCCCGTACTCCCCCTCCAGTGCAGGCGGGTCGGGTTCGGGGACGTGGCAGGCGAGGGTGAGTAGGAGCATGCTCCTATTGTAGAGCGACCTGCCACAGCGCGGCGACTGCTCTGATCTCGGCCTCTCTGCGACGACGCTCTTCGATGAGCGAGGCGAACAGCGCGGTGTCGATGCGGCCCCGGCTCTCCAGGATGGACAGGGCTGCCTCTACAACAGCTTCCGGCGCGGCGTCTCGGCCTGGGAGGCTGCGCACGATCTGCTTGCCGTCAGGCAGCACCGCCATCCACCACCGCAGCTCGACGGGGATGAACAGCTTGAGGAGGAGGTGCTTGAGGGCGTCGAGAGGCTCGGTGTGCGGCTTCCAGCGCATGGTGCTGCCGCGACTGTGCAGCTCGATGCTGGAGAGGCGGTCGACGAGACTGGACAGCGCGTTTCGGAGGCCCGGAGAGGACAGCACCCGACCCAGCTGGCTGACCAGGGCGCGCTCGACGTCGTCGGCGGGCTCCATCTCCCAGAACCGTCCGCTCATGGCCTCGGCGACCTCCGCGAGATCCGAGGCGGTCTCAGAGGCGACCAGCAGCCGCCCACCGGTGAGGTCATCAAGCTGGCACGCGCAGTCCGGTCCGAGCACGGCTGCGATCAGACCGCGGAGGAGGAAGCGATCCTGGAAGCTCAGGGCGGTGGTGAACCGCAGCACCATGCCCTCTGAGACGCCGAGCACCTCCAGCCGGGCCAGCCGGGGAAGGTGCTCCGGAGTCTCAATGAGGATGCCGATCTGGTGGGCCTCGACGAGCTGCTCGATAGACCAACCGCTGAGCGCGGGGGTGCGGTGATCGATCCGGGCACCAGCGAGGGGGGCGGACAGCTCGATGTCGCTGAGGAGAGCGCCGCGGAGGTCGGCGCCGGTCATGACACCGCAGGTCGAGAAGTCGAGGCCGGAGAGGTTGGCGCCGCGGAGGTCTGCACCTTCCAGCCGGGCCAGCTCCAGCCGACAGCCGCGCAGATCGGCGCTGCGAAGATCGGCACCGGAGAGGTTCGCGCCGCGCAGGTCGGACTCGCTGAGATCGGCGCTGCGGAGGTCGGCACCGGAGAGGTTGACCCGCTGGAGCTGACCGCAGCTGAGGTCGGCACCGACCAGGCTGGCACCGGGCAGGGCGGCGTCGAAGAAGGCGTGGTCGTGAATCGACTCCCCGGCACGGACCTGGGCGAGCAGCCTCTCCCCCTTCTCAGCGGGCAGGATGCCCCGACGCGCCCCAGGCGGACGCGGTCGGATCGACTTCTTGCGCGACCGCGGGAGGAGACGGGGCGGGGGAGGTGTGGGTGCCGGCTCCGGTGGGGGTGGGATCTTCGGCGGTGCCAGGGGCGGACGGGTCGCGAGCAGCGGGGAAGTGGGTGGCTCCAGGAGCCCGGTCAGCTCCGCGGCGGCCAGTCCACCCCGAGGCCGGATCTCGGTCGGTGCGTCTGAGATCCCACGAGGCTGGGTGGGCACGATGAAGATGTCCGTCTCGGACTCGTGGATGCTGGGAGGCTCGACGCTGGGAGGCTCGACGCTGGGAAGCTCGACGCTGGGAGGCTCGACGTTTTCCGGGGCGGCTTCAACGTTGTGGATCTCCTCGTCCTCGTCGGAGTCCTCGTCGGAGTCCTCCAGGTCTGCCGTGGTTGGTGTCGACAGGGAGAGCGGCGGGGGCGGTGCGCCGAAGTCGGGCAGCTCTGCACCGACCGGGGAGATCGCTGGTTTCACCGCCTCTGGAATCACCGCCTCTGGAATCACCGCCTCTGGAATCACCGCCTCTGGGACGGCTTCCTCGGGGGCTTCTTCCTCGGGGGCTTCTTCCTCGGGGATCGACTCCGGTGGTTCTTCGGCGACCGGCTCTGGCTCAGCTGGCTGCGGCGGGGCTGGCGTCGCTTCTGGGGTGGGCGGCGGGGTGCTTGAGAGATGGGCTGGCGGGGGCGGGGTGTCGCCGGGGACGTCCAGAAGATCGGACGGCCCGGGTTGGCCGAACAGGTTCCGAAATGCTCCTGGCCGCTTCCGTGACATCCAGACAAGACCTCCGATGGAATCCTACCTGATGTGTGGATGGCTGCCCTTGGCGGACTGTGTGGTGCGGTGAGTGTGCGCGAAGGTGCTACAACGTCTCCGTGCTGTGGACCCTGCTGTGTGCGCTGGCCGCCGGGGAAGAGACGGTCGATGCCTCGCTCCCCGTTGCGATGCCGCCCTCTGAGGCCGTCGGCATGGGCGGCGCACGCATCGGACTGGCCCGCGGGGCGACCGGGCTGCTGTACCACCCCGCTGCCACTGTCTGGCGTCGGGAGGAGGACACCGAGCGCATCGGACTGAGTACCGCGCTGAGCCTGATGCGGGTGGGCGCAGACGAGCCGGTGGATCTCTCCAACACCGCCATCGACGGCACCCAGTGGACTGGCTGGCTGCTGGGCACCGGGGTCGCGGGCTTCGTGGGGCGGACCGGCGCGGGGGCAAGCGTCAATGCCCTCCAGTACGCCCACGACGACACCCGGATCCGCATCGGCGAAGGCCACGCTGCCCTCTCCCGTCTCTCTCCAGACGGCAGCGCAGCGGTCGGGGCGGGGCTGCGCATGCTGCTGGTTGAGATCAACATCGACGGGGTGTCGAGCCTGTTTGAGGGCGTCGGGGCGGAGGTGGGTGCGGTGCTGTCTGACGAGCACGGCGGCTGGAACGTCGGCGGCGTGGTGCGCAGTCCGGTGCGGGCGTCGGTCCGGGAGAGCAGCATGGACATCGACGTGGTGGCCCTGCCCTGGCAGGTCGGGATGGGGGTTGCCTGGGTCAGCCGATCCTCGCGGCGTCCCGCCCGCTTCCCGGTCCGGGTGGCGGTAGACCTCGTGATCGACGGCCCGGTGGCCAATGGGGTGACCCTGGAGCCGCTGCTGAACGGTGAGATCGTGCCCCGGGGGGACGGGCTGAGCTACTCCCCGAGGATCGGCGGAGAGCTGGAGGTGCTCCCGGATCGGGTCCGGCTGAGGGGCGGCACCTACATCGAGCCTGCCCGCAGCGTGACCGCTGATGCCCGGCTCCACGGGACTGCCGGGTTCGAGGTGAAGCTGTTCCACCTCAAGCTCCCCTGGGGCCTGCTGGACAACGACATCACCTGGGAAGGCTCGGTGGATGTGGCTGATCGCTACACCAACGCCAGCTGGATCGGCATCGGGCTGTGGCACCAGGGGGTCGTCGGAGGACAGGGCGAGGTGATCGCGCCGTCAGACTGATGGCCGCGGTACAGTCCGCTTCGGAGGTCGATGTGGGGCAGGACACTGCGGAGGTCCACCGGGCGCGCTACCGGCTGCACCGGGATGCCGGGCGCTGGCAGGAAGCGCTGCGTCACCACGAGGCCCTGCTGGTGTGTCGGGAGGCAGAGCTTGCGCGTCTGGAGGCGCTCGCGATCCGCGATGGACTCACCGGGCTGTTCAGCCGCCGCCAATTCGACGCCCGGCTCACCGAGGAGTGCCAGCGCGCGAAGCGGTATGGCCGCCCCCTGTCGCTGCTGCTGCTCGATGTCGATCGCTTCAAGGACATCAACGACCGGCTCGGACACATCGTCGGGGACCGGGTGCTCCAGACGGTCGCGGGGATCATCCAGGAGAACACCCGCACCGTCGATCTGCCCGCCCGGTACGGTGGCGACGAGGTGGCCGTCCTGCTCCCGGACACCGACCGCTCTGGTGCGCGAGAGGCTGCCGAGAAGCTGCGATCACTGATCGCTGCGACGGACTGGTCGGACATCGTCGATGGCCTGTCGGTGACGATCAGCGTCGGTGTCGCCGGGTATGTCGATGGAGGTGTGCTGCTTGAGGCCGCGGACCGGGCGCTGTACGTCGCCAAGCGCGCCGGTCGCGACCAGATCAGCGGGTGAGCGCGCCGTCGACCTCGCCCAGGTCGATCCAGCCGTCGTCCACCATGATCACGAACGGTCGGGCCTCGATGTGCAGCCCGCCCGCGCCGTCGTGGCGGATGATCTGGAGGGTGCCGGTGCCGTAGCCCATCGGTCCACGCCGGTAGTAGTGGGCCTGGACGCGGTAGGGACCGGCAGCGGGTATCCCGTCGATGACGAAGCACTCTGGACCGTAGCCGGTGGTGACGTCGGCGAGCAGTCGTCCGCCGGAGGGCATCTGGCGGCTGGAGTAGCAGGCGTGGTCGCCGGAGCGGTCGTAGACGTGGAGGTCGACGTCGTTGGCGTCGGTCTCCCAGGACAGCACCATGCGCATCGACGGCCCGGTCGGCCACTGTCCACCGGCCGCAGTGAGTCGGGCGCGGATGGCGTCTTCCTCGACCGGCTCGCTGGCCGCCCAGCCCGCCGCGATCAGCCCGAGGTCGTCGAGGAGCACCTGCCGCACGCCCGGGTAGCGATCCTCGGGCCACTTCGCGGTGAGTCCAACACAGGTGGCCTCAAGCGCTGCCTCCCACTCTCCGAGCCGGACCAGCGCCCAGGCGAGCAGCCGATGGCCGGAGGGGTGGTCGGGCCGCTGGCTGACCGCGACGGCGAAGGTGTCCACCGCAAGACGCTGCCCCGGCGCGAGGCGCTCCAGGCGCTCCCCGGCGACCCTGCGGAGGTCTGCACGGCCAGCGTAGAGGTCGATGAGGCTGCCGTAGGCCCGCGACGCTCCCGGGGCATCCCCGACCGCCTCCAGGGCGCGGCCCAGCGCGATGAGGGCGAGCACGTTGCCCGGATCCTCCAGCCGCCAGCGCTGGGCCTCGATGACGGCTTCGTCGGTGGAGCCTTCGTCGATCTGCTCCTGGATGGCCTTGAGGCGGCCGGTGAGGGGCAGGGGACGGTCGGGGATTGGCTTGACCTCGGGCTCGGGCTCGGGCTCGGGGGCTGGGGTAGGCTCGGGGCGTGGGATGGCTCCACGATCGGGGCGGGCATTCCGCACACGGCGGCCGCGGACGGCGGGAGCAGGGCGGGACATCTGGGGCGGCTCGATCGGCATCGCATCCATCGTCGCGGTCACC
>JBLHNG010000488.1:0-6707 GCA_047621685.1 Myxococcota bacterium | reverse complement strand
CTCCCCGCTCTGTTCGCCGCGCTCAAGCCCGGCTTGCGGGGCTCGGCCTGGGGCCACCACCTCGGCCTGCTGGCCCGCTACCTCGTCAAGACCGACCTCGACTCCTGGGAGAGCCGGGCAATCGACTGGGCCGGCGGTGTGGATCAGGCGCTGCTCAATGAGCCACCGCACCGGGTCGTGCGCAGCGCCACGGATCGCGCCCTGTGGCGTCCGAGCACTTCTGACGAGCGCATCCACCTCATGCCCGAGGGCATCCAGGGGGTCTTCTCCCGCATCGATCCGCCAGACAGCCCGCTGTTGCTGCGCACCTCCGCCCGTCCCGACCGTGCCCCCGATGCGCACCACCGCGCAGCACAGGAGGCCATCGCGCACCTCCACCCCGACACCGGCATCGCAGACGGTGCCTCCGTGACGGTCTCCACCCGTCACGGCAGCATCACCCTCACCGCTCGCCATGACCTCACCCTGCGCGCCGACACGGTCGACATCTCGGCGGTATCGGTACCGGAGGTCCTCGGATTGCTCGCATCGGATCGCATCGATCCGCTCACCGGGGCGCCGGTAATGGATGGGGTGGGCTGCACGGTAGAGACAGCCTGAGACAACCTCAACGGGTCGCATGCGCTATGGTTCTCCATCTAAAAAACAGAGGTCCCAATGCGCCTGCTGATGTTGATTCTTGCTTCTGCAGCCCTCACCGGCTGCCCGGTTCCCCCTGACGAGTCCGCAGATCAAGGCGGACAGGGCGGTCCTGGTGGTGCTGGTGGTCCCGGCGGACAAGGCGGACAAGGCGGTCCTGGTGCTGATGGCGGCAAAACCGGCAAGAGCGGCGGTCCCGGTGGAAGCGGCGGCGGCGGCATGGGCGGCGGCCTCGGCGGTCAGGGCGGCCAGGGCGGCGGTCAGGGCGGCAGCGGTGCGGTCGGTGGCGGCGGCAGCGGCGTGCTGATGGTCCTCGAAGAGATGAAGGGGCAGCAGACCCAGGACGAGGTCAAGGCCGCCGATCACTTCACCGTCTCCGGCGAAGTCAGCGGTGCCTGCGAAGGCACGATCCGCATCGATGTCATCGACGGCTCCCTCGCTGGCGCACCCCCCTCCCCCGACGGCCAGATCCCCGGCCCGCTGACCACCCTCGCCATGGACGCCATCGGCGCGTTCTCGGTGGTGGTGCCCAAGGGCAAGCCGGTCAACCTGTCGGCCCTCTGCGACAACGACAAGGACGGCAAGATCACCAACTCCGTCGACGCCCTCTCCCTCGGCGCACAGCTCGGTGAGATCTCCGGCGATCAGGACGGCGTGAGCCTGGAGCTCAGCGCGCTGAGTCCCTCCGGTGTGCCGGAAGGTGCTGGCGGCGGTGGTCCCGGTGCCGGTGGTGCGGGTGCTGGTGGCCCGGGTGCGGGTGGTGCTGGCGCAGGCGGTCCCGGAGCCGGTGGTCCTGGTGCAGGCGGTCCTGGCGGCGAGGGTGGTCCCGGAGCCGGTGGTGCCGGTGGTCCCGGTGCAGGCGGTCCTGGTGCGGGCGGTCCTGGCGCAGGTGCTCCTGAGGGCGGCGCCCCGAGCGGCGGAACCGACCAGCCGCTGTAGTGATTGGTTGCGGCTCGACGACTGCGAGAGCCGGTGTAGACCTGAAACGACGACTCACCATCGACCTGTCGATGGTGAGTCGTTCGTTTTGGATCGAACTGTTGATGGAAGTGCTTTCGATCCGCGCTGTCGCTCAGTCCCAGCCTTTTGGGGGGCTCCCCCTCCTGTCTCCGACAGCCCCCGCTGACTCTTCGTGTCTGCCGAGGGGTGCTACGCCAGCTCCAGCGAGCTGGAGACGTCCGCCAGCTCGTCTTCTTCCTCTTCCTCGATCTGCACCGGAGTGACCGGGGGCACCGCCTGGGTGTTCCAGTTCAGCCCCGGCAGGGCAGTCTGGCGGTCGTCGAACGGGCGGGACTCGATGAGCTGAGCCCGGGGGTGGGTCAGCAGACGGAGCAGGTCGAGGCCGCCGGGCTGGCCGTTGGAGCTGCGGCCCAGGCCGACAGAGGGCAGCCGCATCGAAGCGCCGATGGTGCCGCGGTTGATGTTCAGCGAGCCGGTGCGCAGCCGATCCTGCATCTCGAAGATGACCGGGTTGTCTGGGCGGGTGAACAGGCTGGTCGCCCCGCGGAACATCGCCTGGTTGTGGAGCGCAGCGGCTTCCTCCCAGTGGCCGACCCGGTAGACGAGCAGGGTCGGACCGGGGGGCTCGTCGGACATCGAGGGGTTGCCGTTGTCCCAGTGGATCCGGTAGATCGCCGGACGGGCGTAGAAGCCACGGCGGGAGGACGTCTCGTGGCCGGCTTCGAGCAGCGCCTGATGACCCCGGCTGACCAGCCCCCGACAGTACCGCCGGTAGCGGGTGCGGAGGTTCTCGGAGATCAGCGGACCGACGAAGGTGTCCGGGTCGAAGCCGTAGCCGACCGACAGCTGGCTGGCCCGACGGACCAGGGCCTCGATGAACTTCGGGTAGATGCCCTCGGTGACCAGCACCCGAGCGGTGGAGTTGTGGCGCTGACCGGCAGTGAGGAACGCACCGACGGTGACCTCGTAGACTGCGCGGTTGAGGTCTGCGTCGTCCAGGACGAGGGCGATGCCCTTTCCCCCACAGTGCATCATCACCGGCAGCTCGGGCCGCTCGGTGGTCAGCCGACGGATGGCCGTGCCGGTGGCGTAGCTGCCAGTAAACAGCAGCGCATCGAGGCGGGGGTGGGTGACGAGCCGCTGCCCGATGACCGAGCCTGGCCCCTGGAGCATGTTGTAGATGCCCCGAGGGAGACGGCAGCGGTCCCACAGGCTGGCCAGCTCCTGGCCGACGCCGGGAGTGAACTTGCTGGACTTCACCACCACCGCATTTCCAGCGATGATCGCTGCGGCGGCCTGGGTGGTGGGGACGAGGATCGGGAAGTTGTAGGGCGACAGGATGCCGACTACGCCCCGGGGCAGCCGATCGGCGCGCGCTCCGATCGCGTCCATGATGATCGGTGCGAGCAGGCCGGGGCCTTCCTCTAAGAAGAGGTCCAGCGCCCGGATGGTGGCCATGACCTCCTGGCGGGCCTCCCAGAGGGGCTTTCCGGTCTCCCGGGTGACCAGGCGGGCCATGCGCTCCTGGAACCGAGCGAGGTGGTCCCGGAACCGGCGGACGGTGTTGGCGCGCTCCTGGATCGGGATCCGCCGCCAGGTCCGCACCCCGATGCCCGCGTAGTCCACCGCCTCATCGACGCTGGACTCCGAGAACGGAAACCGCCCGAGAACATCGGAGCGATCACCAGGGTTGACCCCATTGATGTAGCCGTCGACCAGCTCAGGCTTGAAGAAGGAGCCGTAGACATAGTCGCCCTTTCTCAGCAGACGGCCCGTCGAATTGTCCACAGATTCTCTCCTCGACCTCTGCTGAGTATACGCCCCTGCCAGGCACCAGTGGTCTGGAGCGGGTCAAGAACCACATCGCAGCGAAGTTCGGGTGAGTATCCCACCCTGGAGCGACGGTAAACGCGAGCCGCAGGCTATCGGCGCCCCATCGGGATATGCATCTCGCCACTTCAACGCGCCTGCGCTGGGAGATTTCGTGCACCGGGTATTTAACAGCATCCTCGATTGCATCGGTGATACGCCGATGGTCCGCCTGAACAAGGTCACAGAGGGCCTGCCGGGCACGCTCTACGCCAAGGTGGAGTTCATGAACCCCGCCGGCTCCATCAAGGACCGCCTCGCCCGCCAGATCGTCGACGATGCGGAGGCTTCTGGAGAGCTGAAGCCCGGCGGCACCATCGTCGAAGGCACCAGCGGTAACACTGGCGCCGGACTGGCAATGATGGCGGCCATTCGGGGCTACAAGTCCACCTTCGTCATGCCCGACAAGCAGTCCGAGGAGAAGCGCGCCGCACTTCGGGCCTGGGGCAGCCGGGTGGTCATCACCCCGACCAACGTCGAGCCCGACGATCCGCGGTCCTACTACAAGGTGTCCCGGCGGCTGGTGGATGAGTCCGAGAACTCCTTTTATTCCAACCAGTACCACAACCCCTCCAACCCCAAGGCGCACTACCTCTCGACCGCCCCGGAGCTGTACAACCAGCTCGACGGCAAGATCGACGTCATCTTCGCCGGCATCGGTACGGGCGGCACGATCACCGGGATCGCGAAGTACATCAAGGAGCAGAACCCGAACATCCAGATCGTCGGCATCGATCCGGTCGGCTCGCTCTACTACGACTACTTCAAGACCGGCCAGCCCACCCAGGCGTTCACCTACCTTGTGGAGGGCATCGGCGAGGACTTCCTGCCGACCACGATGGACTTCGAGAACGTCGACGACGTGGTCCGGGTCAACGATCGGGAGTGCTTCCTGATGACCCGCCGGCTCGTCCGCGAGGAGGGTCTGTTCTGCGGTGCCTCTTCGGGTGCCGCAGTGGCCGGTGCGATGAAGTGGCTGCGTCGTCAGGAGCGCAAGGACCTCGTCAGCGTGGTCATCCTCCCCGACAGCGGTCGCAGCTACCTCTCCAAGGTCTTCAACGACAAGTGGATGGAGGAGAACGGCTTCCTGAGTCCCGAGAACCCGCTGGGCTACGTCGCGGACCTCATCCAGGCCCGCGGCCCCCGCACGCTCATCTCGACCTCCCCCGAGGCCTCCGTCGGAGAAGCCATCGAGGCGTTCAAGGAGCACGGAATCTCTCAGCTGCCCCTCATCAAGGATGAAAACGTCATCGGTGTGGTCGGCGAGCGCAACCTGCTCCAGCGCGCCCTGGAGGGCAAGCTGGACGTCGCGGTGAGTGAGGTGGCGGACATGAACTACTCCACCGTCGATCCATCCACCGAGATCACGGTTCTCACCGAGATGTTCCGGCGCTATCGCCTCGCGATTGTCTACCAGAATGGCAAGCCGGTCGACATCATCACCCGCATCGATCTCATCGACTATATCTCCCAGGCTACCAGCGGGAAGGGCCAGTAATGTCCAACGAAAGCAACTACAAGCTCGGCACCCTCGCCATCCACGCCGGTCAGCCCCCCGAGCCGATCACCGGTGCGGTGATGACCCCGGTCTTCCAGACCTCCACCTACGCCCAGCCCCACCCCGGCGCCGGGGACTGGGAGTACTCCCGGACCCACAACCCCACCCGCACCGCGCTCCAGGAGTGCCTCGCCGCGCTTGAGGGTGGAAAGCACGGCATCTGCTTCTCGTCGGGTCTCGCGGCAATCGACACCGTCATCCGCACCCTGCGCCCCGGCGCAAACGTGGTCTGCGGCGACGATGTCTACGGCGGCACCTACCGGCTGTTCACCACGGAGTGGGCGGAGTTCGGGCTGAACTTCAGCTTCGTGGACACCTCCCAGCCCGATGTGGTCATCCCCGAGGGCACCGACATCGTCTGGATCGAGACCCCGACCAACCCGCTGCTCAAGACCTCCGACATCACCGCCCTCGCGGAGAAGGCTCACGCCGTCGGGGCGAAGCTCGTGGTGGACAACACCTTCGCCACTCCGGTCAACCAGCAGCCCCTCATGCTGGGCGCAGACGTGGTGGTGCACTCCACCACCAAGTACCTCAACGGCCACTCCGACGTGGTCGGCGGTGTCGTCATCACCAGCGACGACGCCCTCGCCGCCCGCATCGCGTTTCTCCAGAACGCCGTCGGCGCAGTGCCCGGTCCATGGGACTGCTTCCTGACCCTACGCGGGCTCAAGACCCTGCATGTGCGCATGGCGCGTCATCAGCTGAACGCGACTGCGATTGCGGCGTGGCTGGAGGAGCGGGAAGATGTCGCGAAGGTGATCTACCCCGGGTACTCGGGGATGATCAGCTTTGAGCTGAAGGGCGATCTCGACGCTGCGACCCGGTTTGTGAAGTCGACGAAGCTGTTCTGTCTCGCGGAGAGTCTTGGTGGCGTGGAGAGCCTCATTGAGCTGCCCGCGATCATGACGCATGCCAGCGTGCCGCCGGAAGTGCGGGAGGCCATTGGGATTACCGATGGGCTGATTCGCCTGAGTGCCGGGATTGAGGACTTGTCGGACCTCATCGCGGACCTCGAGCTCGGGTTTGTGGCTGCGGCGGAGTGATGGTGAGCTGGGTGGTTGCTGCAACCATCCGGCGCGCTGAGGTGCAGGACGGGTCACTGAGTGAGCCGACGTGCGGTGGTGTCCGGCTGGGGGTCGCAGGGGAGCGGCGAACGCAGTGAGTGCAGCCCCCTTGAGCGGAGCTCCACAAGCGGACCGAAGGTCTGCGTTGGGGCGAAGCGGCCAGAAAAAAGAATGGCGCCGACGATGGCGTACCTCGGGCCATGGGTGAGGGAGGACCCTTCGGAATCGAGAGCCACGAGGCTGAGAGCGCCCCTGGCTGAGAAGACCGAAGGGCGAGCAGGACAGGTCGGCACTATCAAAAGCAGAGATGGGCGAATCCTTGAAGTACGGCGGTACTGCCAACCCCGTCTCCGTCCTTGGGCGCTGATCGCCACGGGTCCCCTCCGCGGTCCGCGCTGCACTCCCTGTCGGCGTCCATTCTCAGTGTTCGGACTTTCTCACCAGCCTCGGGTCGCTTGCTGCCTCCGGGGCCGCCAGAGAATCTGGCGTGGGCTGAGGGCGCCCCCCGGCCCTCCGACACGGCCCACTCCGGTGTCCCCTTGCGCGCGCCCGGGCGGACTGAGACTCCAGATCAGGCGATCCAAAACAATACAATCAACAAAAAAGGAGAGGAA
>JBLHNG010000487.1:0-6712 GCA_047621685.1 Myxococcota bacterium | reverse complement strand
GCGAGGTCCTGGTAGAGGTCGGTCGCCGTCGCATCGCGGATCAGCGTCCACACTCCTGCGTAGTGATCCCCCTGAGGGGCAGAGGAGGAGTCGTTTGAGCCACCGCCGAGCACCATGGTGCTGTAGCGAGCATCGTCGAGTCCTCCAGACAGCAGGGTGGGCAGGTGTGAGCCACCGTGTTCGGCATCGGAGATGATGCGGAAGCTCTGCTTGGCGGAGCCACGGCTGCCCTCACCGTGGATGCGCACCCCCGCCAGAACGGTGACGGGCTCGCCCTCAAGCGGGTAAAACTCAAGGCTTGCGGCACGCTCCCACTCCTCACCGCGCTCTTGTGGGTTGGCGTAGATGCCTGTGGCGGCGTCCCAGAGATCGTCGGGGTCGACCACCAGCGAGAGGGTCGGCATCGCACCGGGTCCGTCCTCGAGGAAGGTCCGCGTTGCGACCTCGCTCGGGGCCCATCCATCGAGGCTGGCGATCGCCCGCACGATGCGCACCGGCTCTGGACTGGCCGCAGGGTCGGCGGGGAGCGCTTCGTCGATCGCCCAGGTGACCCAGTCGAATTCGACCTCCTCGGTGCTGCTCGATTCGGAGCGGTCCTCATTGGCGAACCCGATCACATCGACTGCGCCTCCGGTTCCCGAGGTCGTGATCGCGCACTGGTCGAGCTGTGTGGTGCCGGTCTCGTCAAACAGGGTCAGGGTGAAGGATGGGTCCGTGGCGCGGCCGCTGTACTCGGCGACATACCAGGTGTTGCCCTGGACTGCTTCACCGTCGCAGGTGCCGTAGCCCTCCCCCATGTAGCCAGACAGGCCGCGGTCCTCGTCGTAGAAGTCGAGCCCGACGAGGTTGTCTGTGATGTTGTTGTCCGTCGAGGACAGAAAGCCCAGCTCCACCGATGCCGCCGCAGCCTGCAGGATGCGAAAGCGCGTGCGGAGACGGAACTCGTTGGCGTTTCCGAAGGGGCCACCCTGAAGCGGCAGGTAGAGGCGCTGGACGGAGGCCTCGCGCGTCATGCGCACGCGGAGGATGCCGTCGGCGAGCCCCCACTCAAAGTTTGGATCCGAGCCGTCGTGGCGCACCGAGAAGCCCGGGTCAGAAGAGAACGTCCACACGCCCGCGCCGTCCTCGCTGACGGCCTCCTCAGGCATGCCCAGTGCAATCGGCCCGTCGTAGGCCAGGCCGTCCTGGCTCGGATCCGACCCGTCGATGGTGACGGTGAGGAGAGCCCCGGGGTGGGTGAAGACCTCGACGGTGTCCCCGCCCGAGAAGCCTCCGTCCACTGAGAACGTCGGTGTCGGCAAGATCGGGCGCGTGCTGTTGGCGGCTTCCGGCGTCGGTGTCTCAAAGGCGTACCAGTCGCCACCGTCCAGGCGCCCATAGGAGATGTCGGTGCGCTGCCGTGGAAAGCTCACGCGGTCAGTGACCTCTCCCTGTGGGCCGAACAGCGTGACGGTCTCGCCATCGGCAGAGAGCTTGAAGTCTGTGTGCTCGTCGGAGTCCTCTCCGGATGCCCAGAGCAGGCGGTAGCCACCCGGTGCGAGGGCTTCATCGGGGAGTGACCAGGGGGCCTCTTCTGAGCCATCACCCAGGGCATAGTCCCCAAGCTCGATCGGATCTTCGCTGGCGTTGTACAGCTCGATCCAGTCCGCTGAGTTCCCGCTGCCGTCTTTGCCGTAGGTGGTGTTGGAGGCGAGCAGCTCGTTGAGCAGCAGCTTCGGTGTGGTTCCCGAATCTGAGCCTGAGTCGGTGCCGCTCGTTTCTGAGCCTGAACCTGAATCGATACCACTCGAAGCGCTTGGCGGTGTTGGATCAGGTTGGCAGGCAAGGAGCGAGAAGAGGAGGGGTGACACCATGCTCCGAGCATAGCTCACCGCCTTGTGACGGCAGCTTAGAGGGTGACATCCACCACTACGCCATCCCGACCGGTCAGCGCGAGCCGTCCGGCGATCAGCTCCAGCGCAGCCGCGCCGAAGATGTCTCGCCGCCAGCCCTTCAAGGCGTCGATGTCCGGGTCGGTCTCGGTGGCGATTCGGTCGAGGTCCGCGCGGCGGATGATCAGCGAGGGCGCCACGCTGTGGGCCCGACAGCGCTGCTGGAGGAGTGCCTGGAGGAGGGCAACCAGGGGCTCATGCCCGGTCAGCTTGAGCCCGCTCTTGATGGGCTTGGGCCAGGTGTCCTCGGGACTCTCCAGGGCGCGGTGCACTGCGGCGAGCATCGCCTTGCCGTCGGGGCCGCGGGCGGTGCTGTTGGTGAGGTTTCGCACCCGGGCGAGGGCCTCTTTGGTCTTCGGGTGGTTTCGCGCGATCTCCAGCAACGAGTCGTCCCGGATGATCCAGCCTCTGGGGGTGTCCCGGGACATCGCCTCTTGCTCCCGCCACATCGCCAGCTCCCGGAGGACCACCAGCGTCTTGCTCTTGGCGTTTCTCATGCGGATCCGGCGCCACGCCTGCTCGGGGACCACCGCGTACCGACCGGGGTTCTCCAGGGCGGCCAGCTCCTCGCGGACCCACTCCGTGCGCCCGGACTCCGCGAGCTGTGCGACGAGCCGCTCATAGAGCACGCAGAGGTGGGTGACATCGCTCAGCGCGTAGGTGAGCTGCTGCTCGGTGAGCGGGCGGAGGGACCAGTCGGTGGCCTGGGAGGACTTGTCGACGTGGATGCCCAGCATCGCTGAGACCAGCTTGGCGTACCCCGGCTGCTCCCCGAGTCCGCAGACTGCAGCGGCGATCTGGGTGTCGAAGACGGGAGTGGGAACCTGACCGATCCGCTGAAAGAAGATCTCCAGGTCCTGGCTGGCTGCGTGGAAGACCTTGGTGATCTTCGGGTTGCACAGCAGCACCTTGAGCGGGGCCATGTCGATCTGGGAGAAGGGATCGATGGCTGCAGCGTGCTCGCCGTAAGCAACCTGGACCAGGCAGAGCTGGGCATAGTAGCGCTTCTCTCGCATGAACTCAGTGTCCACGGCGATATAGGGTGCGTCGGCGAGGGCGTCGCAGAAGCGGACAAGCTCTTCGGATGTGGTGATAA
This sequence comes from Myxococcota bacterium, assembly GCA_047621685.1. GTDB lineage: Bacteria > Myxococcota_A > UBA796 > UBA796 > UBA796 > JAQXDW01. The sequence goes on along the minus strand of JBLHNG010000487.1, from coordinate 3,685 downwards.
TCATGGGGGAGTCTATGGTGCCCGGGCAAAGGGCGCTTACGCCGGACAGCGGACGGAGCATCTGGGCACCAGTCACCGGGCCGGACAGTATCCGGCCCGACTGGTGCGCTTTTGTCTGAGACGGGGGTTTCACCCCCAAACCCCCCGCTACGCGCTGACATCCTCTCACAAAGACTGTCCACATAGAAGGGGCGACATGACCCGACCCAACATCTGCACGCGACGGTCTGAGGAGGGCGCGGTCTTCTTCATCTCCAGCAACCGGTGGGTCGGATATTGAGGGGCATGGCGCTGTCCCTGCCCCAGATGCAGACCCTGGTCTCCCTCCTCCGCAGCTCAGCCCCTGACGCCCGCGCGCAGGGCCGGGAGCTGATGGGGGTGCTGACGGAAGACGATGTCCGCGCCACGATGAGCACTGTGGGCAACCTCTCGGGGTGCGACCTCTCCGAGCTGCGCCTCGCTGGGCTGTCGTTTCGGGGACACAACCTCAAGAACACCGACCTCTCCGGCACCGACCTCGCCTGCTCGGACTTCTTCCGAGCCCACCTCGCCGGGGCGAACCTGACCGGCGCGGACCTGACCCGCACAGACTTCACCGAGGCGGACCTGCGGCGGGTGTGCTTCCGACAGGCCGATCTCTCCGACACCCGGCTGACCAATGCCCGCTTGCACGCCGCGGACCTGTCTGGCGCGGACCTGACCGGTGCGGACCTCACCGGACTCACCGGGCTTGGCATCAACCTCACTGCTGCCATCCTCACCAACGCCGACCTCTCCGGCGCCGACCTTCGCGCCAGCGCCCTGCAGCCCACCAGCCTCCACCAGGCCCGCATGGCCGGCGCCAACCTCACCGACGCCCGGCTCCAGCATGCGCGCCTCACCGAGATCCACGGCCACCGGCTGCGGCTCGTCGGTGCCCGCCTCAACCACGCGGACCTGCGCTCCTCCGACCTCAAGGGCGCCGACCTCACCCGGGCACACCTTGTCCGGGCGCAGATCGACGGGCTGAACCTCGCCGGAGCGGTCGCGCGGTGGGCGAAGCTGTTCCACCTGGAGACCGAGGGGCTCTCAGGGGAGGGGATCGACCTGATGTGGGCCAACCTCACCGTCTGTCGGCTGCCCGGTGCCCGGCTGAAGGGTGCATGTCTGCACAACGCCATCCTCCACGACGTCGATCTGTCCGGGGCGGATCTGTCTGGGGCGGACCTGCGGGGGGCGAAGCTGTGGCTCGGGCGGCTGTCCGGGGCGGATCTGTCTGGGGCGGACCTGCGGGGAATGGAGCTGAGCTTCGGCCGACTGGACGGGGCGAGTCTGCGGGGGGCGGACCTGCGGGGGACGTTCCTGGGCTGCTACAGCCACGATGACGTCGACCTCACCGACGCGCGCATAGACGACAACACGCGGCTCCACCCGCCGAGGGATTGACTCACAGGGATTGACCGGCATTTCTCCTGCAACTACACAGTGTCATCCCCCCTTGAAGGTGACCATGGCTGCAAATCGATACCGCTACAACAAGAAGTCCGGCGCCCTCCAGGAGGCGATGGTCAGCAACCGGCTCAACGTCGACGAGGACATGATCCAGCAGCAGCGCCAGACCAACTCGCTGTCCCTCGGCGACCAGACCCTGGCCGCTGCCCGGATGCCGGTGCCAGCCACACCTGCCGGGGTCGTCGGCACGGGGCTGGATCCATCCCGAAGCGCGGGGCGCTACAGCCTGCTGTTCTACACCGTCGAGGAGGGCCAGCGGATCATCGCGGTGGAGCAGTCCGGCAAGATGACGATCATTGAGGGACCGGCACGGGTGTGGCGGCGGGGTCGGCAGTTCCGTCCCATGCAGCACTACGTTGCCCACCCTGGCGAGTTCCTGATCGTGCGCTTCCGGGATGGCCGTCAGGAGCACCTGCCTGGTCCAGCCCACTGCTGGCTGGATCCCCGCGAGCACCTGTCTGTGGAGAAGGAGGAGGTCGTCCAGATCGCCAACGAGGAAGCGGTGGTGGTCTACTCCGACACCGACGGCACCATCACCCGCCGCATCGCCGGGGGGCCAGCGACCTTCATCCCCGCACCCGGCGAGTGGCTGCACACCTTCTCCTGGCATGGCTCAGTCGGCGGCTTGAAGGTTCCCAATGCCCTGATCTTCCAGAAGCTATGGCTGCTGCCCGACCAGATGTACCACGACGTCGCGGAGGTGAGGACCGGCGACGACGCGGTGCTGACCATCCGGCTGATGATCTTCTTCCAGCTGATCGACATCGAGCAGATGATGGCCACCAGCCACGATCCGATCGGCGACTTCGTCAACGCAGCGACCTCGGATGTGGTGGAGTTCGTGCGCCGACACAGCTTCGATGAGTTCAAGCTGAGCTGCGATCAGCTCAACGCCCTGGCGACCTACCGGCAGCTCGTCGAGCGGGCCAGCCAGTGTGGCTACCGCATCGACAACGTCGTCTACCGAGGGTACGGCGCGCCTCCGGCACTCCAGCAGATGCACGAGAAGGCGACCGAGTCCCGCACCCGGCTCCAGCTGGAGAAGGCCACCGAGCAGCAGGCCCAGGAGCTGGAGGACCTCAAGCAGGAGCGCGCCCTGGTTCGGGCAGGCCGGGGCCGGAGCGAGGAGCGGGATGAATTCGAGCACCGCGTCGGGATCAAGCGCCGGGAGCTGGAGGAGGCCCTCGCCGCAGAGGCGGCCCACCGGGAGTCCGCGCGCGGACAGGCCCACCTCGACGCCACCCAGACCATCGCACTGACGGCGGCGGAGGACGTCCGCAAGCAGGCGCACTATGCGCGGTTGTCCGAGCTTGGGGTGGATCTGACCGCGCTGTTAACGGCGGTGCCGCCGGATCGGGTCATTGAGCTTCGTGGGGCGGAGTCTGGGCACATTCACCTGGACGAATGAAGCGCTACCCGTCGTACCACTCCGGCTTGACCAGTCCCTGGTAGTGCTCGACGTTCAGCGGACTGATCCGCTGACGAATCGCACCCAGGGCCAGCTTTGCGGAGACCTTGGTGAACCAGATGTACATGTCGCGCTTGTAGTCGACCTTGGAGGTCAGGCCCCTCAGGGCCCAGCGGGTGTTGACGAACTTCTTGTTCATTTCGTACAGCGCAAGGCCGATCTCGTCCTTGGTCATGTAGTCCGAGTCGAGGACCGGGCTCATCCAGTCGAAGTTGTCGAAGTCGTCTTCGGTGATGTGGCCGTTGGCGATGGCGTCGTCGAAGATCGGGGTGCCGGGGACCGGGGTGATCGGGTGGAAGGCGGGGAAGTCGACGTCGAGCTCCTGGGCCATCTTGACCTGACGGGCCAGCGAGGCGTTGTCCTCTTCCTTGACTCCGACGATGAAGGTGCACTGGATGAACACATCCGGGTGGTGCGTCTTCATGATCTCGATGGCCTTCCGGGCGACACCGCCGGCATAGAACCGCTTGTCGAGGCCCTTCAGGGAGTCGTCGTCGGCCCGCTCCACACCGATGAGGATGTGGGAGAGCCCGGCGGTGACCTGGTCGGCGAGGATGCCCTTGTCGTGGTCCCTCACGATGCAGTCGGCCCGCATGAACGTCATCCACTTCGTCTTCATCCCGGACTTGATCATCGCCTGGGAGAAGTTGTAGTTGAATTTCGGGTTGATGTTCCAGCTCTCGTCGACCCAGACGTAGGAGCGCTTGCCGTACTTGTAGTAGAGGT
>JBLHNG010000486.1:0-6730 GCA_047621685.1 Myxococcota bacterium | reverse complement strand
GTGGCTGCCTTCCCCCCTAATTTTGTTGATTGTATTGTTTTGGATCGCCTTGTCTGGAGTCTCAGTTCGCCCGGGCGCGCGCAAGGGGACACTGGAGTGGGCCGTGTCGGAGGGGCCGCACGCCAGATTCTCTGGCGGCCCCGGAGGCAGCAAGCGACCCGAGGCCGGGGACGTGGGTAGTCGCACAACAGTGGACGCCGACAGGGAGTGAAGCGCGGACCGCGGAGGGGACCCGTAGCGATCAGCGCCCAAGGACGGAGACGGGGTTTGCAGTACCGCCGTCCTTCAAGGATTCGCCCATCTCTGCTTTTGATATTGCCGACCTGTCCTGCTCGCCCTTCGGTCTTCTCAGCCTCGTAGCTCTCGATTCCGAAGGGTCCTCCCTCCCCGGATGGTTGAGATTCGCCATCGTCGGCCCCATGCTTTTTCTGGCCACTCCGCACCAACGCTGGCCTGACGGCCCGCTTATGGAGCTGCGCTCAAGGGGGCTGCATTCCTTACGTTCGCCGTTGGCTCTCTTCAGTCACCGCTCCCCTGTGACCCCCAGCATGACACCCGCAGTCCATCGCACGTCGGCCCACTCACCGACCCATCCTGATGACCTCAGAGCGCCGATTGGTTCCACTCCGCGATATACTGAGCATGCTTACTATCTGGAGACCCCATGAAGGCACCCGACGCCTGGATCTACGACGCAGTCCGCACCCCCCGAGGCCGCGGCAAAGACACCGGCAGCCTATACACCGTCCGTCCCCGTGACCTCCTCGTCGCCGCCCTCGACGCCATCAAGACCCGCACCGGCCTCCCCAAAGACTGCGTCGACGATGTCGTCGTCGGCTGTGTCAGCCAGGTCGGCGATCAGGGCTCCTGCATCGCCCGCACTGCGGTCATGCACGCCAAGAACTACACCGACACCACCGCCGGAGTCACGGTCAACCGCTTCTGCGGATCGGGCCTCGAAGCGGTCAACCAGGCTGCTGCAATGGTCGCCTCGGGCTTCGCGGAGCTGGTCATCGGCGGCGGTGTGGAGAGCATGAGCCGGGTGAAGATGGGCTCTGACGGCGGCGCGATGTTCGATCCAGACATGCTGCTCTCTCGGGGCCTCGTCCCGCAGGGCATCTCGGCGGACCTGCTCGCCACCCTGCGCGGCATCACCCGTGACGACGCGGACGCCTTCGCCCTCGCCTCCCAGCACCGCGCCATCGCGGCCATCGACGGCGGTGGCTTCTCCCGCAGCGTCATCCCGGTCACCGACGAATCTGGTCTGCCCATCCTCGATGTCGACGAGCTGCCCCGACGCGGCACCACCATCGAGAAGCTCGCCAAGCTCCGCCCGGCATTCGCCATGATGGGCGAGCAGTTCGGCCTCGACTTCCTCTCCCGCAAGGTCTACCCCCAGGTCGAGCGCATCAACCACATCCACCACGCCGGTAACTCCAGCGGCATCGTCGATGGGGCCGCTGCGGTCCTGCTCGGTGGCGCGGATGCTGGCGCGAAGTACGGCCTCAAGCCCCGCGCCCGGATCCGCTCGATTGCGGTGGTCGGCGACGAACCGGTCCTGATGCTCGCTGGTCCCATGCCCGCCACGGAGCGCGCCCTGAGCAAGGCTGGCATGACCATCAACGACATCGATCTCGTTGAGGTCAACGAGGCCTTCTCGGCGGTCCCGCTGGCGTTCATGCAGCACTTCGACTTCGACCACGATCGCCTCAACGTCAACGGCGGCGCTATCGCGCTCGGTCACCCCCTCGGCGCAACCGGCGCGATGCTCCTGGGCACCGTGCTGGACGCCCTGGAAGACCGAGACCTCACCGTCGGCCTCGTCACGCTGTGCATCGGCGGCGGAATGGGCATCGCAACCATCATCGAGCGGGTCTGAGCATGAGCGAACTTCAAGGAATGACCATCGCTGTCGACAGCGACGGCATCGCGACCCTCACCATCAAGATGCCCGGCAAGGTCAACAAGATCGGCGCGGACTTCATCGCCACCCTCGGCGCGGCCCTCGATCAGGTCTTCGCCATCGAGGGCCTCACCGGAATCATCGTCGCCTCCGGTCACCGGGACTTCTGCGCCGGTGCGGACATCGACACCCTCTACCACGCACGAGATGCCGCCCAGATCTACGCGGGCACCCAGGTCCTCAACGGGCTGTACCGACGCCTGGAGACCGGCGGCGTGCCGGTCGTCGCTGCGATCACCGGCGCGGCGCTGGGCGGGGGCTATGAGCTGGCCCTCGCCTGTCACCGCCGCATCGCGCTCAACGATGCGCGCATCATGGTCGGCCTGCCCGAGGCCAGCATCGGCGTCATTCCCGGCGCGGGCGGCACCCAGCGGCTGCCCTGGATCATGGGCCTCCAGCCGGCCCTGGAGATCCTCGGCGCTGGCGGACAGAAGCGAGTGACCTCCGGCATCAAGTCCGGCATGGTCGATGAGCTTGCGGACTCCGTCGAGGCCCTCCACGAAGCTGCGAAGGCCTGGATCCAGGCCAACCCCGATCCGAAGCAGCCCTGGGACGCCGGCGGGAAGCTGCCCGGTGGCATCCAGCCCGGCAGCCGCGAGGCCCGCAACCTGTTCACCGGTGCGGCAGCGTTCCTCTACAAGAAGTCCGCCGGTGTCTTCCCGGCTGCAGAGACCATCCTGGAGGTCGTCCACCAGGGGCTGTCCCTCAAATTCGACCGCGCCCTGGAATTCGAGGGCCGGGCGTTTGCGAAGCTGGCGGTCTCCGACCAGGTCAAGGACATGGTGCGCACCCTCTGGTACCACCGCACTGCCGTCGAGAAGCAGGAGGGCCTGCCCCGGGTCGAGGACGCTGGAATCTCAAAGGTCGCGGTGCTCGGCGCGGGCATGATGGGGGCCGGGCTGGCCTACATCTGCGCAAAGTCCGGCTACACCGTCGTGCTCAAGGACATCAGCCAGGATGCTCTCGATGCCGGTGTCGCACACATCGACAAGCAGATCGGCAAGATGCGCCACGCCCCCCAGGAGACCCGCGACGCCATCCGAGGCCGCATCACCGCGACGCTGGACTACGCCGACATCGCCGGCAGTGACCTCGCCATCGAGGCCGTCGTGGAGATCATCGCGGTGAAGCACGCGGTGATTCGTGAGGTCGAGCCCCTGCTCGCACCCGGCGCGATCTTCGCCTCGAACACCTCCGCCATCCCAATCACCCGACTCGCAGAGGCTTCCATCGCCCCGGAGCGGTTCATCGGCATGCACTTCTTCTCCCCGGTCGAGAAGATGCCGCTGCTGGAGATCATCTCCCCGAAGGCGACCTCCGAGCAGACCCTGGCCCGGTCCCTGGCGTTTGGTCGGAAGATCAAGAAGACCTGCATCGTGGTCAACGACGGCTACGGCTTCTACACCTCCCGGCTGTTTGGCTCCTACCTCCTGGAGGGCTGCCAGCTCGTCGCAGAAGGGCACGATCCGGCGCTCATTGAGTGGGCTGCACGCACCGCCGGCATGGCTATGCCGCCGCTGAAGGTGTTCGACGAGGTCAGCCTGCGCCTGGGCATGAAGGGCTTCGAGGTCCGCAAGGCCGTCACCGGCATCGAGACGAAGCTGGAGGGCATCAAGGTCGTCCAGCAGCTCGTCGAGGAGCACGGACGCCTGGGTCGGGTGGTCGGCAAGGGGTTCTATGACTGGGACACCAAGACCCTCTGGCCTGGCCTGCGCGACATGATCACCGCCCGCCCAGAGCGCACCGGGCTCGACCACATCCAGCGGCGTCTCATGCTCATTCAGGCTGCTGAGATCGGACGAATCCTCGATGACGGCATCCTCATCAACTACCGCGATGCTGAGATCGGCGCGGTCTTCGGTCTGGGCTTTGCGCCGAACACCGGCGGACCGCTGGCCTGGATCGATGCACAGGGGATCTCGGCACTGGTCGGCGAGATGTCTGAGATGGCGACTGCTTACGGTGACCGCTACGCACCTTCTGCCTCACTTATGGGAATGGCAGAGCGTAGTGAACGATTCTTTGACGCAGTGTAGGGGTTCTTGACAGAAACCTGAGCGGGCTTTCTGGCATAGTAAAGGTATCGCTAAGCCTATGCCCGGGAGCCCGCCATGCTCGGATCGAACCTGCACAGTCCGGACAGCGTCACCTCAATCATCATCATCACGGTGATTCTTGGGTGGAGCCTGGAGCTTCTGGTGCGGGGGTTGCTGTAGAAGGCAGCTCTGCCGGCTCCCCCCGGATCTCCCGGAGCAGCGCCTGAACCGAGGCGTCCTTGTCCTCGCGAATCGCGTAGGCATACCGAGCCAGCTCGGGGGCAGGCAGCAGGGCGTTCAGTGCACGAAGACCCGCGCAGCGCACGGAAGGGTAGGGGTCGGTCAGCAGGTCCCGCAGCCCCATTATCACCGACGGCTTGCCGATGACCGCGAGGGCCTCTGCACAGGCGATGCGCACATCGGGATTGTGGTCGGGCAGCAGGCGTCGGATCGGCACGACCTGATCGTCGCGCTCCAGCAGCTGCGCCACCACACAGACGCCGATCCCAAGCTCTGCGGGACCACCCACGCGGGCCATGCGGATCATGGCGCGGAGGCTGGCGTCGGACAGGGTGGCGATCTTCACCAGGACTGCCCCACGATCCGCTCGGGAGACGCTGCCGATGAGCGACAGCAGGTCGCGATGCTCCTCGGGCAGCACCTCCGGCAGTGCGACCTCCTCCCGGGGCTGCCAGGGCTCAGGCTCGATCTTGCGCCACCACGGATCCGGCTTGTCCTTGGGCAGCTCGCCGTTGAGCCGGGCGTAGGCCTCTTGGGCGGCATCCTGGACGCCTTGATCCGGGTCCCCAATGAGCCGGCCAGCTGGGATGGCCATTCCCGGACCACCGATGTGGCCCAGCAGCTCAACGGCGGCCTGCCGGATGCGGGGATCGTCGGACTTCATCAGCCGACGCGCCCGCCCGGTCGTGCCCCGGTCCACCACCCGACGGAGGTAGGTCAGCGCCTCCAGGGCGAGGGGAACGTCGCGGTCCTCGGCGAGATCCCGGAGGATGAGCAGGCCACCTTCGCCCTCTGCGACCGCAGCCTGAAGCGCCCGGCGACGGACGGTGACATCGGGCAGGGTCAGGAACTCGCGCAGCGCGCTCATCGACCAGTGCCCCCCGATGGCCTGGATGACTGCGATACCTGTGAGCTGCTCCTCGACCGTGCCTTTTCGCGCGGCGTACCGCGCACGGGAGAGCATGCGCTTGAAGTCGTTGTAGTTTTGAGGTGGACTGGCAGTGCCCGCCGCGACCTGATCGTACTGGGCATTGAGAGGATCCATCACGCTCACCTTGGCTTGGCGGATTATCAACCACGACGAGCAGACAGCGAAGCAGACTCTGTGAGGTAGGATTCGCATATGAACTTTCAGACTGTCGATGAAGTCAAGAGTAAGGAAGAGATGACGAAGTCTCTCAAGCTGCTCAAGCGCATACCCCGTCCGGCAAACTTCCTGTTCAAGCACACCTGTGAGGCGCTGGACAAGAAGCCGCTGCTGCTCCTGGCGCGACCCGGCTCCAAGGTCAGCCGCGCCCTCGCGGAGCAGCTCAAGGAGGGTAGCCGACCAGTCTGGGGACAGGTTCGGCGCCGGGGCAATGACCTGCTGTTCATCACTCGCGGACGCGCCAACAGCGATCTGATGACCAAGAAGCTGATGCAGCTGGGGACCGCACACGGGGTCTCGCTGAAGAAGAAGAACCTCCTCATCATCACCGAGGCGCAGGGGCGGGCACTGCTGGCGGTCGAGCGCAGCGTGCGTCGGGTTCGTCAGGCGAAGAAGCCGGTCGGGTTCATCTTCAAGGGCAAGGTCGAGGCGTTCGGTGGCGGAGCGGCGCTGCTGCTCAAGCGCGGCGGTGCAGAGCGCCATGCTCCAGCGCTGGGCTCCGGCGGTCGCATCGAGGGCACCGTGGTCGTCGCTGGCGGCAAGACCACCTTCACCGTGACGAGCGGCTCGGTGAGTTCCGGTCAGATGGTCGCTCTGCTCAAGAAGCTCGGGCAGGAATACCGATCCGTGATCCGCGGCCCGGTGGTCATCATCGGTGAGGGCGGGCAGGTCTCTGAGGGGGACGTGACCGAGACTGCTGAGAGGACCCGCTCTGGGAAGGCGTCTGCGCCGAAGAGCTCAGCAGCGAAGGCTTCGACGAAGACCTCAACGAAGACCGAGAGCGCTCCAACCCCGGTCTCCCTGGAAGAGCAGCGGGCAAAGAGTGCTGAAGCAAAGAAGCGCGCAGAGCGTGCCAAGCAGGACCGGGAAGAAGCTGCGGCCCGTGCCGAGGAGGAGCGCAAAGTCCGCGAGGCTGCCGAGGCAGCGCGCAAGGAGCAGGAGCGTCAGGAGCGGGAGCGCCGGGATCTTGAGCGTGCCGATGCAGACACTGTCCGGCGCAAGGCCTCCTTGCCCGCACTTCAGAAGCGCCTCGCCCGTGCCACCGGTGAAGCCGAGGAGGCCCGGGAGGAGCTGGTGAAGGTCCAGGAGGCTCAGGCCCGCGAGGAGAAGCTGTTCGCCAAGAAGAACCTCAACCGGTTCGAGGATGTCGAGGCCCTCATCGACGCCCTCCTCGCCCTCCAGCAGACCATCACCAACGAGTCGGACAAGCCCGACCAGGAGATCCGCCAGCTCATGCGTGACCTCCAGCGCGAGGACGACATCGACGATGCGATCGATGAGGTTCTGGAGTGGTACGAGGAGCGCAAGGAGGATCTCGGCGAGGAGCTGGGCGAGCTGGCGGAG
>JBLHNG010000485.1:0-6736 GCA_047621685.1 Myxococcota bacterium | reverse complement strand
GTCTTGTCTCGACAGCCGGTGAGGAGGAGGATGAGGATCACTGTGCCTCCTTCACCAGCACGGCGATCTCAGAGAGCAGGCGATCCCGCTCGCTGTCGAGGTCGAGGGCGTAGTGGATGGTTCGAGGGATGCCCTGGGCATCGATGAGGTAGACGTACCACTTTGAAGCACCGTACTCATCGAACACGTCTGCCTCGGAGGTGTCCTGGAGGATCGGCAGGCTCACCCCATCGGCGAGGTCCGGCATGCTCTCCTCCGTGCCCGACTCGTTGATGATCACGAGGTTGACATCGCCCCAGGTGGCGTTGTTCTCGTCCCAGACTTCCTGAAGAGACGCAGCCTGCGCCTGACAGTGACTTCACGACGCTTGCGCCCAGTACATCACCAGGACTGCGCCGTTGAGGTCGCTGGTGGAGACCTCCTGCCCGTAGGTCACCGAGCTTGGATTCTCATCGACCAGGGTGAAGGCGGGGATGGCAGCAGGACTGAGCTGGCAGTCCTCCGGTGCGGCGGCCGGGGTCGGGGGCGGGGCAGCGGAGGCGGTGAGGCTGGCGAGCAGGGTGAGGAGCATCATGGAGGGATTGTAGCCGACTCCGCTGCCGATTCACTCCCCAGCGGGCTCTGTCGGTGCCTCGGGCTCGGCTGGCTCGACCGGCTCGGTCTCTTCGGCGGGCTCAGCGGGCACCGCCTCAGGCTGGCTCCACTTCGCCTCGATTCGCCAGGCCAGCAGGTCGGGGTTGAGCTCTGCCGGAACGGTCGCGCTCTTGTGCGCCCCCCAGGAGATGCGGTCGGAGCGGGAGGAGCCGGGTGCGGGAAGGATGACGGAGGCAACCCGAACGACCTTGTCCTTCTTGCCGCGAAGCTCGTGCAGCTCGCCGGTGACCCGGATGTCTTCGCCTGACATCTCGGCGCGGACATCGAGCCGGTGGCTGGTCGAGCCCATGTCCAGGACCTCCGAGCTCTCCAGCGGCAGAGCGCCCGTCAGCGTGGTGACGTCTCCGGCGGGGCCGGTGATGTTGATGTTGACGGTGGGAGCCTCAGCATGGGCCAGGGAGAGTAGAGAGAGGAGGATCGGGGTCCACATTGGCGAATCGCTCCGGGAGTTGATGCGAGACTGAGTCTACACCCATCCACGATCACTCCAGATACCCAAGCTCCCGAAGCTTGTCTTCCATCTCCGCGGGAAAGAACGCCTCGGCGTCTCCGGCGACCGGGAGGGGCGCGATATCCACCAGGATTCGCACCGTGCCGCTGCTGGTGCCGACCCGCTGGAAGACCTCGCCTTCGCCGGGAACCGACTCTGTACGAACCTCACCGCTGACGTGGGTGAGGAGGAGGCCGGTCGGATCCGGGGCGGCGGGCAGGAGGAAGACCTCGGCGGGCATCTTGCGGTCCGGCGTGGAGACCACCCGGACGACCCCGTCCTCAAGGACCGGATCGGCGTACCAGCCGTGGGGATCGTAGGCCTTCCAGGCTGCGATGAACCCAGCAGGGTGGGTGACGATCAGCTCGCCGGAGATGCCCGAGCCCTTGCCCGTCCCCAGCTTCTCCAGCCGCCAGACCGCCGACACTTCGCGCTCCAGCGCTTGTGAGAGCCCGTCCTGGATCGCAGCGGTGGTGGCGGGCTGGCCGTCCTGCTCGCCGGGGTCACTCGCGATGTCGTAGGCGACCAGCTCGCTGCGCTGTCGGATGCGCTTGGTGCCGTCGGCCAGGGTGGCCCACAGAGTCCGGCCATACAGGGTGCGCCCGAACGCCTGGGGGCGGGCACGGAGGACCGCTTCCGCGCCGTCCTCGCCCCGGATCACCGGCAGCAGAGAGGTGCCCTGGAGCCCGTCGTGGGGCAGACCGAGCAGGTCGAGCAGGGTGGGGGTGATGTCGAGCAGGGAGACCGGCGCATCCAGCGTGGCGGCGGACAGGCCCGGGCCGGAGAGGATCAGCGGCACCCGGATGACCTCGTCATAGAGGCTGTGGCCGTGCTCGACCTCGCCGTGCTCCCAGAACTCCTCGCCGTGGTCGGAGAAGAACACCACCACGTCGTCTGGTGACAGCCCGCTGAGGAGGTCATCGAGGGAGTCGTCGACGTAGCGAATGTTCTGGTCATAGCGGTCGATGACGTACTGGTGGACCTCGGTGTCGTCGTCCGCCTGGTTCACGAGCCGGGTGCGACCGAAGCGGCTTGGCAGCAGCGAATCGCCAGCCCACAGGTGACGGTGAGACTCCGGCTCCTTGTAGGGGAGGTGGGTGTCCATGAGGTGGATCATCACCGCGACGTCCCGGTCTCTGTACCTCTCCAGCAGCGCCCTGGCGTCGGCGACCTGATCCTCCGCAGAGGCGAAGTGGCTGTCGGCGTAGTGGTCAAACCCGCGGTTCATGCCGAGGGCTTCAGAGAGGAAGGCGTTGCTGACGAAGCCGGCGGTGGTGAAGCCAGCCTGAGACAAGCGCTGCGCGAGGCTGACCGTCTCGTTCCAGCGCTCAGGCTGCACTCCGCTCAGCGCGGCGCGTGCGGAGGGCAGGGTCCACGGCGCGACGCTCCTCGCCTCCGTGAAGGTGACCCCGTCGGCGGCCCACCGGTCCAGCCGGGGCGAGGTCTGCCGCTCGTAGCCGTACAGGCTGAGGTGATCGGGGCGGAGGGTGTCGACGAAGATCATCACCACCCGACGGGGGCTGTCGGTCGGACGGTGCAGGGTGGGGGCGGTGACGAAGAGGTAGTCCAGCTCGGACTCTCCAGCGGGCAGGCTCTCCAGGGTGAGGTGGCCGGTGCCCGACAGGCCACGGGGGAGCTTGATTCGCATCGTTCGCTGGTTGCCGGGCAGCAGGGAGGCTCGCCCAATCTCCTCGGAGGTCTCCCCGTGTGTCAGCGTCACTCGGAGCGCGGCGCCGTCGGACTTCGCCTCGGTGCTCACCAGCGGACGCAGCAGGGCGACCTCTAGATCGAGCACAGCGCCATCAAACAGCGCGACCTCCCAGGTCGCTGTGGCGGGAGCGGGCAGCAAGACGCCATGGCGACTGCCGCTGAGGATCCGGGCGTCTCTCAGGGCGAAGTCAGCGCCGGTGCTCTCAGACCAGGCGAGGTTGCGCGCGTTCTCCTGCTGCGTGGAGGCTGGGTGGGTGAGGTGGTAGTCGGTGTGCTCTGGCGGGGTGTGGTCCGGCGGCAGGCGAAGCATCAGGGCGCCCTTCTGGATCGACCAGCCCTCCCCGCTGAGCTTGAAGGGAACCTCACCATCTGGACCGGTCAGCACCATGCCCGGCGGGGCCTTCTGGCGGCTGTGCCCGTGCCAGACGTGGCGCACCGGCAGCTCGGTCTGCCAGGTGGTTGTCTCCGCGTCATTTCCCATGCCCGGCAGCGAGAGGGGCGAGGAGAATGGACGGGGGAGGGGGATGACTTCGGGAGCGGGCTCAGCCCGGCTGGTCTGCGGGAGCGTGAGTGTGGTGAGCCGCTCTGGGTGGCGGTCGAGTCGGAGCGTCGGAGGGGCCTCTCCCTGGGGCGGGCGGCACCCGAGCACAAGGAGGGTCAGCGCAGTCATCGCCGTGGTGTTAACCTTCGCCCCCGAACCAACCCAGGCTCCGCCATGATTCTCCCAGCACTGCTGCTCTCCGTGATTGTCGGTGTGATCGCCGTCCCAGCGATCCAGAGGCTGTTTGATCTCAAGAAGGTTCCCCTGCTGAGCGTGCTCGTCGTGCTCAGCGCGATGGCCTGCCCCGCCTATGTTGCCTCCACTGTGCTCGCTCCGGGCGAGCCCCTCCAGAGTGTCACCGTCGCCGCCCAGAAGGACGCCGTCGAGCTGACCCTCCCCGCGGGCCACTCCCTGATGGTGACTGCGAACCTGTCCGAGGATGAGGACCTGGGCAAGACCTCGTATGCGCTGCAGGTCAAGGGCGACAAGTGGGCTGAGAACCTCACCGGCACCATCAAGCGCTCCGGCAGCGGCGGTGGTCCGGATGTCGACATTGTCGACGGTGAAGGCATCTCCAACGGTGGTCGCCGCAGCGGCGCGGTCGGAGAGGACCTCCAGGAGCGCTACGACATCAAGGGCACCGGCGACATCGTGGTCACGGTGACCAACTACGTCGGCGGCGCGGCCACCTCGCTGGTCATCGACGTGATCAAGGGGCCCCCACCGGTCCCGGTCCTGTGGGGCTTCGCGGCACTCATCGCGATCCTCGGGCTGTACCTGGAGCTGAAGAAAGGCTGCGAGCGGTTCTCCGGCGACATGGCGACCCTGGCCTGCTACGGCGCGCTGCTGCCGCAGTCCGGGATCACCCCGCTAGACAACGTTCGGGGCATCGCCTTCGCTGGTCTGGGCGCGATCCTGCTGGGACAGGGCGCGGTCCAGGCGGTGGCCTGGGTGGGCAACAAGTACCTCTCCTCCCTGGAGCGGGCTGCCGAGCCCCCGCCAGAGCCTGAGGAGCCCCGGCGCAAGAAGCGGCGTCGGTCTTGATCCTCATCGTCAGCGCGGTCCGCGAAGAGCTGGGGAACCTGCCCGGGCATCCCGTCGGCGTGGGCGCGGTCCAGGCTGCGGTCGCCGCCACCTTGATCATCCGGGAGCACGCTCCAGACGGGGTGGTGATGATGGGCACTGCCGGGGCCTACCCGGGTGGACCGAGAGTGGGCGAGGCAGTGGTCGCCTACCGGGTCGGTCAGGCCCAGGGACTCAGCGTCATGGGGCTCGGCTACACACCGCGTGCCCCCGCACCCATACCGGCAGACCCTCGACTGATGGCCCGCTTTGACGTGCCCCGGGTCGGGGTGCTCTCAGTCGATGCCATCTCCACGGATGCCACCCTCGCCCGACGTCTCGCAGACGACTGGCAGGTCGAGCAGCTCGAAGCCTTCGGGGTGGCGTATGCCTGCGCGGCTGCCGGGGTGCCGTTCACGATGGTCTTTGGCATCACCCACCGGGTCGGTCCTGAGGCCCACACCCACTGGCTGACCAACCGTGTCATCGCCCGTCGGGCCGCCCGGATAGCGGTCAGCGACGGGATCGGAGGCTGAATGAACTGGATGGATTGCCGGATTGTGGCGTTTGACACGGAGACCACTGGTCTGCGCCCATTCGATGGGGATCGGGTCATCGAGTTCGGCGCGGTCGAACTGATGGTCGACAGCAAGATGACGGTCACCGGGGTCAAGCACCACCAGTTCATGATCAACCCCGAGATGCCCATCCCCCGCGAGGCCTCCCGGATCAGCAACATCACCGACGACATGGTGGTCGACGCACCGGTCTTCTCCAAGGTCGCCGTCCAGATCCGGGCGGTCCTCGAAGACGCCATCCTCATCGCCCACAACTTCTCGTTCGACATGGCGTTCATCCGGTCGGAGATGAAGCGCTGCGGGATGCACTGGCCGAAGACCCGCGCGGAGGTCGACACCCTGCCCCTCGCCAAGCGGCGGATCACCGACATGCGCTCCTACAAGCTCGAAGCGGTCGCGACGAAGCTCGGCGTGCCTCTCGACAATGCTCACCGTGCTTCCGACGATGCAGAGTGCTGCGGTCGGGTGTTCATCGAGCTCGCCCGCCACTATGGCTCCCCGCCGGAGCTGGAGGGCATGGTGGACTGGGCGGTCGCCGTCGGCCTGCCCCCGGAGACCGGCCACCTGGAGGTCGGCGTGGAGGGCGTTGCCCAGTTCATGACCGGTCCCTACCGGGGCGAGACCGTGGAGTCCCGGCCCGACTACCTCCAGTGGATGATCATCGCCGTAGAGCGCAAGAATGGCGGCTGGCACCCGATCTTCCCCGACTCGGTGCGGCAGTGGTCGAAGCGCTGGCTGCGTGCCCGGACCGCCGGTCGTGGCCGAGGCTCCCCGCGAAGCCAGGGGCCGACGGACTGGACCCTGGATCCGCCGACATGGGTGTGATCCTGCTGTCGATGCTGGGCTGCGCGACGATCAACGGCGAGGCCCGTCAGCAGGACCTCATCTACCAGCTCGATCGCGAGGTCATCGCGCTCAAGCTGCGCAACAAGCAGCTCCAGGTCGCGCTGGAGGGCTGCGGCGACACCCAGGAGCGCAACCCCATTCACGCCGAGCTGCTCCAGGTGTTCGCCGGCAGCGAGGTGATCGTGAGCCGGTCGGGGGCACAGACCATCGTGGTCATCCCCGGCGCGTTCCTGTTCTCCTCGGGCAGCACCACGATCCGCTCCGAGGCGACCATGGTGCTCGATCTGCTGAGCGTGGCCCTCAACCTGCACACCGACGCCCAGATTCGGGTCATCGGCCACACCGACGACCGCCCGCTGTCTGGCTCGCTCAAGCGGCAGTACGGCAGCAACTGGGAGCTGTCGGTCTTCCGGGCGTCGTCATTCATGCACACCATGGCTGCCGACTTCGGAATCGACATGGCGCGATTCACCATCGCCGGTCGCGGCCCGTCTCAGCCCATCGCGACCAACGACACCCCGGAAGGGAGGGAGCGAAACCGCCGCCTGATCGTGATCATTGGCCCGGAAGCCAGCGGTCTTTGAGGGCCTGTCCATCTTCTGACAGCACGGCCCGGGCTTGTGGATCTACACTCTCGCAGCATGGAGGCATGATGCGAATTCAGATGTTCCTTTCCGCAGCGCTGCTGGCTGGCTGCACTGACAAGAACGAGGACTCCGCTGGGACGACGGACGGTGCTGAGTGTGGCGACATCGACGGCTCTGGCACCGACACCGGCGACATCCCCAACATCCTCGGCAACTGGAACACCACGTTCGGACTCCAGATCGACTACGAAAATTGCAGCATCCCCGG
>JBLHNG010000484.1:0-6761 GCA_047621685.1 Myxococcota bacterium | reverse complement strand
TATGAGGAGTCTGAGGAAGACGTCTCCCACTATGAGGCGCCTGAAGAAGACGTTGCCGCCTTTGATGATTTCGAAGACACCTCCTCTGAGGCCGACGATCTGGTCCGGTTTGAGGATGACTCCGAGCCTCGCGGCATGGCAGCGGTTCGGGTCGGCGCACCCATCGGCTTTGGCTCCCCCCGTCAGCTCAATTCCGACTCTGACGCCGGCGATGCATCGGACGAGTCGGACGGCGACGACGACCTCGCGTTTGGCATGCCCCGATTCCAGGCACAGGATCCCCTTCGAGCCCCCCGACCTCGCACGGGCTGGTCGGAGGAGTCTTCCGATGAGGAGGAAGAGGAGACCCCCCGCGCGTGGTCGGACCTCTCTGGAATGGCCGACGATCCGGTCAAGACGTTCATCACTGGCCGGCGCGGAGAGGACTCCGCAGCCAAGTCCGCAGAGGCGGTCTCTCGGCCAACCTCCCGTGAGTCGGCCCCAACACGACGGGCTGCCAGTCCGCCCTCGACTCCGCCACAGAATGGCATTCACCCGGCAGTCTCTGCAGCAGCGATCATCCTGCTCGTCTTGAGCGCAGGGGCGCTGATCTGGGTCCAATTCCATGAGGAACTCGGCCTGCCGTTCCCGACGGTCGATTCCGAGAGCGCAGGGCTGGATCTCCCCGAAGAGCCGGTTTTTGTCGGTCCGATGTTGCCTGATCCGGAGATCCAGATTCCCGAAGAGCCCGTCGTTGACCCCGAGCCGCCTGAGGAACCCCCGGTGGTCGAGGCGCCCGAGGTCATCACCGGAAAGCTCATGGTGACCAGCAATCGTCGTTCCGCAGTGTTCATCAACAAGACGAAGATCGGCATCACCCCGCTTGAGGGGCCGCTGGATCTGGAGGCTGGCACCTACGAGGTCAGTGCGACCGCGCTGAAGACCGGCAAGAAGCAGCGGCTTCAGGCTCGGGTCGATGCTGGCAAGGTCCTCCAGGTCACCTTCGAGTTCCGCTGATTCTTTGTGTGCTCATCATACTCGCGGGGTGCTCGTCAGGATCCGCAGATCGGGATCGGAGCCTCTACGCCGAGGTCCTCCGCACGCCAGTCCCGGCCGAGGATGCCCTGAGGCGCTGCCAGGAGATCACCGACTCGGCCCTGTCGGGTGACTGCGCCCTGGTGGTGGTCGCACAGGCTGGCGATCCGGGCGCGCTGTGTGGGGATGTCCCGGCCGGGATGTGGCGGGAGGAGTGCTGGTTTCTCGCAGCGGAGGCCACCAACCGGGATGGGGATGCCCTCGGAGCGGCGGCACTGTGCCAGCGCTCCGGACGGTTCGCCCTCGACTGTGCTCAGCACCTCTGGCAGACCCCGGTCCACACCCTCATCCACGGCCCCGGCGCAGATGCTTTCGTCGAGGTTCTCCCGAAGGCCGAGGCCCTCTATGCGGCATGGCTGCCGATCATGGGTGAGCAGACGGACTTCTCCGAGCGGTTCTGGACGAAGTTCTTCGGCAACGGCTTCGAGGGACAGCCGCCGCCGATCGACCTGGGGTGGTGTGCCCCGCTCTCGGCGGACCATCAGGCCGCGTGTGTCTCTGCAGGTGTCGCCCACTACTCTCGTGAGATCGGCCCCAGCGTGGAGCGGGCGGGGGGGCTGGAGGCGATGTGTGCCCTGCAGACCCCAGGCGCTGCGGCGCTGTCAGAGTGGCTCGCTGCGGTGCCGGATCCGCGCATGGATGCGGAGGCTGCCCGACGGGTGGTGGAGATCTGCACCACCCATCCCCACCGTCAGCGCAGGTGACCTCCGACGGAGACCGCCAGCTGCGCCATCCACCACTCCTCGTAGCCCATGCCGGTCGGGTCGCGGCCGGTTGCCCAGTGGACCCGGGTCATCCAGTCGATGTAGGGCCGCTCTGCGAGCCGCTGTCGGAGGCCAGCCTCGAAGGTGAGGGTGGGCAGGTAGTTTGGTCCGCCGTACCACTCGGCGAGATCCAGCCGCCCAAAGCCGAGCCCGGTGGTAAACGACAGCGGGGCCTCTGGGGCGTAGCGCAGCGCAGTGATCAGACCGTAGTGGAGGTAGCTGAAGGTCTCCAGAGCACCATCCTCCGATCGGTACTGGAGCGGCCAGAGGGCGGCGGAACCCCACAGGCTCAGCCCGAGTCGGGGGCCGGGGACCGTTCGGGGGGTGATGAACGCCTCGTAGCGGGCGATCACTGCTCCATGGACCCCGCTCTGGGGCCAGGTGCCGATGAGCGAGCCGATCGCATAGCCCACTGAGGCGTCTGCACCGAACTCCGGCGGGTCTTCCTGCTGGGAGGGCACCACGGGCAGCGTAGGGGCGGGTGGGAGGTCGTCAGCGAGGGCGGTCAGGCAGAGGAGCAGCATGCCCTTTTCTTATCGCGATGCCAGGGCTGTGCAGCCGTGGCGGTGATCAGTCGGGCGGATCCGTGGGATCGAGTCCCTCGCTCAGCACGCAGTCCGCGATGTCGCCCTCCGCGGGCTCAACACAGATCGGACAGTCGTAGTAGGCATAGACGATCGCCCCGCTGTCGTCCCAGCACTCAGTGTAGAAGACCTCCATCGTCTCGAAGTCTCCGCCGGTGGTCAGCGACTCCAGTCGACCGGCACCGTCTTCGGTCCACTGTGCGGCGACGGCGTAGTCTTCGGGTCGATCCACTTTCGGATCCGGTGCATACACCTCCAGGGGGAGGGCGAACCAGGCCGACGAGAGCCCGTCTTCCTCCCGATACCAGTAGTCGCCCTCGACCCCGTCCTGGAGGATGTCTGCATACAGCTCATGCTCGCCGATGTAGTCGTACTCCACCGCGATGGTGCCAGCCTCGTCGGAGAGCCCGGATGCGCTGAGGGTGTCCAGATCGTAGAAGAAGCCACCCTGGCTCTCGGAGGGGTCGAAGCCGGCGAGGTAGTCTCCGCTGAAGAACACCGCCCAGTCCCCATCGGTGCCGTCTCGAAGCCCGAAGGCCCACTCAAACCGCCCCGGCTCGACCCGCTCGATGGTCACCCGCCAGTAGAGATTCGCATCCTCATCGGCGATGTGCGGGCCCCAGATTCGATAGTCCTCACCACGCTCGGTCGGCGGCAGCGCCCGGACCCCCTCCACCCAGGTCAGAAGCTCCTCAAAGGTGGTGTTGAACGACACCGCGAGGGCCTCCATCTCCGAGGTAGAGTCCGCTTGACCTCCGGCGAGGAGCTGGTGCTGCTCCCGGCGGGGGAGGGCATCGACGTACTCCTGATCCTCCAGGATCGGAGCGTTGGTGATCGGACCGGAGCAGGACAGCAGGGTGACGAAGAGCATGGTTAGAACCGGTAGCCGATCATGAGGAGTCCCTCGGAGAAATTGGTCTTGAGGTCGGGATCATCGAGGGTATAGGGCAGGATCTGGCTGCGGACCTCCAGGTCGATCTCGATGCGGCCCGGCCTCAGGCCCAGCCAGCCGACAAACCCCGGCGACAGGGTGACCAGATCCTGGTTCTCCAGATCCTGACCGGGGAACTCCCGCATCAGGTAGACGCCTGCCAGCCGGATGCCACCACCGACCTGTACGAAGCGCCGACGGGTGGCAAAGCCAGCGGTGACTCCGGCGGTCGTGCCGTGCAGGCGGACAGGCAGGTCGACGGTGAGGTCCGTAAAGGACAGCTCTCCGCCCCCTGATCCCGCCATGATGTCCGCACCCACCCACCGCTCTCCCCGGGTGAGGCGGTTTGGACGCCAGTGCCAGCGTCCGGCGATTCCAGCGATCGGGATGGGCGGAAAGTAGCCGCTCTGCACCCGCTCATCGGGGAAGGCGAGCTGTCCGGCGGCGACATGCAGGGAGAGCTTCGGCAGGTTCGACTTTCGGATCTGCTTGTCGATCGCGCCCTTTGCCTGGTCGTTCTCATACTCCACCGCCCGGAAATCCGACGAGGAGACGGTCACCGTGCCTTTGTCCCGTAGCTGGACCTCGGCGGAGAGGAGGTGGGTGGGGTAGCGGATCTGGACGAGGTAGGCACCCTGGGAGAGGGCGAGGCGCTGCTCGGCACCCTCCGCGGAGACCTCCGCGACGAACTGGCGGCGGTTGAGATCGAAGATGGCGAACCGACCGGCGAGGTCGTCGGGCAGGACGAGGGTGGCCTGGGCGCTGCCGAGGTCCGCGAGCACCAGATCGCCGCTGCCAGCGAGGTGGTTGCCGTAGTTCGGGGTCTGGGTGCCCGACCGGGTGCCGGCGGTGTGGAAGATGGTCTCGTCGTGGACGTACTGGTACGCCTCGTTGAGGGTGACTTCGTCGTCGTGGTTGGTGTCAGCGGTGCCGGTCAGGGCGGAGGCGAAGAAGTGGGTGAAGTACCCGCCGCCGATCTCATCGGACTCCTGGCTGGCCTCGTTTCCCGCCGAGCTGGTGATGACGACCTGACCGGTGACATTCAGGCGCTCAGAGATCTCGTGCACGAAGCTGTCGGCCCGCTGACCGCCCTTCTCTCGGGTCATTGCGCCGCTCTGGCAGGCATCCAGCAGGGCCATTCTCACATCGGCGCCCGACAGCTCCAGCAGCCGATCCAGCTCCGTCCAGGTCAGCCAGGTGCTGCCGAGCTGGAGGCGGGTGTCGTCGGCGTGGCCGGAGTAGTAGAAGATGAACACTGTGTCGTCGCCTCGGGCGTTTGCCTCGGCGATCTCATCGCGCAGCCCCCCGACCCCGAGCACGCTCAGCAGGCTGTTGCGATCCCGACCGAGCAGCACCCGGGTGTTGTCGTCCTCGACCCCGCCGACGGTGGTGAAGACGTGATGCATCTTCTCCGCGTCGCTCTCGGCAAAGTAGAGGGTGGGGCTGTTTGTGGCGCCCTCGTCGTTGCCCACAAAGACCGCGAACCGGGTGACTCCGGCGGCAGCGGTTGCGAGGGTGGTCAGCAGCCACAGCATTCTGCGCTACTCCTTCTCGATGATGACCACATCGACCGTGGGATCCTGCTGAGCCAGTCGGGTCAGCCCCAGGGGGCCGCCGGTCTCGTAGATGTCCTCAGCCAGCCGGCTGACCTCCTCGACGGAGTCGATGCCGAAGAAGACCACGAATGCCTCGGGACCCATCGCGCCGTCCAGCTCGATGCTGTCTTCGAGCAGGCCCTTCCCGCTGGGGTGGACGGGCTCGGGGGTGTCGCCTTCAGCGGGCCAGAACACGGTCAGGGTGCCCTCACCGTCGATGGACAGCAGGACCATGGTGTCGCCCTGGCTCTCAGCACTGTAGGCGAACTGCACGAAGTCTCCCTCAGCCAACACGGTGCCCGGCTCCCAGGGCTGGCCCACCCCGTCCTGCATCACGAAGGTGTCGAGGAGTGCTCCGCCTCGGATGCGGTGGCCGTCGTCGGGGATGGGATCGTCGGGGATGCCGATCTGGATCACCAGGAGCATCGTGGTGACTGCAGCGAGCACGGGGAGCAGCAGGGACCACCAGCGGCGGGCCGGTGCGGGGGCTGCGACTCGCTGGGCCGCATTCTCTTGGGCGACCCGGTGGCTGGCTGCCCGGAGAATCTCGAAGTCGAAGGGAGCCACCCGAGCCTTTGCGGCTGCCAGGACGTCGCGGTGAGCCTGGGGGACCTCGCCCTCCAGCTCGCCGGTTGCACGGCGGTCCAGCGTCAGGTGGCTGGCTCGGGTTCCATCGTTGATGTTGATCGCCATGGTTGCCTCTAAAGCGCTGCGACGAGGAAGAAGATGAGGGCCGCGGCGGGCACTCCGAGGGTCTGGCGGGACCGGCTGATGAACCGGCGCAGCCGCTTTCGCACCGTGGGCACGCTCAGCCCGACCATCGCCGCAGTCTCCTCGCGGGTCATGTCGTCGAAGAAGATGTGCACAACGATTCGCCGGGTCTCCTCGTCTGCCTCGCTCAGGAGGCGTCGGATTCGGTCGGCATCTTCGTTGAACACCAGCTCATCGACGCCGTCTCCGACGATGTCATGGCGATGGTGGTTGAGCTTGTCGCTGCGTCCGCGCTTGTTGCGGATCTGGTTGAGGCACCAGTTTGTCGAGATGCGGACCATCCAGGTCAGCGGAGAGGACTCCCCGCGGAACGTCTCCCAGCTCCGGATGACGCGGGCGAACGTCTCCTGGACCGCATCATTCGCCAGCTCCTCGTTTCCGGTGATCCGGAAGGCTCGGAGGTAGACGACATGCGCATAGCGGTCGTAGAGTTCGGCGATATCCTGCTCAGTGGGCTGCATGTCTCTACTCGGGGTGCCTCCTACACTACTTGACCCCCCACACCCCGGGACCCGAAAACAAAACTGCAGGTTTTGTTTGAATCAGCAGGTGTGCTTCCCCCATGACGTTTGGAGTCGGGTGGATTGCCTCTGGTCTGAAATTGCCGATTCGGGGAGCGGTGTGGAGACGGGCGGAGTTCGACGGAGCCGGTCGGGTGGCTGGCTTCTTCTTCACTTCCCATTGAGATGCGGCAGCAGCCGGTCGTAGACGGGCGAGCTGACGATTCGGGACACGGTGCGGGGACGGGGTGAGTCCTACGAAGCCGGTCAGGTGGCTGGCTCAGTGTCCCCGCCGTTGAGTTCAGCAAGTGCCGGTCGTAAGACGGGCTGATTGCTGATTCGGGGAGAGGCACGGGGACGGGCGGAGGCAGCCGGAGCCGGTCGGGTGGCTGCCTAATGCTCTTCCCGTTGAGTGACGGCAGTAGCCGGCCTTTAGGCGGGGTAAACTGCCGATTCGGGGAGAGGCATGGGGACGGGGTGAGTCCGACGAAGCCGGTCAGGTGGCTGCCTTCCCCCCTAATTTTGTTGATTGTATTGTTTTG
>JBLHNG010000483.1:0-6763 GCA_047621685.1 Myxococcota bacterium | reverse complement strand
CGAGAGTCGTCGGAGTGAGGCGTTGATTCCAACGCTGCGACACCCTCCATGCTCCAACGATGCGAGAAGTCTCGACATTGATGTTGCCTCCCTGTACTGCTCGCCCTTCGGTCTTCTCAGCGTCGTGGCGATGGATGACGGCGGGTTCTCCCTCCCCGTATGAGCTGAGGTTCGCCATCGTCGGCGCCATGCTTTTTCTGGCCACTTCGCATCACTTCGCGCCCTTCGGGCTGCTCATGACGCTCGCTCGAGGGGGGCTGCACTTCTTGCGTCTCGCTGCGCTCGCCTCCAGTCGCCGCTCCCCCTGCTACCCCCCAGCCGGACACCAGGAGTGCCCGCCTTGCGGCCGCTCCCCCTGGACGACCCGCCCAGCGGACCCCAGTATGACACCAAGGACGAATCCCCGCCCTGCGGCTACCCCACGCAGTCTCACCGACCAGTCCGACAGCACTCAGAGCGCCCAGTGCCTCACAAATGTCCGAAGCCCCATTCAGGCGGTATCGTCCTGACATGACCCATCGACTCGTCTTGCTGCACGCATTTCTCGCCGCCTGCTCCAGCACTTCCCAGGAGCGCTCTCGGACCTGTGCGATCGACGAGGGGGACTATGAGGCATGGCTCCCGGCGGACTGGGACGGCACCTCACCGCTGCCGGCATTCCTGTATATCCATGGTTACGGCGGGTCACCAGCTCAGCTCAGCGGAGACGATGCGGCAATGGCTTCCCTGTCTGAAGCCGGCATGCTCGTGCTCATTCCGGAGTCTTCGAATGGCTCCTGGGATGTCCGGCTGAGCTCAGAGACCCGGGACGACCTCGGCTTCTTCATCGCGATCCTCGATGTCGCGGAGTCCTGCTGGGGAGTCGATGAGAGTCGTATTTACGTCAGTGGTTTCTCCATCGGCGGAAGCATGGCCCATCAGCTTGCCTGCAACCACGACGCCGTCACCGCAGCGGCACCGATCTCAGGCACCTTCTGGAATCCGATACCAGAATCCTGCCCCGTCTCGCCCATTCCCATCCGCCACACCCACGGGCTGTCGGACAGCACCTGGCCCTACGAAGGGCAGCAGTTCTCCCCAGATGCAGTCCAGGGGGCAGCGGAGGATGGAGTGGCGCTGTGGCTGGCGCACAACAACGCCCCGGATGTCACCACCACCGAGACGGACGGCGAGGAGACCTGCACGGTCTGGGGGGCGGGGGAAGCAGAGGTGCGGCTGTGTACCCACGACGGCGGACACACCCGAGTCGATGGCTGGGCAGATCGCCTGATCGACTGGTTTGACGCGGTTCGATGACCTCTGGGCTTGCCGGGCATCCTACCGACTGTTAGCGTGCTCTCTACCAAGTGGTAGACAGCTTGAACAAGGGGTCAGGACATGGGCAACTTCTACGACGACAACGATGACCTTCGCTGGTACCTGGAAAAGGGCATCGACTGGGAGCCGATCGTCCGGCTGACCGAGTACGACTGGAAGGCCGAGGACGCTCCGGAGAACCTCACCGAAGCCGTCGAGATGTATCGGGACATCCTCGACCTCATCGGCACCGTCGTCGCCGATGAGATCGCCCCCAGGTGGCGGGAGCTGGACACTGCCCACTCCGTGCTCAAGGATGGCGAGGTCATCACCGCGCCGGTGGTCAATGAGATCTTCAGCCAGCTCGGTGAGATCGGCTTCTTCGGACTCAGCCTGCCCAGAGAGCTTGGCGGCATGAACGCCCCGCTGATCGTCTTCCAGCTCGCCGCCGAGCTGCTGGCCCGCGCAGACACCAGCGTCTGTGCCCACGCTGGCTTCCACGGCGGCATCGCTCTCGCGGCGCTGTCCTACAGCATCCGAGAGGACTCCGTCGAGTTCGAGCTCGACCCGCCGCGGATCACCGGCACTCCCTACATGGAGCTGATCGAGGAGCTTGTCTCGGGGCGGGCCTGGGGCAGCATGGACATCACCGAGCCCGGTGCCGGCTCAGACATGGCCGCCATGCGCACCCGCGGCGAGCAGCTCGAAGACGGCTCCTGGGTGGTCACTGGTCAGAAGATCTTCATCACGTCGGGCCACGGCCGCTGGCACATCGTCATCGCGCGCACTGAGGAGGCCGAGGGGCTCGGTGCGATGAGCCTGTTCCTGGTGTCTGCCTGGCAGTGGGGAGAGAACGGCGAGAAGCTGCGGACTGTGAGCGTGGATGGCGTGGAGCACAAGCTCGGTCACACGGCTTCCACCACCTGCACCGTAGGATACGACCGCTCTCCGGCCCGGCTCATCGGCAAGCGGGGGGATGGCTTCAAGCAGATGCTCGTGCTGATGAACAACGCCCGGATCGGGGTCGGCTTTGAGTGTCTCGGGGTGGCTGAGGCCGCCTGGCGTGCCGCGAAGTCCTACGCGGCTCAGCGCCCCAGCATGGGCAAGACCATCGACCGCCACGAGATGATCGCGCAGATGCTGGAGGACATGCAGACCGACATCCAGGCCATCCGGGCGATGGGCGTGACGGCCTGCTGGCACGAGGAGCTGACCCAGAAGGCCAACATCGCCCTGAAGTACCTGCCCCTCGATGAGGAGCGGCGTGCCGAGCTGGAGCGGGATCAGCGGTACCACCAGCGAAAGTCCCGCCGCCTGACCCCGCTGCTGAAGTGGTACGCCTCTGAAGCCTGCGTGGACATCGCCCGCAAGAGCATCCAGATCCATGGCGGCAGCGGCTACATCACCGAGACCGGCGTGGAGAAGCTCCTCCGGGATGCGATGGTCTTCCCGATCTACGAGGGCACCAGCCAGATCCAGTCGCTGATGGTGATGAAGGACACCCTGATGGGCGTGGTCAAGTCCCCCAAGCGGTTCCTCCAGAAGCTCACCGCTGCCCGCTGGCGCAGCCTGTCCGCCCGGGATCCGCTGGAGAAGCGAATCGCCACCCTGAGGCTCACCGCCCTCAAGGCGGTTCAGTTCCTGCTGACCCGGCTGGCCTCCGCCAAGGCCCGGGAGCTTCCCATCCTCGATCCGGGGCAGTGGTCAACGCTGATGGGTGACTGGGACCCCAAGCGCGACTTCGCCCTCGCGATGCTGCACGCTGAGCGCCTCACCGCCATCCTCCACGATGTCGCAGTCGCTGAGCTGCTCTGGGAGCAGGCGAAGAAGGACCCGGAGCGGACTGAGCTGCTCATTCGATGGCTGGAGCGCGTCGAGGCCCGCTGCCGGTTCCGCTACGATGAGATCACCACCACCGGGCTGCGACTCCTGGCGAAGCTCAGCGATGCCGAGCCGGAGTCGATGGCTGCTCGGTAGTCAGGGGCAGCTTCCAGTATGGGCACTGCCCGTAACACCACGTTCTGACATTAAAGTGACGGCATCGATGGTGTAGGGGCTCTTGGAGCCGAGGGTCTCACAGAGCACCGTGAACCCCTGCTTCATCAGTGCGGTGCCGGTGTCCTGCTCTCCCTGATCCCACTGGACCGCCCCCGCACGCACCTGATTCTGGGCCAGCACCCAGCTTGGCTGCCGCGAGGGGGCGGCGAGCGCGACCTCGGTGAGTTTACGGGCTGAGGAGAGGTCTCGCCGTGCATGCTGCAGCTCAGCACGGAGGATCACGATTCTGGAATCAGTGGTGTCTATGGGGATCGCCTGGAGCTGTGCTTCCGCAAGGTCGAGGCGATCACTCAGCAGCTCGACCTCCGCGATCCGCTTTCGAGTGGAGTGGACTCTGGGATGCTCCGCACCATAGATGGGGAGATAGATCTCCAGGGCGCGGTAGTAGATCCGCCGGGCGGCCTCCAGATCACCCGAGAGTCGG
The DNA here is from genome assembly GCA_047621685.1 of Myxococcota bacterium. Taxonomy (GTDB): domain Bacteria; phylum Myxococcota_A; class UBA796; order UBA796; family UBA796; genus JAQXDW01. The sequence goes on along the minus strand of JBLHNG010000483.1, from coordinate 2,985 downwards.
TTCACCGTGCCCAGGTGAAACAGGGTGTTGATGTACTCTGGATGATCCTCCGAGCTTGTCAGGGCACTGAGCGTCAGCGCGGTCTCCATGAGCGCATAGGCTTGCGCGTGGTTTCCCTCCATACCCTCCATGGTCGCGAGCAGGCTGTGGGATGAGGGGTAGGTGAGCTGGAGCTGACCAATCTGGCTGATCGCCTCATGGAACTGCTCCCGAGCCTGAGCCAGCCTGCCGAGCAGCAGCAGGGTTCGGGCGTAGCGGTGATGTCCCCGGAGCAGCATCTCATGCGGAGGGGCCTGAATGCGGTATCCCAGCTCCAGGGCCTGCTTCAGGTCCGCTTCGGCCTCCTCAAGCTCCCACTGGTCTCGGTGGATTCGACCCATCAGCGAGAAGAGCTTCACGACCATTTCGCTGTCTGTAGGGGACTCATCGCGGTAAGTCTGCTCGGCGTGGTCGAGGTGCTCCAGTGCGCGCTCGCGATCGCCGCGCTGCAGCTCAATCTCCGCGAGGATGAGTCGCACCTTGATTCGCAGCTTTGGAGAGTCGCGGTAGGGATCCTCCGCCAGCAGCTGCTCGATCCGCACGAGGATGTCCTCGATGGTGACCTCCTTGCCGAGGGACTGCTCTGGGATTGCCTGGGCAAGGGTCGCCGCAAGAAACTCGACGGTCTCCATCGCGCTCTGAGCCTCGGACGCGGCGGCATCGCGGGCTTGCTCGGCGACGAGGCGCTGCTCCTGCTCTGCGCTCCAGGCGATGCGGGCCTCGCGGTACATCATCAGGCTGGTGAGGCTCCCGACAAAGATCGCCAGCATGATCGTAGCGGTGGCGATGACCAGCAGCGGGTTGCGGCGCACAAACTTCGCGGCGAGGTAGGGGGCGGTGTGCGGGTGGGTGGAGAGGGGGTGGTGGGAGAGCAGTGCCCGGAGGTCCACCGCCAGCTTCTCCGCCGAGCGATAGCGCTCGGCGGGCTCTGAGGCGGTGGCTTTGTCGATGACTCCGCTGAGCGGACCTCGGTCGGGAGCGGGGAGGATCTCCCGGAGCATCACGCCGAGCGAGTAGACGTCTGAGCGCACATCAAGCGATCCTCCATGCCGCTGCTCTGGACTCATGTAACGCTGTGTACCGAAGATTAGTCCGTCGCCTGTGTGTGGCCCGGAGTCGAGGAGGCGTGCGATGCCGAAGTCGAGCACCTTTGGCTCACCGGCTCGGGTGACCAGGACGTTGGCGGGCTTGAGGTCGCAGTGGATGATGCCGCGAAGGTGGGCATGGTGGACCGCCTCACAGATGGTCGACATCAGCTCCAGTCGGAGCGCCGTGGGTGGGCTGGCATGAGCCAGGAAGGTGCTGAGAGAGGCACCCTCGATGTGCTCCATTGCGAAGAACAGCCGCCCACCAATCTCACCGGCCTCATAGATCTGCGGGATGTTGGGGTGCAGCAACGAAGCGAGCACCTGTGACTCCAGCTGGAACCGCTGCCGCATCGCCTCTGAGAGCAGCCAGGGGTGGATGGTCTTGAGCGCCACCCGCCGTCGTGGGGTCTGCTGCTCGGCCTCGTAGACCGTGCCCATGCCGCCCAGTCCGATGCGCCGGATGATGCGATAGCTGCCGATCTGATCGATCTGTAGGGCGTACCGGGCGCGCTGCTCGGCGGTCGGGGTGGCATCGCTGGGAAGCTCAAAGGTCTGTGTGACGTCGGAGAGGGGCTCCTCTGATTCGGGCAGAGCCTGGCCGAGAAGCCTGAGCGAATGCTGGCGATCCTCACGGCTTCCGAGGGAGAGCCGCTCAATGCGAGACAGGAGGCCCCCGGTGTTTGGAGGACCCCGATGTGGGCCATTCTCTGAAGACATGTCCCGCTGAACATACCCCGCGATCCTCTCGACGCATCAAAACCAGGCCGCCTTGTTGACAGTGCGACTGATTTTATGTTCAGTGAACAGATGTTCAGATAGTCTGCAGTCCTGCTGCAATCAACCACCCACAGGAGCGCGCTGTGTGGATTCGTTCCCTCCATCCGCCCGATAAACCACCACGAGAGCTACTGTTACCAATGGGCTTGTCGAGGATACAGGCTGGGTTTCCTTCACCAGCCGAGGGCACCATCGATGAGGTTCTCGATCTCAACAGCCTGATGGTGCGTCGGCCATCTTCGACGTTTTTTGTCCGGGTAGAGGGTGATTCTATGCGAGACGCTGGAATCCTCTCCGGAGACATCCTGGTGGTGGATCGCTCTGAGGAGGCTCGCCATGGCTCGGTGGTCCTCGCTGTCCTCGATGGCGAATTCACCATCAAGCAGTGGGTCGGCGATGCGCTCCTTCCCGCCAACCCGGCGTACCCCCGCATCCCGCTCCACGCCGACCGGGACTTCGAAATCTGGGGGGTGGTGATGTATGCGATTCACGCCGTCTCATGTTCGCGCTGATCGACTGTGACTCGTTTTATGTCTCCTGTGAGCGTCTGTTTCGGCCAGACCTGAGGCTCAAGCCGGTCGCGGTGCTGTCCAACAACGATGGCTGCATTGTGTCTCGATCTGCGGAGGTCAAGGCGCTGGGGATCCCCACTGGCGCACCGCTGTTTCAGGTCCGCCGAAAGCTGGAGCGTGCCGGAGCCACCCTGTTCTCCTCCAACTACACCCTCTACGGCGATCTCTCCCAGCGGGTGATGACGACTCTGCGTGAACAATCGAGCGAGACCGAGGTTTACTCCATCGATGAGGCGTTTGTTTCCCTCGACGGGATGCGCCATGACTCGTGGGAGTCCTATGGCCTCCAGCTCCGCCGTGCGGTCTACCAGGAGGTCGGCATTCCGGTGTCCGTCGGCCTCGCACCCACCAAGACCCTCGCCAAGCTCGCCAATCGAGTCGCCAAGCGCGGGGAGGGCGTCTGTGCGCTGTGGCGTCCATCCGACATCGCCGACGTGCTTCACCGAATGGACACCGCTGATGTCTGGGGGATCGGTCCACGGTATGCGCGAAAGCTGGCGAGTCACGGC
>JBLHNG010000482.1:0-6765 GCA_047621685.1 Myxococcota bacterium | reverse complement strand
GGCCGGGCTGCGAAACCAGTCCGGGCCAGGAATGAAGTCGTCCTGCTGTGACATCCAGGTCCGGCCATCGGCGACAATGAGCGGCACCCTCACGCCGCTCTCATAGAGCGTTCCCTTGCCGCGGTCGTCGTCGAAGCTGTCCTCAGCGACTGCGGCGTCGGTGCCGTTGTCGCCAATGAAGAAGATGAGGGTGTCGTCGAGATCACCCAGCTCTTCGAGACCAGCGAGCATGTCGGCGATGTTGAGGTCCAGACACTCCAGCATCGCCCGGTAGACCGCCAGGTCGGAGGACAGCTCGCTGTCCTCTGAGATCATGCAGTCCGAATCGGGGGCCTCAAGCGGCGAGTGGGGCGCGTGGAAGGCCATGGTCAGCATCCAGGGGCCGTCCTGCCGGGCAACCCAGGCGAGGCCATCGTTGACCGCCTGCTCGGTGGCGTAGGTGGTCTCCTCGTTGGCGACCACCTCCGAGCCGAGGGTGGTGACCCGCAGCCAGTTGTTGTAGGAGCCTGACCCGTCGGTGTCCAGCTCCCCGGTCAGCGTGCCGGCGAAGTTGTCCCAGCCGTGCTCTCGCGGTGTCAGGGAGATCGCCGCCGGAGAGTCGAGGTGGTCCACCCAGGACTCCCCATCGCTCCAGTCCGACGGGACCTCGCCCTCCCCGAGGTGCCACTTGCCGACCATGCTGGAGGTGTAGCCCTCCTCCGCGAGCATCTCCGCGACGGTGGTGACCATGTCCGGGTCGAGGTCGTCCTGCCCCGGCGGTCCCAGCGCAGTGCCGATGCCCGTCCGGAAGCCATACCGGCCGCTGTAGACCGCCGCACGGGTCGGCGAGCACTTGGGGTTGGCCCAGGCGTCGGTGAACCGCAGCCCAGAGGCGGCGAGAGAGTCGATGGTCGGGGTCTGCGGGAGGAAGTCCGCATCCTTGCGGTAGTCCGGATCCGCATCGCCGGCGTAGGTGTTGATCTTGTCGACCCCGACGTCATCCGCGATGAGCAGGAGGATGTTGGGCGGCGTGGAGGACTCATGGGTGTAGGTCGTCTGGACCTGCGAGCTCACCGCACCCGGCGCCATCCACAGCAGCAGCGCCCCCACACAGGTGACCAGAACCACGACCACAGGAATCAGCAGGATGAGGACGCGAATCAGACGACGATCATTCTTCATACCGTACCTTTAACGGAAGGTTGCCCGACATGGAAGGGCAGAGTCAGATCAACCGATGCCTCCATGAGCCGTTCGTGTGGTCCTCAAAGAGCCTTGGGGAGGCTGTGCTGTGGTCACGCTGGTACGGGCCACCACTGCGGAGATGATCGGAGCCCTGGCCTTTGCCGACTGCGATGCGTTCGCGGTCGCCGATGAGGGAATCCGGGGCGACCGGTCGGTTACTCAGCCCGAATGATCCTCCTGCCGCTGCTGCTGTCCTGCACCCCCGAGGTCCCCGCCAACCTCCCCGAGCACACCATCGCCTTTGCGGGGGATGTCTTGCTTGGAAGACGCCTCAACGAAGCGCTGCACGATCCGGAGAAGCGCGGGGAGATCCTCAGCGGCGTCGCGTCCGTCTTCCAGGCGGCGGATCTCGCAGTGGTCAACGCCGAGGGCGTGATCGCATTGGGCGGCGACTTCAACGACAAGGGCGAGCCCCGTCCACACATGTACCGCGCCCACCCCCACGCCATCGACGTGCTCAGCGAGGCTGGCATCGACGTGCTCACCGTCGGCAACAACCACAGCAACGACTACGGTCCCGACGCCCTCACCGAGATGCTCGATCGGATCCGCATCGCTGGCATGGACTACACCGGCGGCGGCCACACCCTCGCCGATGCCAAGACCCCTGCCTACATCACCCTCGGCGACACTGTGGTCGCCATCGTGGGCGGCGACCTCACCGCGACCCGGCGCTACAACGCCCGGAAGAATCGCCCGGGCACGCTGCTGATCAACGGCATGAACCCGGATCTCACGGATCGAGTCGTCGAGGTCTACAGCAAGATCCTCGACAACGCCCGAGAGCATGCCCACGTCGTCCTGCTCTCCCCGCACTGGGGCGAGAACATGAAGGGAGAACCCACTGAGCTGACCCGAACCCTGGCCCGTCGGCTGATCCGGGCGGGCTACGACGGCATCCTCGGCCACTCCGCCCACTGGATGCAGGGCATGGAGCTGATCGATGGCCGGCCGGTCCTCTACGACGCTGGCAACCTCGCCATCGACTACACCACCGGCGATCCCAACAGCGAGACGGCGATCTTCACCCTCACCGTCACTCAGGCCGGCATCACCGCGGTCCGGGCCACCCCCATCCACCTCAAGGAGAGCCGCACCCTGCTCGCGGAGGGCACCACCGCTCAGGACATCCGCGACAAGCTCACCGCGCTCTCCGCCGACCTCGGCACCACCCTCACCCCCGACGGCGACGACCTCCTGCTCGCCTGCGACCCGGGGCGCCTCTACCTGCCCGACAGCCCGCCGCCGAGGCGCACCGTTCCGCAGTCCCCCCGCCTGGCTGAGCCCGGTCGCATCCTCGATGCCCTCCCCCCAGACGCGACCCCGATCGACGTGCGCTGGAGCAACGGGGTCTCCCTCATCGGCTACTCCGTCCTGCTCGACAGCCTGCCCACCCCCAAGGCCGGCAACATCGTCGACCTGTACTGGCGCATCGAGGCTCCCCTGGCAGGCCCGCTGACCATCCGGATCACCTCACAGCAGCTCCGGGGCGAGACGAAGGGCGCGCGTGCCACCTACGACCACATCCCCGGCGACTGGATGCTCCCGGCGACCGAGTGGCCGGTGGGGAAGGTCATCCGGGATCGAAGCCTCATCCGGCTCCAATTCACCCCCGAGGGCGACGTCGAGACCTGGGTCGGCCTGCGGTCGGGTCGTGTCCTGGTCCCCGAGCACCCCGTGCCTGATCCAGACGGCCGCTTCAAGGACCTCGTGCACATCCACACCGCGACCTACGTGGAGGGCTCCCCGCGGCTGTTTAATGTGCTCAACGAGCAGCGAGCGGCGGACTGAGCGCAGCCGACTGAGGGCGGCCTACTTCAAGGAGTCGCACACCATCTGGCCGACCAGGGGTGAGGCGATCTGGTTGTCCAGCAGTATCGGCTTCGGCCCGGTGTCTGAGAGCACCTCGCTGCGGACCTCGCAGGGGTCGAGGCTGTCTACGAGGAAGCGCATGGTCATGGTGTGCTCCTTGTTGCCGATGAGCGGACTGTAGAGGATGGCGACGTCGACAGACTTGTCGCCGCCGAGCAGTCCGGTGGAAGCACCAACCACGCTGGCGGAGGTGTAGGTCCCGCCGGGGTGGCCGATCTTGCAGACCTCCTGAGCGATGGCGTCGATCTCGCCGTCGGGGATGGGCACGGTGAGCTGGCAGGCGGACATGAGGCTGAGCAGTAGCATGGCCGGATTGTAATCGGCTCAGAGCCTGGAGCCTGCAGGCACATCACCACTGAGGCTGGTTTAGAGGTGCCAGAAGACCATCGGTCAAGATTCGCTTCGACCATTCGCGGTTCAGACCCAGCCTCTGAGCTTGCACGAGAACTCTGGCGGATTGCTTGAGCCAATCCGGAACAACTGAAACGGCTTGCAACGCCTTCGGCGAAGCGGCACCGTTTCAATTAAAAAACGACGACCAACCCAGAGGTCAGCCGCCGTCTTCAAGACAGTCTTCGTTCATCATCTCACAGACACCATCCCGGTGGCCATCGACCGATTCGCCATGTTGATCAACCACCCCTCATCACCATCCACACTGGACAAGAGGCAGGATCAAGGTGATCGACGACACTACGACTTCTCTCACATCCACCGTATCCTTCGCCATCCGGAACCCGGTCAAGTAGTCTGTTCGATGATGTTCAAAGAGCATGTCGTGAAGAAGCGACCGAACCAGAGGCCGAGCCTGTTGGCTCAGTCTGGATGTGTGAAAGGGGAGACACACATCGCGCTCTCGAGAGAGTCTGTCGAGTTCCTCTACACCAGGGAATAGCAAGGAGCGTGCCTCTAGAGCAGCCGATGATTATCGGCCTTTCCTCTTGCCACTCCTGCCAGGGCTGACAGGATGTGTCAGACCGTGGTGACAATTATTGTCGACTTGACGCTTTTCGGCGGACTCAGGGCTGTGTCGAACTGTAGAGTTCCTGCCCCAGCTCCCCAGACCACGCCTCCGACATCTGCCACAGCACCCCGACAAAGCCCCGAGGCAGGCTGAAGGTTGCAATCGGCTCCGCCCCGAGCTGGGTGGTGAAGCCGGTGTGGAACGGCTCGTTCTGGGGGTGGACGGTGTAGAGGAGGGAGAAGTCGCGCACGCCGTCAGGGAACGGCCCGATGTCCGCCTCGAAGAGGTAGCCCTCATCTAGCGGCGGGGGTGCGCCATGGCCGTCGTGGCGCAGCGCGCTGCCGTCGACCCGACGCGGCGCTTCGGGAGCCCGTCCTGCGGAGAGCACGTCGATGTCGATGCTGTCCCAGCGCAGCCCCCGGTCAGCGGCCTCCATGACAAACAGGTCGGCGACTGGCACCCGGGGGTTGGCGTAGAGCACAAAGCCCACCGCAGCACCCGGGTCGGCAGCGATGATGGCATCGACAGCCTCGGGGACGGACCACCTCGCGGCCAGGGAGCTGGAGGGGATGAAGGGGCGCTCCGGACGGGGCCAATTCCCCCATCGGGTGAGGTTGTCGGGGCCGAAGTCGAGGGTGCGCAGCGGGCGTGGATCGTTCCAGTCCGTCCAGACCGTCGCGGTCACCCGCAGCTGCCAGCTGCCAGCCAGCCCCGCCACCAGCACCAGCACCGGCCAGCCCCGCAGTCGCCTCAGCCCCATCCCAGCACACAGCAGCAACATTGGGAGGAGGGGCAGCAGGTATCGAGGCTCTCGCCGTCCGATCAGCGACAGGGCGATCAGCCCACCGACTGCGCACAGCAGCGCCAGCCGACCGAAGCGATCCCGAGCCGCCAGCGGAGCCGCGAGGCAGGCCACCACCCCCGGCCAGCCCAGGGCATCCTTGAGGACCGCCGGGTAGTACGACAGGTGACTCCAGCTCAGCCGATCCGCGAACGACGGGACCGCACTCGCGGAGTCCAGGGGCTGCTCCGGGCTCGCGAGAGAGGCGGAGAGGTAGGGCATGAAGCTGTCGGCGACCAGGGGCACCCACACCAGCAGCGGTGCCAGTCCGCCGAGCACATAGCGCACTGCGTCCTGCTTTCGACCGGCCCGGAGCGCACCGACAAACACCACGATCGCGGGCAGCAGGTAGAACAGCACCAGGGAGTACTTCACCAGCGCCCCCAGCCCGGCCAGCACCCCGACCAGAGCCGGACGCCGCCGCAGTCCGTCGCTCGCCGCCAGCGCCCCCAGGCTCACCGCCAGCCATCCCGCGCACAGCAAGTCCCACTCCAGGTGCTCCACCGCGCTCCAGGTCATCGGACTCGCGATGAGCAGCAGCCACGCCAGCAGCGGCGCCACCACCGCACCACCCGACAGCTTCCCCATCCCCCACCACACCCCGCACAGCGCCAGCCAGCCGGCAAACAGCGGGGCGGCATCGGTCAGTCCGAGTCCGTAGCCCAGGCCAGCGACGAGGTGGCCGACCGGCGGCTGCGGCACGACCTGACCGACGAGGTGGCTCAGCGCGTCCAGGGGTGCGGTGAGCAGCTCGGCATAGATGCGCCGGGAGCGGGCCAGCAGGAGGGGGGCGTCTCCGGTGAGGCTGCGCTCAGCAGGCAGGATCCGCCATGCCAGGAGAGCGCCAGTCGCTGCGAGGAGGACGGCGGAGAGCAAGCGGCGCTGGTGGGTGGGATCTGGCATCCGTGGAGAAAGCCCTCAGGGGTCGGAAGTAGCGACCAATAAAGGGAGCGTATCCTCCGGCCTCTCCGATCTTCACACTCCACATCCAGAGAATGCTGCTGTAGGGTATCCTGCCCTCCGAGTGGCTCGACCCTGCCATCAGGGGTGGACACTGTCCCACCTCCTCCCCTACCTCCTGGCCCTGCCCCTCGCGGCGGGGCTTCGGCGCATGGCGTACAGCGGCCTGGATCTGCGCAGCATGCCCGGCCCGGGTGGGGTGAAGATGATCACCGCGCTGGCGGAGGGAGACACCGGGCGGGACTGGTGCACCTGGCTCATCGCTGCTGTGATGCCCCTGACCGACGGGGCGATCCTGCCGGCTGCGCGCCTGGTGATGGAGGGCGGTGCGCTGGCGGCAGTCCTGGGATCGACCCTGGCCGGGCATGCCCTGGGGGGCTGGCGGGCGGGGCTGTGCACGGGTGCCCTGGCGGCGACCTGGGGCTGGCTCATCTTCACCGCGATCATCCTCGGCGCGGACGCCCCGGCCTGTGGGCTGGCCTGGCTGGGGGTCGGGCTGTGCTGGATGGCGAGCCGATCGGGACTGGCCGGACTGCCGGTGAGCCTCGCCGGGGCGATCCTGGTGGCGTTTGCTGCGGCGGTGAAGATCGTCGCCCTCCCCGCTGCTGCGCTCCTCGCCATCGGCCCGCTGCTCGCCAGGCGACGGTGGCACGGGCTGCTCCATGCCCTCGCTGCCGGTGCCGGACTGCTCATCGGACGGGCACGCTTGCTGGGGAGCGGCGTGAACCACGTCTCCGAGATCCCCTCCCCCGACCTCGCGGTGCTCGCCGAGGGACTGAGCCGGGTCCAGGAGATCCTCGGCAGCACCGTCCAAGAGGATGTCCTCCTCCAGCTCCTCGCCCTGGGCGCGGTCGGTGCGCTCCTTCCGGGACGCCGCTGGGGAGCGCGGCTGCTGCTCGCGGCC
>JBLHNG010000481.1:0-6821 GCA_047621685.1 Myxococcota bacterium | reverse complement strand
ACACGGCCCACTACGGTCTCCCCTTGCGCGCGCCCGGGCGAACTGAGACTCCTGAACTGGCGATCCAAAACAATACAATCAACAAAATTAGGGGGGAAGGCAGCCACCTGACCGGCTTCGTCGGAATCACCCCGTCCCCGCGCCGATCCCCGAATCAGCAATCAGCCCGTCTTACGACCGGCACTTGCTGAACTCTGTGGCGAGGACACTGAGCCAGCCACCCGACCGACTCCGGCGGCCTCCGCCCGTCCCCGTACCTCTACCCGGTACGTCAATCAGCCCACCTACGGCCGGCGGCTGCCGACGAACCTGAGGACGGAGCAGCCCCCTGCCAGAGTCACCACCCGGCCAGCTTCGCTCGCCTCACCGACCAGCCCACACGCCTCACCGACTCACTCGCCCGACGCCCCTCCCTCGCTGGTGTAGTTCGCAGTGTGGGCCACAGCCATCAGGGCTGCGTTGGCGCCCTTCTGGATGGCACCATCAGGCCAGGGGCAGCCAGGAGTTGGGGAGAGCAGGATCTTGTCCTCTCCGCTGGCGATGCTGACGATGTTGGGCAGCAATGGTGAGCCTGGCTCAGCTGGCGGCGCGGATCGGAGGACCTGATCCATCAGCTCGGTGATGCAGATGTTGACCGGACTGTCGAGCACACCGTCTGCCGGGGAAGGCATGCGGTTGTAGGCATCCCACAGGGCCAGGGTCCAGAGGTGCGCCTGGCTGGGGGCGACCGGAACCCGGTTGCCAGCATCCGAGGTCAGCAGGGCCTCCTGGACATCCCGCATTCCCAGCGCATGGGTCCGTGCAGACCAGCGATCCGCCATTCGGAGATCCGCGAGGGTCGGATCGGTGGGATCTGAGGGAGCGATCTCGCTCTCGGCGCTCTGCTGGCGCTTGACTCGCAGGGACAGTCCCCATCGACCAGCGCGGTCGATGCCGTTGTCCACCGCGGCGTACTCCAGCGGGCAGACCAGCTCGGGGTTGGGGTGCCACAGCAGGATGTAGCCCGGCAGGTCCGGGACCAGAACCGCCTCATGGCTGAAGCAGTTCTCGGCCTCGCTGGGCACGCCAGACAGATCGCCCATCATGTCGACGACCCGGTTGATCACTGATTCCTGGAGCTGACGGTCGTACTCGACGACATCGTCCTCGCCCATGCGCGCACCACCCTCACCGAGGGCGACGCCGTAGGTGAATGGGGTGACCAGCGCGACCTCGACCTGGGCCTTCATCTGCTCCTTGATGTCGTTGAGCTGGAGTGCGAGAGCCTGTCGCTGCTGGAGGCAGGCATTCACATCGGCAGCGGCAGCGGCGGCAGCAGCCTGGGACTCGGCAAGCTCGTCCTCGACCAGGGCAGTCTGCCCCTCGGCGGCAGCAGCAGCCTGATGCTGGCGGTAGGCGAAGTACGCGAGCCCGCCAAACACAAGCAGACCGGTGACTGCCAGAGGGATGATCCAGGTCGGAATACCCAGCCTCGTCAGCGCGGACGTGACCCGAGCGATAAGGAACTGGATGTTGATCGTGAGGATGCTGCGTACTGTGTTGTACAGGTAGTACGCAGTGTCTCCGCCAGCGACTGCCTGCTTGTGCCGGATCGCACCGCCGCCGATGGAGCTGGAGGCGCCCTGGTGGATCTCAGCCTCAAGCTGGAGCGTGAAGCTGACCCTGCGCAGGTCTGGGAGCACGACCTCCAGCCGACTTCCGCTGCGAACCTCAGTGCCCGGTGTCACCCGGCTGCGCACATGGGGACGCACCAGGTCGGTGTTCAGGGAACTGCCGAGTCGACGGACGCGCATGGTGACCGGATCACCGGTCCCCGGATCGTAGATCGCCACCTCGAAGATCATCGCCGCCTCGGGAGGCGGATCGACGTCGGCTTTGCAGAGGATTGTGCTCCTCAGACCGCCGGGAGAGGTGGAGGCATCGCTGAGCAGGAAGACAGAGAATAGCTCTCCGTCCTGCAGCTCCAGCTGAATTTGGATCGGCAGGCTGTCCGGCTCGATGCATTGAACAATGTGGGCCATAGCGCGCTCAGCCTATCGGATCTGATGGGGGACAACTTCGGCGTTGATGCCCGGTGCGAAGATCGGAGCTCCGCCGAGGGCCATCTGAACACCGAGGTGAAGCGTTGGCTGCAGCGGTCGCTGCATAGCCTGCATCAAGCCGGTGAAGTCTGCGTTAGTCAGGTTGGAGCCCGGCAGCAGGGTCACAGACACGGTCGCCTTTCGGCTGAGCGCCTTGACCCCCTCCTTGAGCTGCTCAGCGGTCTCACCACCGAGCACAGCAGCCACCCCCTTGATGAAGGGAATGATCTTGCGATCAAAGGGAGCGGGAGGGATCTCGATGGTCATCTGGCGGCGCATCTGCAGACCAGCCGCCAGGACGCTCAGGGTCTGGACGGCGATGGGAGCATTTGCACCCGAGCGATCTGCGGTGCCGCGCGCCCCCTCACCCACCACCACGAGGTACTGCATACGGATGGTGATTGGTGGCTGCCAGGCCAGCGAGGGCAGCCGGGCGTTGTACCGATCGCCGTTCTTGGTCACCCAGGAATTTTCGCTCCCGTCATCCTTCTGCTTCTCGTACCACCCACGAATGCCGTCAGGCAGCTCGGAGACTGGCGGGATGGGATGGGGAACATCACGGTCTCGGGCCGACCTGCCTCGCCGGGGGTAGTGGTCGATGATCATCTCGGTGATCGCCGCTCCAATGTCCAGCCAGATCGACGGAATCCCGCCTTCGCGGGCGAGGTTCTTGGCCCGGGTGCCGAGCATGGACTCGACGCGGGTCGCAGCGGCAAGCTGCCCCTCCGCTGGCCCGACCCGGTACGGGAAGAGCACGATGTGGCTCGCGATGGTCCCTTCAGGAGGGAAGGAACCATAGACCTCAGTGGTCTCGATTCCGGCGTCCCGGAGCAGGGTCCGAGCCCAGTTCTCCAGTCCTTCGTGAACGATGGTGGAGACGGTGCTGATGTGTTCGAGGGTGTTCATTGATGCTCAGAAATTGATGCTCAGAACAGATCGGGCAGGGGTTCCTTGAGACGGAACTGGAGTCTGACACCGGTCATGATGGTGTAGCTGTCAATCATCTCGATTGACCGCGTGAAGCTGTCATCCGGAATCATCGTCCAAGCGTACTGCCCGCGGAGGAAGTAGTTGCCCATCAGGATGGGGTGATAGGGCGTGAAGGAAGACCAGGGGGAGTAGCGACGGCGGATGGAGATCCCGCGCCACAACTCGGTCATCAGGGTACCCTCCATACCGTTGAAGCCGGGACCGAGCAGCAATCCACCGCGAATACCGTGTTCGTATCGGCCCTGAGAGCTCGATCCATCCGACGAGTTCGCGCCCCAGGTCGGACTGAGACGAAGCACCCGCCACATCGGACGCGGATCCGGTGCGTGGCGCAGACCGACAATCAAGCCGCCCTGAGGCTTGAACAGGAAGTTGTAGTTTGGAGAGACTAAGCCGGCGCTGGTGTTGTAGTCCGCCCAGATCCAGGACTGGCCACCGTGGAGAAAGTCGACGCGAGCCTCCAGGCCCATCTCGACAGCCAGACGGGGCTGATCCCAGAACCACCAGGTGGCCATCGAGGAGAAGTCGATCCCGAAGCCCTCAGTGCGCTCAGACATTCCGGTGCCGTCGGTGAACCCGATGAGGTCGGAGTAGGTGCCTGGTCCACAGTCAGCGACGACATCGAGGTCTGCGTCAGCGACGTTGCAGAGGTACTGGACGTGGCGCATCGGGAAGAAGCCAGCGCCACCGGCAAAGGTGGCATCCCAGGTCCGGTTCCTCCGCCAACGGGGCACGATGACGTCCGTGGAAACGGAGGGGCTCTCCGTGTAGGAGGGCGAGACGACCGTGGCCCGATCCGAGGTTGCATCCCCGTCGAGGTAGAGCCCCCAGTTCGCCATGCGGATCCACCGACGCCAGGAGACCCGCCGCTGGTTTCGGGCATAGGGTGTGCGGGGCCGGAGGTTGCGCATGCCGTAGAACCGGGAGGGCTTTGAAGAGTCGAAGACCACGACCGTCAAGCCGTCCTCATCGGTCGCGATGTCCTCCAGCGGTGAGCGCACGATCTCCTTGACGTAGGCAACGCTCTGCGGGAGGTCCGGTCGCTTGACCCGGAGGCGATTGGGCTCGCGCTTGCCAGCTCCGAACAAACCGAGACCGGTCTGAGCAAGGGCAGCGGCGGTGGAGATGTCTGGGTCGGTTGCTGCTTCGTTGAAGTACTCGTAGTCCCCGTAGACCTTCTCGCCCTCGGCGCCAGCATAGCGGGCCTCTGAGACGCGCTCATCAGCGCCCTTGGCGTCCCGGGGGTTCTGCCGCGCCCGGCGGTCCCGGCGTCGCTGCTGGCGGATGGGGTCATCCTTCCAACGCGCAGACTCTGAGGGGCGGAAGTCGCCGTCGAGGAGACCGGCCCGGACAACGGTGGGCACAAGGTCGGGGTCGGTGAGGACCATGTCGTCACAGATGGCGCCCGTCCGGAGCACCAGCCGGTTGTCATCTGCAAACGGCTCGACATGCCAGAACATGTGCCACCCACTCCACACCACCCAGCGCGCCCGGAACAGGGCGAGACCGTCGGGGAGGCCGACGAGGCGGCTGACCTGCGGGTCGTTGACCAGCGGGTTGTCGAGCATGAGGAAGTTCAGGTTGTTCCGAGCTTCCCAGAGCAGGTCGTTGGGGGCAAGCCCGTCGGTCGCGGCGAAGATCTGGTCGACATGAACCACACCGATGGTTGACTCACCCAGCGCCTCGACGCCGTCTTTGGTGGTGCAGATCGAGGTGGGGTCGATCGCCCCGAGTCCCATGGGGATCGGAGAGGTGTAGTACTTGTGCTCGGAGAGCACGCCCTCCCAGCTCCCCGAGGTCAGCCCTTCCATCAGTGCTGGCGGGGCGAAGCTGCCCTTGTTGTCGTTGAGGCCCTGGTAGATCGTCTCATCGAGCTGGTCGAGAAGGAGATAGGTCTCCACGCGGTCCCGGTCGGACTGGTTGAGCTGCTCCATGAGGTACTGCAGGGCGAGCTGCTTGATCTGCAGCCGCATCCGGGTCAGCTCACCGCCCTCGCGGTTGTCGCGGATCCACTGCTCAAGGTAGACGTCGTCGAGATCGGTGATCGGAGTCGATGAGGCTCGAATGGTGTCGTTGAGCATCTGGCGGACGGCGAGGTTGAGCCGGGCGTAGTAGTCGCTCCCCGGGGGGTGAGTGACGTCGAGGCGACCGATCCACTCGTTGAGCAAAGTCTCCGGGATCTTGTTGTAGCTCAGCGAGAAGCCACCCTGGATGGAGTACACCGACGAGTCCAGGCGGGCCTTGATGGAGTCCTCGGTGTCCGTCTCGCTCCGGGAAGCCGCGACGAGGTTGCGAGCCAGACCGGTCACGTCACCCTTGGAGCCCGGGGGAGAGCGCATCAGGGTGAGCGCCCCGAGGATGCGCATGTGGTTGACGGTGTAGTCTTCCATCGCAAACTGCGCGATCTGCGAGCCGATGAGGCGGTAGAAGGTGTTGAACTGGAAGCTGGCCTGTCGGACGGTGTCGGAGAACGCCGCGATGCGAAGGTCGCTGTTGGACTCGTCCCACACCTCGGAGCGGGTCAGCTGGGTGTCGGGGCGATCGAAGTCGACCAGCGGGATGAACTGGCTGCGATCCTCTGGGTTGATGCCCCGGTAGATGTTGTCGAAGGGGAACATCTGCTCGAAGAACGGACCGGAGGGCTGCGGGTCGGCGTCCATGATGTCGTAATCATGAAGTCGTCCGTCGACACCCAGGCGCAGGGCAAACCGCCCCTTGAGCAGCGCGGTGGGGACCGGCTCGAAGTGGTGACCATCGGGCAGGGCGTACTTCACGAGGCGGTAGAAGGAGTCCTCCCCTTCTCGCATGATCTTGGGGTAGTCATCCGGATCGGTTGCGGAGGTCTCCGCCTCGAACTCTTCGCCGTCGTTCCAGCCATCCTTGTCGCTGTCGGCGACGTTGGGGTAGGTCCCGATGATGCGCTCGATGCTGTCAGAGATGCCGTCGGCGTCGGAGTCGATGCCATCGTCTTCGTCTTCGTAGCGCTCGTCGTAGCCAGGAAGCTGACTGGAGAAGGGCTGGAGCCAGCGGCCGCTGCCGAGCCACTTCTGGTGCTCGGGCAGGGAGTAGACCCGATGTCGACCGGGGTAGGAGAGGTCCCACTCATCGGAGGCCTGCGGGAGCACCTGATAGCCGGAGGTGCGGTAGGTGGAGAGCGCGATGTCATCGCTGCTCGTCCAGCGGTAGGCCATGTCCTCCCACATCTGGGCATACAGCTGGCTCATCGCACGCCACTGGGTGAAGACTGCGCGGCGCTGCTTGCGGAGCTTGCGGCGATGGGCGCCGTTCTCCTGGGCCTCCATCAGCTCCTTCCAGTTGTCGCGGTTCTCCCAGACCGGCATCTTTCGCGCGATCAGCTCGTAGGGCATGAACTCCACAAGCTCGATGCACTCGCCGTAGCGGGCATAGGCACGGTTGCAGTCGCCGGTGCCAGGACGATCCTGGAAGCCGATGACCCGGAAGTCGGGCACCCAGCCAAGTTCATCTGGCGTCGGCGCGGCTTCGTCTTCACCAGGAGGAGCGTCCTGAGCCGCGGCTGGACTCCCGGCGAGCATCACTGCGGCAAGCACAGATGCAAGGGAGAGCTGGCTGAGGTGCTGGCGGATGTTGAGTGTCATCAGATCTGCCTGAACGTATCGAAGCGGCGAAGCTCGTCAATGCGACGGAGGACGTCATCCAGTAGCTGGCGGGCTTCGGTGCTCTGCGTAGAGAGCGCCTCCAGGACGACGAGGATCTCCTGCTCAGTGAGCT
>JBLHNG010000480.1:0-6837 GCA_047621685.1 Myxococcota bacterium | reverse complement strand
GCCTCACCGGGGTCTGGCTCAACGCGGACACCCCGCTGTCTGGCGAGTCCATCCTCGACACCATCGCCGCCCGGACCACCGCCGCCAGCTCCGGCCCCCGCCCCGACCTCACCGCCGAAGCCATCGGCTCTGACGGCCTGCGCTACCCCCCCGGCAGCACCCTGCCCCGCTCCGCCATGCCCGCCGAGATCCGCATCGAGCTGACCGACCCGGGTGGAAGCGCCGACTCGATCACCATCGAGCGCATCGGTCCAGACGGCATCCTCACCGCCGCCGACGCCCTGAGCCTCTCCTCCACCTGGTCCCGGGGCGACGGAGACTGGACCTACCTCCGCATCCGCTACCTCACCGGAAGCGACGAGGAGCGGGTCTGGCTGTCGCCATGGTTTGAGGAGCCCAGAAGTTGCGGCTGCGCTGGTGGCCCTCTCGGCGGGCCCTGGTGGCTTCTCCTGGTTGTTCTCTGCGGCTTTCGTCGACGCTGAACAAAAACAACGTGATCCAGAACCACTACCTCCCGGGATGGTGCCGATGAGGGTTGGCGTGTCAGTGATCCGGGGCATACGGATCGAGAGGAAAAGGGAGGGGGAAATGGAGCCACTGAGTATCTGTGTCATGGGGCTGGGCTACATCGGTCTGCCCACCGCCAGCCTGCTTGCCACCAAGGGCTGTCGGGTGCGCGGGGTCGACGTCAAGCAGTCCGTCATCGACACCATCAACGCCGGGAAGATCCACATCGTGGAGCCCGACCTCGACGCCCTGGTCCACTCCGCGGTCACCTCCGGACAGCTCACGGCCTCCTTGGAGCCCAGCCCCGCGGAGGTCTTCATCATCGCGGTCCCCACCCCGTTCACCGACGGCCACCAGCCCGACGTCTCCTATGTGCGGTCCGCCACTGCTGCCATCGCACCACACCTCCAGGCCGACAACCTCGTGATCCTGGAGTCCACCTCCCCCATCGGCACCACCGAGCTGATGGCTGAGATCATCCGACAGCTGCGGCCAGACCTCATCCGTGGTGGTGCCCTCTCGGTCCAGGTCGCCCACTGCCCTGAGCGGGTCATGCCCGGCCATATCCTCCAGGAGATCGTCCAGAACGACCGCATCGTCGGCGGGCTCACCCCAGAGGCCACCGAGCGCGCTGCGGCGTTCTACCGCGGCTTCGTCATCGGACACGTCCTGGTCACCGACTGTCGAACCGCCGAGATGGCGAAGCTGACCGAGAACTCCTACCGCGACACCAACATCGCCTTCGCCAACGAGCTGTCGATCATCTGCCACCGGCTGGGCATCGACGTCTGGGAGCTGATCAAGCTCGCCAACCACCACCCCCGGGTCGACATCCTGAGCCCCGGCCCCGGCGTCGGCGGGCACTGCCTCGCGGTCGATCCGTGGTTCATCGTCGCCGCCGCACCTCAAGAGGCCCGCCTCATTCGTCAGGCCCGGCTGGTCAACGAGGGCAAGGTCGACTGGGTCGTCGAGCGGGTCCTGGAGCGCGCCAGCCGCCTGAAGACCCCGGTCATCGGCTGCATGGGCCTCGCCTACAAGCCAGACATCGACGACCTCCGCGAGTCCCCGGCCCTCGCGGTCACCCGCAAGCTCAGGGCCGCCCTGCCCGATGCGGAGATCCTCGCCTGCGAGCCCAACCTGGAGTCGTTCGACGAGTTCCCGCTCACCCCGCTCGATGAGGTGCTCCGCCGCGCGGACATCATCGTCGGCCTCGTCGCCCATCGATCGTTTCGAAACCTCGCCCGCAACCACCTGGAAGGCAAGATGGTCATCGACACCTGCGGGGTCTTCCTGTGAGCCAGAGCACCCCGATCCGCGTCCTCTCCGTCTTCGGCACCCGCCCTGAAGCCATCAAGATGGCCCCGGTGGTCAAGGCACTGGAGGCTGCCGAGGGCATCGAGAGCCTCGTCTGTGTCACCGCGCAGCACCGGGACATGCTCGATCAGGTCCTCGACCTCTTCGACATCGTGCCCGACGACGACCTCGACCTCATGCGTCCCGGCCAGACCCTCCACGAGCTGACCGCCCGGGTGCTCATCGGGCTCAAGCCGGTGCTCGAAGCCCGCAAGCCGGACCTCGTCCTGGTCCACGGCGACACCACCACCAGCTTCACCGCCGCCCTCGCCGCGTTCTACTCCCGGATCCCGGTCGGGCATGTCGAAGCTGGACTGCGCACTGGAGACCTCTCCGCGCCGTTCCCTGAGGAAGCCAACCGGGTCCTCGCAGACGCCATCACCACCCTGCACTTCGCCCCCACCGCCCGCTCTGCTGGTGTGCTTCGAGACGAGGGCCTGCCCGAGCAGCGCATCTGGGTGACCGGCAACACCGTCATCGACGCCCTGCTGTGGGTTGCTGACCGCCTCCGCCCGATCGAGGAAGACGCCGAGGCCCTCGGCAGCGCCTACCCGATCGTCGCTGCGGGGAAGAAATACGTCCTGGTCACCGGTCACCGCCGGGAGAGCTTCGGCCAGGGCTTCGAGGACATCTGCGGCGCCCTGGCGGACATCTCCACGGCCCACCCCGACGTGCACATCATCTACCCCGTACACCTCAACCCCCGCGTCCAGGAGCCGGTCCACCGCCTGCTGTCGGGTCTCGACAACGTCCACCTCATCCGACCGCTCAGCTACGCCCCGTTCGTGCGGCTGATGAAGGGCTGCCACGTCATCCTCACCGACTCCGGTGGCATCCAGGAAGAGGCCCCCAGCCTCGGAAAGCCGGTGCTGGTCATGCGAGAAGTCACCGAGCGCCCTGAGGGTGTGGAAGCCGGCACTGTGCGGCTGGTCGGCACCGACCGCGCCCAGATCGTGGCCGAGACCAACCGCCTGCTGTGTGACACCGACGCCTGGGAGGGCATGCACCGGGCGCACAACCCCTACGGTGACGGGGCCGCCGCACAGCGCATCGTGGCCGCCATCCGAGAGGACTTCGCGCGCAGTCGATGAGCGGCTCCCCTCCCCCAGGCGCCTCAGACGCTGCAAAGGTCGCCAGCGGCGGCGGGATCACCTTTGCAGGGATCCTGACTGACCGTGGGCTGCGCTTCGGGGTGGCCTGGCTGCTGTCGGGGGTGCTCGGCAGCGAGCTGTATGGGGTCTACGCGTTCACGACCATGGCGCTCGTGCCGCTGCTGGCCGCCTTTGCCTCGCTGGGACTCGACACCGGGGTGGTCTACTTCGGCGCCCGCTACCGCAAGATGAACGACCCGGGCCGGCTCAAGGGCATGCTCCAGCTCGGCGGGGTGCTCGCGCTGGCCAGCAGCTTCGTCACCGGGCTGGCCATCACCACGATGCCGTCCTGGTTCTGCACCACCTCCGCCCTCGTCGGCACTCCGTTCGGCGGCAAGGTCTGCGCAGACCCAGAGGTCACCACCTGGGGGGCGCTGATCGTCGGGCTGTGGATCCCGCTGCTGTTTTTGGTCGGGGCGCTGCGGGCACGCAAGGACATGAAGCGCAGCGCCCTGGCCTTCCAGATCGCACTGCCGCTCACCCTCATCGCCGGGGTCGCGGTCTCTGTCGGGTTGGATCGTGGGCTGTCAGGTGCGCTGATGGCCTACGCCATCGCTGCGGGAGTCTCGCTGCTGGTCGCCGCCCGGTTCTGCTGGAGACACTACGGCGCGCTGCTCCGGGATCGCAGCATCCCCGGCCTGCCCGAGCCGGCCACCCTGCTCGCCTTCTCCATCCCCCAGACCCTCGCCGCGATGGTCTTCCGGCTGAACCTGCGCATGGACTACATCATGCTCTACAGCATGGTGGACTCTGAGGCAGTGGGGATCTACGCCATCGCCGCCGGGCTCGCGGTGCTCGGTGCGCTGCCGGTCAACGCGGTCATCACGATGTTCAACCCGCTCATCTCCGAGATGGTCGCCACCGGAGAGACCGCCCGCCTCGACGCCCTGCTCAAGACCGTCACCCGCTGGCTCATCGTGGTGTCGCTGCCGGTCTACATGGTGCTCATCCTGCTGCCAGACCTCATCCTGCGCATCTACAAGCCCGAGTACCTCGCCAGCCTGCCCGCCCTGGTCATCCTGTGCTGTGGGCAGATCATCAACGTGGCCTGCAGCCCGACCATGCGGCTCATTCCGATGTCCGGGCACACCACGCTCAACCTCATCAACGGCATCGTCGCCACCGTGCTCGGCTTCACCCTCAACATGCTGCTCATCCCCGAGCTGGGCGGCATCGGGGCGGCCTGGGCCACTGCGATCACCCTGTCGGCCTGGGGGCTGTGGCGGGTGGTTGAGGTCTGGCATCTGCTCAAGTGCTTCCCGTTCACCGTCCGCAGCATCGGCCTGCTCCTCGGCAGCGCGGCAGCAATGGCGGGAGTTCATTTCGCCACCACCGACGCCAGCATCACACTGCGCATCGCCGCGGTCGTCGGCCTGCTGATGGCCTACGCCGTCGCTGCCCGTCTCTTCGGCTACATGCCCGAGGATCAGGAGATCCTGGAGCGTGTCAAGAAACGGGTCAGCCGCCTCGTCGGTCGGACCAGATAGACTCTACTCAAGGGGGGAAACATGCACGTATTCGTCACCGGTGCTGCGGGGTTCATTGCCTCACACACCGTCGAGCGACTGCTCCAGCGCGGCGACCGGGTCACCGGCATCGACGCCTTCGACTATGGCTACGATCCGGCGCTCAAAGAGGCCAACGCTGCGCTGCTGGCGAAGCACGACGGCTTCAAGCTCTACCGGGGCGACATCCGCGACAAGGCGCTCTTAGAGCAGATATTTGACGCCGACCGCCCAGATGTTGTCGTGCACCTCGCCGCCCGTGCCGGAGTCCGTCCGTCCTTGCAGGATCCCACCTCCTACATCGACATCAACATGACCGGCACCACCCGGATCCTCGAAGCCATGCAGGCGCGTGGCATGGACCGCATGGTGTTCGCCAGCTCCTCGTCGGTCTACGGCTCCAGAGACAAGGGCCCGTTCCGCGAGACCGACGACGTCTCCGTCCCGGTCAGCCCCTACGCCGCCACCAAGCGGGCCGGCGAGCTGATCTGCGCGACCTGGAACCACCTCTACGGCATGCACACCACCTGCCTGCGGTTCTTCACCGTCTACGGTCCCCGGCAGCGCCCGGAGATGGCCATCCACCTGTTCGCCGACCGCATCCGGCGCGGCCAGGAGATCACCATGTTCGGCGACGGCTCCTCGCTTCGGGACTACACCTTCGTCGCGGACATCGTCGACGGGGTGGTCGCCGCGGTGGATCGCCCGCTGGGCTACGAGATCATCAACCTCGGCAACAACACCCCCAACCGCCTCGACGACCTCATCGCTGCCATCGGCGAGGCCGTCGGCAAGCCCCCGATCGTCCGCCAGATCGCCGACCAGCCCGGCGACGTCCCGATGACCTTCGCCAGTGTGGACAAGGCGAAGCGGCTGCTCGACTTCGAGCCCACCACCCCGCTGCTCGACGGCCTCAAGCAGTTCGTCGCCTGGCTCGACGTCACCCACCCGGCCACATGAGCAACCCCACCGTCGTCGTTGTCGGTCCGTTCACCCCCGGGGCCGGCGGGGTGCTGACGTTCCAGAAGAACCTCACCGAGCGCTCCACTCTCAAGGAGCGGTGGAAGTTCTCCCGGTTCTCCACCTCCCGTCCGGCCAAAGACAAGGCCAGCGACAACTACTCCTACGGCGCCCTGTTCAACAGCGGCATCAAGCGCACCCTGACCGGCATCGGGGTGACCGGCTGGCACGTCGCCACCTTCCCCGCGGTGCTCAAGCGGCGGGGGGCGCAGGTCATCCAGGTGCAGTCCTCGGACTTCTACAACTTCTGGGAGGGCATGATCTACGTCAGCCAGGCCAAGGCCCTCGGCATCCCAGCGGTCATCCGGTTCGGCGGTGACTTTCGGCACTTCTACGACATCTCCACCCCCCGGGCGCGTCGGCTCATCGTCAAGTTGCTCACCCTGCCCGACGCCATCATCGTGCAGTCTCAGGGCTGGAAGGACTACTTCTCCACCCTCACTGACGCCGACCGTCTCCACGTCGTCGGCAACGCCGTGCTCCCCCCGCCGCCCATGCCCGACCGCAGCACCCGCGGCCTCCCCCGAGCACTGTTCATCTGCACCGCCGACGCCAGGCGCAAGGGTGTCGATGCGGTCCTGGAGATGGCCCCCAGCCTGCGCGGCAAGGCAAAGCTGGTGTTTGTCGCTGCCGGAGAGCAGGTCTGCCAGCGGGTCGAGGAGGCCGGGCTCACGGA
Source organism: Myxococcota bacterium (assembly GCA_047621685.1). Classification (GTDB taxonomy): domain Bacteria; phylum Myxococcota_A; class UBA796; order UBA796; family UBA796; genus JAQXDW01. Next base: position 625 of record JBLHNG010000480.1, on the reverse strand, counting down.
CGTCATTGAGCTGAACGGAACCGTCGACCGGGAGACCATGGCCCGGCTCTATGCCGAGAGCGACATCCTCCTGCTGCCGTCGTTCTCCGAGGGCTTCCCCAACTCGATGCTTGAGGGCATGGCCGCAGGGCTGGCGTTCATCGGCGCCCCGGTGGGTGCAGTGCCGGAGGTGATCACCGACGGGGTGGAGGGATTTCTGATCCCCCCCGGCGATGCTGAGGCTCTGACGGAGGCCACGTTGCGCGTGGTGGAGGACCGCGACCTCCGACAGCGTCTCGGGGAAGCGAGCTACCGCAAGGTCACCACGGAGTACGAGCTGAACGTGATGTTCTCCCGGTTTGATCGGATCTGGGGCTCGGTGCTGTAGGTGGCGGACTACCCGCCGTTGCGTTTGGCGGTTGGGGGTTCTTTCGGGGCGGGGAGGGCTTCGGACATTGGGCGCTCTGGGTGGTGCAGGACGGTCCTGTGGGTTTGCGTAGGGTGGTGAGTAATTGGTGTCATGCTGGGGGGTCGCAGGGGGAGCGGCGACTGGAGAGAGCCGACGTAAGGCGGTGAATGGAGGAAGTGCAGCCCCCCTTGAGCGCAGCGACATAAGCGGGCCAGAGGCCGGCGTTGGTGCGGAGTG
>JBLHNG010000479.1:0-6856 GCA_047621685.1 Myxococcota bacterium | reverse complement strand
CCTGCAGCAGCAGGCGTCCGAGAATGCAGCGGGTCCGGGCAGCGTGGTGAGGGGCCTGGGCGGCATGGAGGAGCGCCAGAGCGCGGGCGCAGGCCTGGCGGGTCAGCTCACGGCGACCACAGCGGCGGGCACACATGGCGATGTCGGTCCAGGCCCGCCCCATCAGCTCAATGTCGCCGTTGCTTCGACCGACCTTGAGCAGGTCGTGGGCCGTGCGGAGGGCGCCTTCGGGATCCGCGGTCAGCAGCCGGGCCCGGATCGTCACGGCGGCGGCGAACCACCGCAGGGGGAAATCATCGGGATCCAGGGGGAGGTCAGACAGCTCGGGGAGGGCCAGCGCGGCGTGTCCCCGACCGCAGAGATCCAGCAGGCGCCACAGCTCCAGGCGGGCACGCCACCGCGGCGTGGTCAGCGAGCCTGCCCGGGCCGCGAGCCGGAGGAGGGCGCCGCTGTCGCCACGGTAGTAGTAGAACGAGGCCAGCCCGTGAGCAATGGGTCCGACCTCATCGGCACCGGCCCACTGCAGGGCGTTCTCCAGATCGGTCAGCCGCTCCACAAGGAGAAGGTGAGCACGGAGTCCGGCCTGAGCGCACTGCGCGACCAGCCACCGCACGATGGCCGCCTGACTGTCCGCCTTCCTGGATGGGATGAGCTGAGCGCGGAGGTGGTCCCGGACTGGCATGAGCAGGCGATAGCGCCCGCGATCATCGACCTCGATGAGGCTTCGGGTGAGCAGCTCGGCGAGGATAGGGCCAGCGGGGGCTTCGAGCAGCGCGGTGGCCTGCGAGAGCGTGAGGTGGTTCTCCAGCATGGACAGGGTGGAGAGGGCGTCGAGCAGCGCATCGGGCAGCTGGAAGAGGGCGGTTTGAAGGGTAACGTCGAGGGCACCATCACCGGCAGCCACACTGCTCCACAGCGGCCCTGCGCTGACGAGGACAGCGGGCGGGAGCTGTCGCAGAGCAGTGCCAGCGAGGACGATGGCGAGGGGGAGTCCGTCCAGCCAGGGCAGCAGCGCGTCGGCGACCGCGTTGTCCGCTCCGCCCCAGGTCTGCAGGAGCAGGTCCCGGGCGTGGGGTGGGCAGAGCGGGGAGAGGCGGATCACCGAACCCTGCCAGCCGCGGCTGTCCCGTGTGGTCACCAGGACCCGAAGCGCAGTGTCTTTGATCAGCACAGAGATCGCCTCTGCCAGCGCTGGCGAGGCCCCCTCGGGGTGATCGATCCAGATCGCGTGGGACCCGGTGAGATGGAGGCGCGCGCTCAGGGCACTCAGGGTGCTCACCGACTCGCCGGGGAACAGCGCAGCGCCGATGCGTAGCAGCGCAGATTCCGGGCTGCCGCATCCCTGCAGATCGATCCGCGGGCGGCCCAGGACCGCGCCGATCGCGGTCTTTCCCACACCGGGAGGCCCGGAGAGGACGATGAGCGGGCGGGGGTCTTCGCGGAGCTTTGCGACGATGGTCTCCCGCCCGATCAGGTGGGTGGGCGGCTCTGGAGGGGGCGGCGCGGCCTCCCAGAGGTAGCCGACACCCCGCTCGGTGCGCAGGTGCACAGGGGCGGCAGGATCGGGCTCGATGAGCTTTCGGATCACCTTCACGGTGGTATCGACTGCCCGGGAGCGCACCCCCCGGTGGTACCCCCACACCTCGGTCAGCAGTTCCTCCCGGGAGATCGGGCGTCCCGCTGCGCTCGCCAGGTAGCGAACACATGCCAGGGCCACACCGCTCAGCCGCTGCGCGGTCTGTCCCTCCCGTGCCACCACGCCGCTCTCCAGATCGAGCCGTCCGTCAAAAAGCCAGGTCTGCATTCCGTACCCTCCATAAGGGATACGGTAGGGACTGAGCGGCGGATCACTTCGGGTTTACGCGATCGATCAGTCCGGTCAGCATGGAGGTGAGTCGCGCTTGCGACTCCGTGGAGGTGAGCGACCTGGTTGCAGCGGGGCGGGTAGGCAGAATAAGCGGGGCTTCAGGCTGGTGCGTCCTGTCTGAGGCCGTGCTCACACGCGTTGTGCAGCAACGGGTGTTGGCGGGGCTTTCCGGGCAGCAAAATGGCGCCCTGCTCTGCAAGGCCTCTGCTCGCGCCTTTCAAACTGGTCTAATGCTGCCCGTATTCTGGCCTGAAAACAGAGCTATAGCCCCCCTGGCAGAGGTTCAGCGCTGCTCGATGCCAAGTGCTTACCCCTGCAATCCCGTTGTGGAGCAACCGTTGTGGAGCAATTCCAGTCCGATGGATTCAAGGCGTAGACGCCGTTGAGCGGAGGCCTCGTAGGGCAAAGAAGTCCGCTGGTGAGCCTGACAGCGGCCCTGCCTAAGAGCGTAGAGCTCGTCGAGCGGCCCTGCCACGGGACGGTCGATGGCGACCGTGTGACGGACCACCCGAGCAAGGCGATCACGTTCGCCACCCGACCCATTCGCATCAGTTCTCGCTGAGCAGTCGATGCTCCGAGGGAGAGTCCGAGTCCGCGTCGGGCCTTGCTGTTGGAGGAATCGAAGAAGTAGCCGAGTCCTGCTGCCTGTGCGGCAGCCCGATAGGCTTCACAGATGCGTCCTGACCTCCTCGATCGCTTCTTCGCCTGGCTGCCTGCCCTTGAGCCTCGCGCCCGCAAGCGGCAGCGCCTCATGGACGCACCCTTTCCCAGACACTGGCGCGACATCCTCCTGGCCAGGGTGCCCTTCTGGAGAGACTGGACGCCGGCGCTGCGGGAGGAGGCAGAGCCCCTGCTGCAGGCTTTTGAGGGCGAGCAGCGCTGGGTGGGTGCTGGTGGGCTGGAGGTCACCGAGGAGATGCGGGTGGTGATCTCGGCCTGTGCGACGCGGCCCATCCTGCGTCTGGACCTGGAGCTCTACGATCACCTCAGCGAGATCGTGGTGTACCCCTACACCCGCCTCACGGTGCCCGGGCATGGGGAGAATGTTCTGGGCGTGGCCCATCCCCATGGGGTGATCGTGCTGACCTGGCCGGCGGTCCTGCGGGGCCTGGAGGCGCCGGAGGATGGCCACGACACTGCCCTCCACGAGTTTGTGCACGCCCTGGACATGGCCGATGGGGTGATGGACGGCGCGCCTCCCCTTCGCAGCCACGAGGACTACGACCCCTGGGCCCGCACCCTGGGAGCCCGCTTTGACGCCCTGCAGGAGGGACGGGAGCATGTGCTGCGACCCTACGGAGGAGAATCGCCGGCCGAGTTCTTCGCGGTGGCCAGCGAGCACTTCTTTGAGCGTCCCCACGAGCTCAGGCAGCAGCTGCCGGACCTGCATGCGGTGCTGGTCCGGTTCTATGGATGGGATCCCGGTGATCCCGGGTGACGGTGTCGGCGTTGTCGCGGATGTACTCCCCGCCCTGAAGCGCCGCACGCTGGGGGGCAACCTCTGGCTGTCCGGGGTGTCGCAGCAGGGGCCTTCTGCCTGGACCTGGACATCGACTCTCCTGGCCGCTCATACACAGACGGCCCCTCCCACTGGGAACCGGTCTGGCCGACTTGAGAACGATTCAGCCCAGCCGGGATCATCTGGCCGATTCGTCAGTGACGGATACCTGTCTTGCCTCCGGACGAGGCGAGACGATGTCACAGCTCGATGCTCTGTTCGGCGAACTGCGCAGCCTGATGCAACGAGCGGGCAATATCAACCACTGGGATCTCTCCAGGCTCCTCCGGCGCGCCATCGCGATGGATGAGGCGCGGTACAGGGACGAGTGGTTGCCGTACCTGACCGCGAACCGGCTGCCCACGTTCTTCGGGAAGACCCTCGATGACATCGAGTTGTTCTCCAGGATGCTTCCTGCGGGTACGCTGCTCATCCTGTCAATCGAGCTGTCGGGGTTTGACTACGACGCCCTGGCCGATGCGCCCTTCACATCCTGTCTGACAGGCATCAACATCAGCTACAGATGCCGGCTCACAGACAAGAGGTTCGAGCGCCTGGTCCAGTCGAGACACCTCGGCGGGCTCGTCCAGCTGGATGTTGGCGGCAACAACCTGGGCGATGGAGCCATGATCGCGCTGGCAGAGGCCACATCCATCCATCAGCTCACATACCTCCGCCTGTACCACAACCACATCCAGAGCGCGGGGGCGTGCGCGCTGGCCGAGTCACCCTTGATGCGCCAGCTGACCATGCTCGACATCAGCGTCAACCAGATCCAGGATGACGGCGTAGCGGCGATCGGAGCGTCCCCGTATCTGTGCAACCTTCGCAACCTCCAGGTCTACTCCAACAAGATCAAGCGAAAGGGGGCGGAAGCGTTCGGCAGGACCACCACGCTGGTCAACCTCACCGACCTGAACATCAGCAAGAACAACATCGGCAACTACGGTGCGCTCGCGCTGGCCAGCTGTCCGGCACTCTCGAACCTGACCACCCTCAGCGTCGGTCGAAACCGCATCAACGCCAAGGGTATGGGCTACCTCCGGGGCTCCGCGCACCTGACGAAGCTCGAGAACCTCTACCACTGAGCGTGCTCACCGAGGCGGGCACACGGCAGGTTCGCGAGCGCTCCGGGCTGCTGGGGCGGATCCGAACCACTGCATCAACCTGTATGAGCATGCCGGTCTCGAGAGGTCTGGTCGTCAGCACGTGGTGGCCAATGATCGAGGTGGCGAAGGTGATGTTCGAGGTCCTCCAGCATCTGAAGATGCGTCCGGCTGAACGCCCACCGGACCAGCAGCACGTCCATGGCGTGGCCGAGGACGCCTCCTGACAGCGTGTAGTGGGCCTCGATGTCGTTGAGGCCGATCCGGTCATATTTGGACCCAATACAATGCCGACTCACGCCGAAGTTCATCCCTCTCCCAACCCATGGAAGCCTATGCCGACCCAACGCAGCACACTCGACGCCATCCTGAGCCAATCCGGTGATCCCGAGGTCCGACACAGAGCCCTGTTTACCTTCTGCGTCCGACAGTGGACCGACGAGGACGATCTGGAGGCAGCGGTTCAGCAGATCGAGGCGCAGATGCCAGACTTTAAGCTCGGGCTGTGCCCCCATCCCTGGCAGGTTCGGCTGCTCTCCGGGGAGGACGAGCCCCGGATGCGGCTGTGTCGCAGCCTAAACGACATGCTGAAAAACATCCGGTTTGGAAAGAAGAAACCGACGAATGCTCACATCATCGCCCTGACCTGTTCGCCCCATGTCGCTGGCCTGGAGAAGCTCTCCATCGGCTCGGGCACCTTCGGGGCAAAGGCCGCTGTTGCCGTGGCCAGCTCGCCCAACCTCGGCCAGCTGCGCGAGCTGGCGTTTCGCTATTTTAAGCCGGGTCGTGCGGGCATGAAGGCGCTGGGGGCCTCACAGACCCTGAGCGCGTTCACCACGCTCAACATGTTCGGCAATACGGTCGACGATGCCGCCATGGGTGCCTTCTGCGCTGAAGATGGGCTGTGTACGCTGGAGACGCTGGCCCTGACCCACTGTCAGGTCGGGCCTGATGGCGCCGCGGCATTGGCGGGAGCCAGCCGGCTGACCGCGCTGCACACCCTCGACATGGCCTTCAACCCGCTGGGTCCGGCCGGCATCGCCGCGCTGGCTGCCGGCGCATTCCCAGCACTGCGCACCCTCGATCTCGTCCGCACCCGCGCAGACGATGCCGCCATCGCCCACCTCGCCGCCGCCCCCTGGATCGGCAACCTGCACGCCTTCTCCGTGAGCCTCGACGCACCCGGTCCGGGCCTCACAGCGCTGGTCCGCAGCGCGCGGTCGCTCAAGCAGCTCTCCATCAGCGGCCTCAGTGAAGAGGCCGCTGATGCACTGAAGGCCGAGATGGCACCCGGGGCTGAGCTCACCACCTGAGGCGGTCGGAGCTGCAGCGCTCGGACAACGATTCGGAGGATGCGCTCGGACTGGGGGCCGAATTCGTGGCCGTGCTACACCTCAACCGAACCAGGTGCCAAGAGCCCCTTTGAGTCGATGCGAGTAGGCAGAATAAGCGGTGCTTCAGGCTGGTGCGTCCTGTCTGAGGCCGTGCTCACACGCGTTGTGCAGCAACGGGTGTTGGCGGGGTTTTCCGGGCAGCAAAATGTCGGCCCGCTCAACGAACTCCAGTTCTGCAATGACTCTACGAGCTCTACGCTCTGCTCACGCTCTTCAAGCCGGTCTAATACTGTCCTCATACCAACCTGAAAACAGAGCTATCGCCGCCCCTGACAGAGGTTGACGGGCCGCTCGATGCCAGGTGCTTACCCCCCAATCCTTGCAGCAACAGGAGGGGGAGGATCCATCGCACTGTCGGCAGGCTATCGCAGGATCATCGATCTACCAGCGCCGCCAGCGCCGCCGGCACCACCCGTGCGTCGGGATCGGCCCCCTCTGCCAGCGCTGCCTGTCGCCGGTGGTGTCCCCTCACCTCCACCACCCGCCGAATCGCGAGCATCGGTTCCAGCTCCCGGTGCCGGGCGAGCACCACCTCCCCCTCCGCCGTGGTCACCACCAGCGCATGCCCGGTCAACACGGTGCGAATGGTGAGATCCTGGATCGCCTCCAGGGGGATGGTGTCCCGGTCGGTTCGCACGGCGTGGGGGCTCAGGGTGATGCGAGTGCTCGGGGACAGCCGCTCCTGGAAGAAAGAGATGACAAACGGCATCATCGCTAACATCGGAATCATCAGGAACAAGGAAGGATCCCAGAGGATCTGGAGCAGAAGCGGGGTCAAGGCAGACAGGGCCAGCACCAACAGCATGTACCCGGAGCGGAAGCTCGAAGAGGTCGACGACAGGGTGAGGATCTCCACCCCCAGCCCGTCCTCCCGGCGGAGGTTGCACGGGAGCCGGGACTGGATCTCCCCAGACTTCGCGCCGGGATGTGCCGCGAGCCAGTCGGCGAGGCTGTCCCGAGCGTGGAGGAGCGAGGGGGCTTCCTGGGCACT
>JBLHNG010000478.1:0-6864 GCA_047621685.1 Myxococcota bacterium | reverse complement strand
ACCTCCAGCGCCGGTGGCTGGCAGCTGCCCGGGAGCAGTTTGGTGAGAACGTCCTGCTGATCGCCGCACCCGGTGCGACTCCGGTTGAGGGGGCGCGGATTGTTCACGACATCCGTCCTGGCCTCGGTCCTCTCGGCGCGCTGCTTACTGCGCTTGCGGCATCGGAGACCCCGGACGTGCTGCTGTGGGGGGTGCGGCATTGGTCGGAGCGACCCGAGCGGATTGCGGCGATTCGAGGTGCGGCACCGCGCGCGGATGCTGCGGTGCCGATGCAGGGGGGGTATCCGGAGCCGCTGCTGGCTCGGTATGGGCACCGGTGTTTGTCGGCGATTCAGGGGGCGTTGTTGGGTGGGGAGCGGCGGATGGATGCGTGGTGGGGTCAGGTGCGCCTTCATCGGATTCTGGAGGATGACTGGCGGGTATGAGGTGAGACGGCGGGTGCTCCCTCACCGGATTCGCTGAGGTTCGCCATCGTCAACGCCATGCTTTTCCTGGCCACTCCACTCCAACGCAGCCCATCGCTTCGCTCTGACCTGCTCATGGCGCTGCGTTCGAGGGGGGCTGCACTCTCTCCGGGAGTGCCCGCCTTGCGGCCGCTCCCCCTGGGCTACCCACCTTGTGGCCCCCAGCATGACACCAATCACTCACCACCCCCCGCAGCCTCACCGGACCGTCCTGCGCCTCACCGAGCGCCGAGTGGTCCGACTTCCGGTGGGCCTACTTCTCAGGCAACATGCCTTCAATCGTCCGCCCAAGCCGAGTCCCGCCAACCACATCTTGGAGAATACTCGCCACATCCTTCCCCTGAAACAAGCTGATCAGGTTCATGTTCGCAGCAACCTCCTCAAGCAGCATCTTGTCACCAACCGCAGTCAGCGCCTCCACCAGCGCCGGCTGAACCGCCTGACGCTCAGCGACCGTCGCGGCACTCTGAGCCGCCAGCTCCGCCAGCCGAAGCCGAGACACCTCAGCGGCATGAGCCTGCGACTCTGCATGCCGAAGCCGGTCCGCCTCCACCGCCGCAGCAACCTCCTTCTCAGAGCGAGCAAGCTTCGCAGCGCTCTCCTGATGCTCCCGAGCCAGCCGGGCGGTCATCTCGCTCTCAACCCGAGCTGCCTGGAGCCGCACGCCCTCCGTAGAGACCGCCTCGCGACTCGTCAGCGACATCAGCTCGCGCTCATGCTCCAGCTTCGCGACCACGCTCTCCAGCGCCGCCCGACGGGTCCGGGCCTCCTGGAGCATCTCCATGCGCTGCCGCTCGATGTCGTGACGGAGCTTCTCGCTGCGCAGCTTCTCCTCGCCCTGTCGGTCCGAGATGTGCAGGCTCACGCTCTCCCGCTGCACCCCTTCGAGCAGGCTGGCGATGTCCTGGTCGAGGATGGTGGACGACAGCACCTCCACCTCGGTCACCCGCATGCCGTTCTCGCCAAACAGCCGACCGGTGCGGCCCTGCTCGGTCTTCTCACCGAGGATGGTGTCTCGAATGACGCCAGGCACGTTGGGCCACAGCGCGGTCAGCGACATCTGACGGCACCGGCTGCGGACCAGCGAGCGGAGGTGGTCGCAGATCACACCGACGTAGTTCTCATGGGTGAACCACTGGTCCTTGTGGCTGGCGTCGAAGGTGACCTGGTAGCTGACGCGGATGTGCAGCTCCACGAAGTCGGCGGTCTGAGCACGGATCACATCGGTGACCCGGTTGCCGACGGTGCGCAGGAAGCAGGTCTTGATCACCTGCTTGTCGGACTTGGGTGTGCCGGTGGACAGCGTCATGGAGACCAGGGTCTCCTCGTACTCTAAAAGCTCCATGCACGGCCCCTGGATCACCCGGTAGCCATCCGAAGACGCGGCCATGATCGCGGTGTTTGGCGGCACGGTGATCGAGATGGCCCAGGGGGTGACCATCGGCTTGAGGGTCTTCTTGTGGGGCTCGCCCTCCGCGACCCAGAGGTTCCACTGCTCGGTCGGCACCCGGCGGGTGATCTGAACCTCCTTGCGCGGGTCGACGAGGTAGGAGCGCTTGCCGCGAACCAGTCGGGCCTCTCCGCTCTCCAGATCTCGGACGTAGATCCCGCTCTTCTGGTCGATGCCGATGGCCTCGATGAAGGTCTCGGTGTGGTCGTTTCCGAAGTGGGGCTGGCCGTTGAGGGGGGTGAGGATCTCGATCTCGTTGAACGGGAAGAAGAACGAGTTGACCCCGGTGAGGATCATCTCATCGCCCGGGTAGTAGATCTCCTGGGGCAGCTCCGCGCCGCGGGGCAGTCGAACCGCAAGCTTCTCCCTGGGGATCTGACGGATGAATCGCAGCCACAGGCCGCGCTGGGGCAGCAGCTCGTAGGCGTAGTAGATGCGGTTGTTGGAGCCCTCGGTGAGGAAGGTGTCGTAGGGACCGGGGAAGACGCGGGCCGGGCCGACCTTGATCTGCCGCTTTCCGTCCGCATCGAGGATGACGCAGAACTCCTTCTCGCCGAGCACGACTGCCTGACGAATGAGGCGGTTCTTCCGGACCTCCCGCTCCAGAGCGCTGCGGTGAATCGGGCTGTTGAGCATCGCCTGGATGGTGCCTGAGGTCAGCGATCCCTCGCCGCCTCCACGGGACTCCTGACGGGGCGGGGGCGCGGGACGCTGGGAGACCTGCTGCTGGATGGCCTGACGGCTGCGAGGACTCTGGTCGGTCTGGATGCGTCGGCTGCGCTTGGAGCGCCGCGGCTCCTCCTCGGCCTCCTCGGCTGCTTCCTGCTCCTGGGCCATGAAGTCCATGCTCGCGCCAGACGCCGTCGGCTCCGGGGGCAGGGGCATCTCCTTGAGGATGCGCCGGGCAGCATCAGCGGTGATCTGGCGGCCGTTGTCGTCTATGGAGAGGTCCGGGACAACATCGACCCCGGTGGGCGGGATGTAGAGCTGGGTGTCCAGCCCGCGGATCACGATGAGCTGGCCGCGGGTGAGGTTGATCTCGCTGGGGACGACGTTGTCTGTCGGGGCGTCCTCCTCGACGGTGGCGCTGGTGATCTGCGCGGAGCGGGCGGTGATCTTGAAGTAGGGAGCCGTCGGCTCGACCTCTCCATAGACCTTGACCACGAGGTACTGGTTGCTCGCAAGCTCATGGGCATCGCGGACCTCGCAGCGCTGGCCGGGGCGGAGGTAGAACGAGCAGGGACCGGGGAGCATCGCCCGGGTACCGTTCTGGAGCTGCTTGGGCTCGTTGCGGTTGGGGCGGAAGAGGCCGTTGGGGTGGCCGGCTTCGCGCTCGACGAGGGGGTTGAACAGCACCGCATACTGGGCGTCGGTGACCTCGATCATGCGCTGCGGACGGTTGTTGGGGCTCTGCGTGAAGCCACCCCGACCGTCGTCGATCACCACCCGATCCGCGGCGGTGGGGGAGACCATGGTGGGACCGACGTGGAGGATCACCTCACCCTTGTCGTCGTCCTGCACCCAGAGGAACTCTCGCTCGGTGACCGGGATCTTGCTGCGACTGTCGCGCGCGGCTTCGGGATCATAGCGGCTCATATTGACCTCTCTGTGGGGGATACCTAGACAACGCAAGACCACGCCATCTGGTGACAGATTGCTGGAGGATTTCTTGGGTCGTTCAGGTGGGATGACTACCTAAGTGTCTATCTAACACTTATGGGCAGAAACGATCCACTGGTTCTTTGCCACCGTCTGGCGAGTAAGGCCGGTGAGGTTTCTTTAGAGGTGCCAGAATCGGGCACCAGTCACCGGGCCGGACAGTATCCGGCCCGACTGGTGCGTTTTTGTCTGAGACGGGGGTTTCACCCCCAAACCCCCCGCTACGCGCTGACATCCTCTCACACAGGCTGTCCGCCAGAAGGGGGCGACATGACGGGTGCCGGACTTTGTGCAACGCGCGGAGGCTGCTCTTGAGCGGGAATTGCTCGCGCTCCAGGCCACCCACGGCGACCGCCTCGTGATGTGCAGCGGCGCCACGAACATCGACGTTCCCGGTCTCGCCTATACCCTCTGCGCCCGGCACGGCATCACCGCCGCTGGCATCACGGCTGGCGCGGCGATCCGGTATCGGCTGGCCAGGATGGATCGGCTGGTGGTGGTCGGGCGGCGGTTTGGTGACGAGTCGGCGGTGTTTGTGGCCCAGTGCGATGCGTTTGTGGTGCTCGGCGGCGGACCGCAGTCCGCTCAGGAGTGTCGGATGGCCGGGGAGGCTGGGAAGCCGGTCACTGCGATCCGGGGATTTGGCGGAGCGGCAGACGCCCTCCCAGGCAGGCCGCCGCCAGGTTGAGGTGTGGGGGGGGTTGGGGAGTTGCTGGCCGGTGGGTGAGCTGACGATTCGGGGAGAGGGGTGGAGACGGGTGGAGACGGGTGAAGCCTGACGGAGCCGGTCGGGTGGCTGGCTTCCTCTCCAATTTTGTTGATTGAATTTGTATGGATCGCCTTGCCTCAAGTCTCAGGCTGCCCGGGCGCGCAAGGGGAAACCGGAGAGGGCCGTGGTGGAGGGACCGGGGGAGACGTCGCTGGAATCACCGCCTCACTTCAAGGATTCGCCCCTCTCAGCTCTAGATGTTGCCTACATGCACTGCTCGCCCTTCGGTCTTCTCAGACTCGTGGCGATGGATTCCGAAGGGTGCTCCCTCCCCGGGTTAGCTGAGGTTCGTCATCGTCGGCGCCTTGCTTTTTTCTGGCCACTCCGCGCCAACGCTGGCCTTTCGGCCCGCTTATGACGCTGCGCTCAAGGGGGGCTGCATTCCCGATGTTCCCCTTCGGTTCACTCTGGTCATCGCTCCCCCTGTGACCCCCCAGCCGGACAATGGTCGCCGTTCCCCACTGCGGTATAAGCTGCCTCCGTGCCGCCAACCGACGACGAGACCCTGACCCACCGCGCCGCGACCCTCATCCCGTCCGCAACCTTCACCGCCCACCCCTCCCAGACCATCCGACCCGCTGACGCTTCCAGCTCCCCCACCCTCGATGCCGCGGTGGAGGGCTTCCGGAGGCAAGCAGGGCATCGGGAGGGCGCAGTGGCGGTGGAGGGCGTGCTGGGGATCGGCGGCATGGGGATCGTGCACCTCGCCCGGCAGACCGTGGTGGGCCGGCAGGTGGCGGTCAAGTCGATCCGTCCGGAGGTCGCCAGCCGAAAGGCCCGGCGGCGGCTGCTGGAGGAGGCGTGGGTGACCGGGGCGCTGGAGCACCCCAACATCGTCCCGGTCTACACCATCACCATCGACGAAGACGGCGAGCCCCACATCATCCTCAAGCGCATCGAGGGCGAGAGCTGGGACGTGCTGATCGGCGACGCCGGGGCGGTCGCAGCGCGGTTCGGGGCCGTCGACCTGCTGGTGTGGAACGTCGACATCCTCATGCGGGTCTGTGACGCGATGCACTTCGCCCACAGCCGGGGCGTCATCCACCGGGACATCAAGCCGGACAACATCATGATCGGCGAGTTCGGCGAGGTCTATGTGCTGGACTGGGGTCTGGCGGTGGGCATGGAGCGGGACATCGAGGGCCGCATTCCGTGGGCTGGCGATGAGACCCGGGCCGCTGGAACCCCCCGATACATGGCCCCGGAGATGGTCGCCGGGGAGGGTGGGATGCTGTCGCCGCAGTCCGACATCTACCTGCTCGGCGGCGTCCTCTACCGGCTGCTGACCGGAGCCGCCCCCCACCGCGGCGAGACCATCGCGCAGACCCTCGACGGCATCCACAGCTTCCAGCCCCGCATCCCTCCCGATGCCCCCCGCACCCTCGCCCGCCTCTGCCGTGCAGCCCTGTCCGCAGACCCGACCGACCGCCCCCCAAGCGCCCTCGACTTCAAGCGCAGCCTCCAGACCTGGCTGAGCCAGCGGGGCGCGGGTGAGCTGGCTGCCGAGGCCACCGAGCAGCTCGCGGCCCTGGAGGAAGCCCTGGAGCAGGGCGCAGATCGCGAGGCGATCTACCGGCGGTTCGGGGCCTGTCGGTTCGGCTATCAGCAGGCGCTCAAGGTGTGGCCGGAGAACGAGTCGGCCCAGGGTGGACTGCGCACCGCCATCCTCCACGTCGCCCGCTATGAGCTGAGCGAGGGCGACACCCGGGCGGTCGAGGGGCTTCTGGCGGAGCTGCTCAGTCCACCGACGATGATGGTCGAGGCGCTGGAGGTGATGAAGCACACCCAGGCCGCAGAGGCCGCCGCCGTGGCTCGGTTCCGGGCGTACCACGACCCCTCCCTGGGTCAGAGCACTCGAATCTTCATCACCATGCTCGTCGGCGTGCTGTGGACCATTGCCCCGCTGCTGGCCTGGCGGTTCGGTCCGCCGCTGACCATTGCCGGCCTGACCGAATTCAACGTGGTCATGCTGACCATCCTGGTCGGGCTGATGATCTGGGGGCGGGAGTCGATGTCGCGCACCGTGATCAACCGGCAGGTGGTCCTCGCCACCCTGCTCGTCCCTCTCGCCACCCTGATGTTCTGCGGCTGGGGCGCGCTGACGGGCACCCCGGCGGAGGACATCGTCACCCTGTCCATCGCCCTGTACTGCATCCTCACCACGATGCTGACCATCTCCGTGGAGCTTCTGCTGTTCCCGATGGCGCTGTTCTACCTCGTGGCGTTCGTCATCGCGACGCTCTGGCCCAGCCTGCTGTACTTCGCCATCTCCGGGGCCAACCTCGGCATGACCGTCACCCTCGGGGTGGTCTCCGTGATCCGTGCCCGGCAGTACGCCGCAGTGAGAGGGCCTCGATAGCGGCATCTGGTGTACCCTGCCGGCAGGAGGCCCCCATGCGCTCGATCTCTCTGACCCTGCTCTTGCTCACCTTCGGCTGCCGGACTTCCGACAAGATCGACGACGGTGAGGTCATCGACACCGACACCGACACCACGGGGGTCCCCGACGACGACGCCGACGG
>JBLHNG010000477.1:0-6912 GCA_047621685.1 Myxococcota bacterium | reverse complement strand
TCGGTGTCGTCGGTGTCGTCGGTGTCGTCGGTGTCGTCGGTGTCGTCGGTGTCGTCGGTGTCGTCGGTGTCGTCGGTGTCGCCAATTTCCTCCGCCGAGTCACGGTTTTCACTGACCTTGTCACCAGAACAACCGGCCACGCTCAACAGCAGGATGACGCAGGGCATCCACTCATTCTGTCGAGATTTACGTCTCATCTTTATCCATCCTGGCTGGAATCAGAATCATTCAGGGCTTCCAGGGTGTCAAGCCCGCCGGGGACGATTCGGACGCGGGTAGAACGAACAAGCCGGGGTTTTTCCTCCGCGCTCGGCTTGAAGCCGTGCTGGTGGGGCTTGTCGAGTAGCTCGCCCTTCGGGCTTCTCAGCGTCGTGGCGATGGATTCCGAAGGGTGCTCCCTCACCGACCCGTCCTCATGACCTCAGAGCACCCAGTGGCTCACAATGTCGGCAGCCCTGGTCTCTGCCACCCCCCAGAAGCACCCCGGCATCGTTACAGACTCCCCATGCTCTTCCTCCTGCTGGCCTGCACGACCGAGTGCCCAACCGCCGACTGCCGACAGGCGGAGATCCTCGACCTGTGGCCGACCGACCCGGCCGCCGCCACCGAGCACATCACCGCGCTGGCGGACCCCATCGAGAAGGTCGCGGTCATCACCACGCTCACCGAGGGCAACCCCGGACAGACCACCGAGCTGTGCGAGCTGCTCGACGGCGACGCCCGGACCCGCTGCCGCCGCCTCAACCACCGCCCCCACCTCCGCATCGCGCCCCCACCCCCCGTCGTCTCTCGTCGCCCCGCTCCCGGCCCCGAGACTCCGAACGTCCTGCCCGACATCCCCGAGCCGTTCGCCAAGACCGCCGCCATCCCGGCCCTGGGCTGCTCAGAGAATGCGGAGCCCAGGAGCTGCCGGGCACAGAAGGCGATCGAGGCCGCCCGGGAGGGCAAGGCACGCACCGCAGTGGGGCTGTGTCGCGGCATGCCCGGCGAGCCGGTCTGGCAGTCGGAGTGCGTCTTCCATGCCGCCGAGAAGCTGCTGGCCCCCGGCGGGCTCACCCGGCTGACCGATGCGGGCGAGATGTGCCTGTCAGCGGGTGAGTTCGCCGCCAACTGCCTCGCACACCTCACCCGCCGCCTCTCCACCGAGGCCCCGCCCGCCTCCACCCCCGGCACCGGACCCTGGACCCCGATCCTCGCCGCCGCCGAGACCCTCGACGGCTACTGGCGCGAGAAGGATCCGGTGTTCGGCGCGCTGACCATCGACCGACTGTGGGCCGACAGCCTCAGCCGAAGCTACGCCCGCACACCCCAGATCGTCGGCAACCCGCTGGACCTGCTGCCCGCCGCCGCCCATCCCCACATCCACGCCGCCGCCGCCCTGCGCCTGCTCGGGACCGCCGAGGATCGCACCGGCAGCCTCGCCGACTGGCAGGCCCAGCTCACCGAGGGCCTCGCAGTGCGGGCCGAGCGCCCGCTGCCCCCCTCCGAGGTGCCCCTCGACGCCGACTTCACCGACTTCTGGCCCGAGGATGCCCCCGGCGAGGAGACGATCCCCGCAGCGTTTGGTCCGGGGAACACCCGGCGGCCGATGTCGGCGGATGCAGAGACGGATCAGCTGCTCGCGATCCTGGAGGCCGCAGCACGGAGCCAGCCGCCGTACCCGGCACTGCTCGCGGAGGCCGCAGGGCATGCTGACGAGACGGTGCGGTGGAACGCGAAGCGGCTGTCGGCGGCACTGGAAGCGGCAGAGTAGGACCGCCAGCTACCCGCGAATCACAAAGCAGTCCGGCAGCCACTGCTGCACCCTGTCCACCTCGGCGGACTTCAGTCGTGTTCCGCTGACGTCGAGGACCTCCAGCCGGCGGAGGTGGCGCAGGCTCTCGGGGAGTGTCCGCACCGGGGATCCGGCCAGCGAGAGCCGTCGGAGCCGCCACAGCCGCCGGATGCTGATCGGCACCTCAGTGATCGTCGTGCGCGCCAGATCGATCGCCTCCAGGGTGTCCAGCTTTGTCAGCGCCATCGGGAAGCGGCGGAGCTGGGTGTCTGTGGCGACGAAGCTGACCAGCGGCGGCTCACCCAGCGGCGGGAGCGTGGTGAACGGGTTGAGGGACAGATCCAGCTCACAGAGCTGGTTGAGTGACGAGAGATCAGGCATCGCGCCGATGTTGTGCAGCACCAGTCGCTCCAGCGGCATCGCGCTGAGATCAGGGGCGACGGTGAGCTGTGGGGTGCGCTGCCAGGATGCGCCGCGTCCCAGCACCAGAGACGTCAGCGACAGACGACTCAGACCGGGGATCTCTGTGAGCTCGGTTCCGCTCAGGTCGAGGTCGTCCAAGGGAAGCCCCCACAGCTCATCGCAGAGCTGGCGGACCCGGGTGTCCCGCAGGCTGAGCGACTTCAGCGAACCGAAGCGGCCGATCTCTGGGGGAAGCTGCTCCATCAGCTCGCCGTCGAGGTTGAGCACTTCGAGCGTCGCAGTACCAGGCAGCCGGGAGAGCAGGAGCAGGAGCGTCTCGGTCAGATCAGGTCGCCGCTGAGCGATGAACAGCGCGCTCCGCTGAAGCATGCCTTGCGCATCGATCGTGCAGAATCGCAGCAGCGCCCGCTCCAGCTCGGCGTCTTCGAGGGCGTCGAGCAGCTCGACTGCCTGCTGCGCCCGATCGCGCCCGGCGGCGAACAGCGTCTGGAGCGCGAGCAGGTGCGCGTCGTTCACCGGTGATACCACCCGGCAAGGAGCGCGTTGAGATCCTGGGGGTTGGCCTCCCAGTGCGCCCGGCTGAGCTGGACTGACTTTGCCCCGTTTGCACACATTGAGCCGTACAGCAGCTTTCGGTGCAGTCCCATGCCGTAGTGGGCCAGCATCGACTCCATGTAGGACTCAAAGTCGGTCGTCTTCGAGTCGGTCCAGCACGCGCCGTAGTCGTCCCCCATGCACACCGTGGGGTTTCCGTCGCCCTCGACCATCACAAAGCCCATGAGGCGGAACTGGCTGAAGTAGTCGAACGGACGAAGCGATCGGCCAAACGTCATCGCCGGATACGTCTTGCCGTTCCACGTCTCTTCCCGATCCTTGTCGTGGTCGAAGTACAGAATGCCCGACCAGCTGTTGCTGAAGAAGGTGTCCACGATGGGAAAGATCAGGAACGAACCTGTGGATGCACCGTTCTCAAGGTCGTACTGTCGGAGCATTCCCGAGGTCGCGGCGGCCTTGTGCTCGTAGCTGTCGTGTCCCGTGTGGATCCACCGCAGCGAGAGGCCGTCGCACTGCCGGTAGAAGTTCGAGATCGAGGGGTGCAGCTTCTTGCCCAGCCGCTTCTCGACGTCTGCGATCTTCGCTTCGCTTGCAGGCAGGCCGATGTTCACATTGAGGATCTCGACGTCAGGGTGACCACGCAGCGCCTTGACCATCGCCTGGAAGCGGGCCAGCCAGTCCGACATCGGGCCATCCAGCTCCAGCCCCTTCGGCCCCTTCTTCCCGAGCAGCACATACAGCTCCGCCTCGGTGAGGATCTCCACACCAAGCTGCTGCGCCTTCGTCAGCTTGGAGCCTGCTTTTGCACCAGCGACCAGGATGTCGGTCTTCGAGCTGACCCCGCTGCCCACCTTCGCGCCGGCTTCGATGCAGAGCTTCTTCGCCTCGCTGCGCTTCATCGTGCTGAACGTTCCAGTCAAGACAATGCTCTTCCCTACAACCGACATCTCGCCTCCTGCATGTTGTCTGCCTCCCGTAACCAGACCCGCTGGAGTGTTCAGCGTCCAGATGGAGAGGGCGAAGATGTCCTCGACCAGACTGAGCGCCCCATCCGAGCATGTCCTCGGGGATCACATCAACCTGGCGGTCGACGGTGCGGAGCTTGGGGAGGTTCGCAACGGGGAGTCCGCGACTGCGATGCTGCTCATCGACAACCACGGAGAGGGCCCGCTCACGCTTGAGGGGGTGAGCCTGACCGGCGCGGGGTTCTCTATCGAGGGTGTGCTGCCGGAGAGCCTCCAGCACGGGGATGGCTTCCGCCTCCCTTCCAGGGCGGAGGAACCAGGTCGAGGTCAGGCTAACCGGGGGCATCTTTTCTCCAGGTCAGAAGGGCTGCGATTGCGGGGAGGAGGAGGCTGCCGACCAGCGCGAGGGGGGCGAGCTGGAGGTGCGCAGCCAGGGCACCGACCGCGGCATAGGCCATGGCCACCCCGGTGTTTGCCAGGGCACAGATCAGGGCCGTCCGCTTGAGCGGAGCACCGACCGCGCCGGTCAGCAGGATGGTGGCTTCGCTGACCATCGGCACCGCACGACTCAGCGCGAGGCCCGCCCCGCCGCGGTGCTGTGCAAGCCACCGCCGCGCCCGCGCCACCTCCGCCTCACCGACAAACGCGGCCAGGCGACGAGAGCCCACCCGCTGCCCCACGGCATAGCCAACCAGACACCCCAGGGTGAGCCCGACCCAGATGGCCGCCGCGCCGCCGAAGAACCCGAGCTGGTGGCCTGCGACGGTCGCGACAATGCTGGAGGGAACCGGCACGAAGACGTCAATGGTCAGCAGGGCGATCACGCCGCCAGCCACCGGCAGCGGACCGATGTGGGCGCCGCCGAGCTGGCTGATCCAGGAGTCGATGCCTGGCCCCAGCAGCGGCAGGGGAACCAGGATGAGCACCATCAGACCCACCGCAACGACCACCCACCGACCCGTTGGGCTGTGGTCGCTGGAGGCTTGCGGTGGCGTCATCAGCGCTGCTCCCTGCACAATCAATGATTGGAGACTACCATGGTGATGTTCTGGCGATGGAAGCCACCGTTGGGATGATGGCCCGGTATAATCCAGCATCCCCTGGAGCTGACGATGCGCGTCTTAGTGGTTCTCTGTTCGGTGGCCTCGGCATGCACTGAGTACAAGCTGGAGTCCGAGGAGACCCCGGCGGAGGATCTCACCGAGGAGGTCTCCCCCGACATCCTCGTCTCTCCCGAAGCGATCGACTTCGGCGTCCTGGCGCTCGACGATGAGGTCACTGCGGTGATCACCATCGACAACGTCGGCACCGACCTGCTCGGCATCACCGAGCTGAGCCTCTCCGACGACACCGCCCCCCTCTCCTTCTCCGCGATCTCCTCCACCCTGATCGCGCCCGGCGACCGCGCGGAGTTCAGCGTCACCCTCTACGCCCGAGAGTCCGGTGAGATCAGCGCTGAGGTCTACATCGACTCCATCGACCCCGACGAGCCCCGGGTCGCCGTCCCGCTGACCGCCTCCGTCCCAGAGCCCGAGGAGCCGTTTGACACCGGGACCATCGAGGAGCCCGAGGACGACTGCGAGTGTCCCGAGGAGTACGTGGCTCTCCCCGACGACGACGGCTGCATCCGCCAGACCGAGGTGGAGCCGACCTATGAGGGTGAGCCCGCCTACGTCTGCCCGATCACCCCCTACTTCGCCTACGGAATGCTCGGGGTGCGCTACCCCGGCGGAGAGGCCCTCCAGAGTGAGTACTGGGGTCAGAACGACAGCAACTCCAACGGTCCGCTCAACCGCATCGGGGTGTGGGGCTGTGAGAAGGGCGACACGGTCGCGGGCAGCAACCCGGTCGGCGAGTGGATCGGGTTCTCGGTCTGCCTCGATCTGAAGAAGGCCGGCGACTACCTGTTGGGAGCAGGCTCAGACAACCGCATGCGTCTCTACATCGACGGAGCGAAGGTGTTTGAGCGAGACGATGGGCAGACCTCCAGCTTTAACTACTGGTGGCTGACCGGTGTCTCGCTACAGTCCGGCGAGCACACCGCCGAGCTTCATGGCTACAACGATGGCTCTATCGCCGGGTTTGGTGCCGAGATCGTCGGCCCGTTCCCCTCCGGCTCCCTCTCTGCAGACGACGATGTGGTGATGAAGCTCGACTACGAAGGCAACATCGCCTGGTCCACTGCCGATGCCATCGGTCAGGCGTTTGAGCTGGGCGAAGACAGCGGCTGGACCTGCCCCGACGGCAGCTTCTTCGACGCCTGTGCCGAGAAGCCTGTCTGCATCATCCTCGAAGAGGCGGAGTGCCAGTAGGCAGCGCTGCTGACATCAACATTCGTTCGATTCTTCTGCAACTTCATCTGCTTCGTCCTCTTGAAAGTAAGTGTCCAATAAAGGACACAAACAGAACGGAGACACGAAAAATGCGGTTCCTTATGATGATGGTGGTTGCTGGTTTGGTTGCCTGTGATGAGAGCGAGCTGTCCGAGGCGGAGCTTGAGACCGCTGAGGATATGGGCTGGGCGGAGAAGGGCGAGAGCGCCGATGTCGTCAGCGGTGACGAGGACCTGGAGTGTCTACGCAACGTCGCCGAGGAGACCTGGGAGGAGTTCTGCGGAGACATGGGGCTCAACGTCTGCCACGACGCACCCTTCGATTATTGCTGCGGCGAAACGACGCTCTGAGGAGAACGACGCTCTGATGATTCGGCCTGGGGCCGCCCGCTGCCTGGCGGGCGGTCTTCTGCTGAGTGGTACGTCATGGGCTGACACGAAGAGTCCGCGGGGGCTGTCGAAGACAGGAGGGAGACAACCCTCAAACAATGACCGAGGCTGCTTTTTTTGATGGGGAAGCAGCATCTTCCCCACTCCCTCGTCCCTATTGGGACGACCCCATCTTTTTCGGGCGCGAGTCCTCTGGACGGATCTCAAGAGGGTCGTGTCCGGAAGCATGACCGAAGCCGGCTGTCGAACTCCGGAACCCGGTGACGGGTGCCCGGAGTTCATACGGAGCCGGTCGGGTGGCTGGCTGGACTGACCACTGAGTGGGGGCAGCAGCCGGCCGAAGGCGGGGTAAACTGCCGATTCGTGGAGCGGCACGGGGACGGGGTGAGTCCGACGAAGCCGGTCAGGTGGCTGCCTATCTGTACCCGCCTGAAGTTCGACAAGTGCCGGTCGTAGACGGGCTGATTGTCGAT
>JBLHNG010000476.1:0-6944 GCA_047621685.1 Myxococcota bacterium | reverse complement strand
TGGGGAGGTTTTCGTCGATCTCGCCGTCGCCGTCGTTGTCGAGCGTGTCGCAGTCTTCGGAGTCGAAGGCATCACAGGTGCCATCGAGGTCAGCATCCGGGGCGCCGTTGTCGATGTTGCCGTTGCAGTCGTTGTCCACCCCGTCGCACAGCTCGGCGGCGTCGGGATGGGTGACCGGGTCTGCGTCGTCGCAGTCCTCCGAGGCGAGGTATCCATCTCCGTCGGCATCAACATCCGTCGGGATTCCTGTCTCGTCCTTGTCCCCACTACACCCGAGGAGTGCGAGGCCAAGAAGCAGAGCAAAGCAGCGCATCAGACTCTCCATCGGGCATACCGTAGCATGCCCTGCGGACAACCTCAGCCGTTGCGTTTCCTCCGACATCGACGGGGCAGGATCAGCAGGGGAAGAAGCAGAAATGCGCTGGTGATCTCTCCACATCCGCCGCCCGCGATCGAAGCATCTTCACCATCGAGGAGGGCCGCTTTGTCCTCTGCAGAGCACTCGATGGTGAGGTCAACGCTGTCGAGGGTCGCGCCGTCGGTGCAGGAGAGGAAGAGCTGGAAGGAGACCGGGATGCAGGACTCCAGGGAGCCCGGGGCGTTGTACTCCACCGGGGAACCCGTCGACGGAGACAGCCCGCCCACCCCGTTGAACTCGTCGAGCCACCAGGTGCAGGTCTCGACGTCGCCGCACTGAGAGCCACCAGAGACATAGAGGGTGGAGGCCTCCCTGAGAGAGAGCGGTGCGGGCTCGGCGGGGCTGATCTCGCCCCAGGAGCTGCAGTCCCGTCCGGCCTCAGCAGCCGACAGCAGCAACAACATCCCCTGAATCATGCCAGCTCTCCTCATGCCCGATGCGGTCAGGCTCGGAGAATGGTAACTGCCCTCTTCGAATGCCTGCCACCCTCCTGATTACCCTGCTGACCGCCCATGCCGACTCTCGCACGGCACTCGACGCCGGGGATCGGGCCTGGTGTGCCGGTATGCGAGCAGATGCTTCTCAGCAGTGGGAGGTCGCCTCGGAGGGAGAACCAGCCGTCTCAGCGATGGCGGAGCTGCGTCTCCTGCTGGTCAGCGGCAACCTGGGCATGGCCGTGCACGGTCCCCGGGCGGAGCGTGCGCTGGCAGTGTGTCCGGTGGGCGAGGCGTGGTGTGAGCTGGCACGGGCGGACTATGAGATCCTCCTGAGCCTCATGGGCCTGCCCGGCGATCTCGACGAGGCCCGGTATCGGATCACACGGGCTGCTGGAGACCTCCCGGGACCCGCACTGGCCCGTCAGGCGTGGATCGGCGACGTCCCGGTCGAGGTGCTGTCGGAAGTGGAGCGGGATGGCCTGGGGGATGGGCTGCTGGCGGCGGACGGCTGGCCGAGCGGACCGGGGAGCTGGTTCATCGGACTGGGGCTGTCTGGCGCACCGGGCCTTGGGGTCGGTGGTGGCATCCGATTCGTTCATCCCGACCTCCGCTACAGCGCCTGGCGTCTGACCACCGACGCCTCCCTCACCTCTCGGGGCACTGGACAGCTCTCCGCCCAGCTGACCACCCCGGGGCGGCTGTGGAGTGTCTGGTCGGTTCGGGGTGGACGCCTGATTGTGGATAACTACGACCTCGGGGAGACCCGGACGCTGTGGACTGCCAATGCCCTGGCTGGACCGGGGATTCGGTGGCGGCAGAGCGCGGCCTGGATCGGTCCACTGGCCCGGGTGGACATCAGCAACGGGGAGCGCCTGGATGGTCACGGCCTGTCCGCCGGGCTCTCGCGAACGACCGCGCGGCTTCGGCTGTCGGGGCGCATCGAGCAGACCCTCGGCGCGGACTACGACCACACCCTGCTGACCGCCTCAGCCACCGCCGGGCAGACCTGGGATGCGCTTGGCCTGCATGGTCGGCTGAATGGGGCCATCGCACCCGGCTCGGAGGCACCCTGGTGGCGGCTTCCAAGCGCGGGCGGCGGGGTGGTCCTGCGCAGCGCACCGCTGGGACGCTGGCGGGGGGAGACGCTGCTGGCTGGAGCGGTGGAGGTGCGGGTGCCGATCGTCGGCGTGCTGGGGGGTGTGGTGTTCGCAGAGGCTGCCGCCATCGAGGGGCTGCACCCCGGCGCAGGGCTCGGCCTTCGCCTGCATCTCCCGCCCCGCCCCCATGCCACCCTCCGCCTCGACGTCGGCCTGGGCGAGGAGGGTGTGGTGGTCACCGCTGGCTGGGGCGAGGCGTTCTGAGCGGGCTCAGTCGTCGCTGAGGAGGGTGTCCACGGTCTTCTGGTCCGCGCCCGGGAACTCATAGTCCCCGAAGTCTTCTGGCTTCACCCAGCGCAGGTCGTTCACGTAGCGGGTGGTGGGGGTGCCGATGAGGGTGACCCGGTAGGAGACGAGGCTGAGGGTGTACGCCTCATAGTCGTGGGACATCTCCATGGTCTTCTCGCCCACGGTCGCCCCGCAGCCGATCCGGGCGTTGATGGTTCGGCTCAGCGCATCGGCGTCGCTCTCCCCGTCCGCGACCCGACCACCGGGGAACTCCCACAGCAGCGGCATGCTCGCTTCTGGTCGGCGCTGGGTGATCAGGAAGCTGCCGTCGTCTTCGATCTCAGCGGCGACGACCCGGATGTGGGGCCTCGCCTCGTCTGCACTTGCCACGGTGTACTCCTACAGGTCAGTCGCACTGCCGGTTCATGGCGCGAAGTCGTCCCTCGATCTCTCGCTGGGTGCCCACATCGGCGCCACCCTTTAGCGCGCGGCAGTAGTGGCTGAGCGCGGCCCCAGAGTCCCCGAGCTTCTCCAGCGCATAGCCGAGCCCAAAGCGCGACTCTGCATTTCCCGGACGAGCGGAGAGGGACTCATTGAACAGGTCCCGGGCCTTGCTGAACTGACCGCGATCAGCTGCGGACCAGCCGGCCTTTGTGAGGGACTGGGGGGTCTGAGCGGGGGCAGGAGCCTCGGCGACCGGCTCAGGGGCAGGCTCTGGAGCGGGCTCAGGTGCCACCGCTGGAGGCTCCTCGACTGGAGGCGGCTCTTCTGCGACCGGTGCCTCGACGGCAGGAGGCTCCTCAGCGGCAGGCTCCTCGGCGGCAGGCTCCTCAGTCGGCTCCTCGACTGGTGGTTCCTCAGCGGACGGCACCTCAGCGGGCGGGACCTCCGTTGGGGGGACCTCCACGGGAGGCGTGACCGATGCTGGCGTCTCTGGCGGTGGCGGCTCGGGGGTCTCAGCAGAGTCCCAGGGCTTCGCCCACAGCAGCAACATGATCGCAGCGGCCAAGACCGCGACGATGATCCAGGTGTTGCTGGAGGAGGGCTCCTCGCGCCACGCCGCATCCCGCTCGCTCAGGTCCGTGTTTCGGATCGCGGCCATGGGCTCGGAGAAGAATGCGTCGTCGCTGAGGAAGCGATCCGAGACAATGGGATCGGGCTCCGGGTCGGCGGGCGGCGGGATCGGGGTGGTGTCCAGCAGTGCGGGATCCGGGATGCCACCCGCAGGCACATCCCACGTCGTGTCAATGGCGACATCTTCGGTGGGCTCCTCCCGCTCCATCAGCCGATCGGTTGGCCGGGCAGATGGTGGCAGCGGTCGGGGCAGCGCCCCATGGAGGCTGTCTGTGGGCGGATCCTCGCTGTCAAAGAGAGCGATGTCGACGTCCGAAAAAGCTTCGGCCAGCTCAGGGATGTCTCCCAGACGCTCCCAGCGGTCGTCTCCGGTGGAGAGGCGGTCATCCCGATTGGCCCGCAGCTGGGAGATCCAGCGCTTGAGGGTCCCCATGCCGTTGACCCGGTAGACGTCCGAGCCCTGCCGAAGAAGCATCGCGACAGGCGGGGTCGCAGTCTCATCCTTTGAGGCAGTCTCTGAGGGGGCCTCTGAGGGGGCCTCTGAGGGGGCATCTGAGGGGGCACTGTCGAGTCGCTCCTGACTGACCGGGAAGCGATGCCCGCAGCTGGTGCAGCGAAACTGAAAGCTCTTGCTGGCGCTCAGCGCCCCACCCGGTGCGAAGGTGTACTCCGTACCGCACTGATTACAGACCACGACCAAGGGGCTCACCCGCCGCTGATGGAGTCAATCCGACGCTGGATCTCATTTCGATCGGCGGGATTGCTGGAGAGGTAGGACTGATAGTGCCCGACGGCGCCGGACATGTCGCCCTGATCATAGGAGATGTGACCGAGCCACTTGCTGGCGGCTCTGGAGCCGGACTGCTTTGCCTGGCTGCAGGAGCTTCGGGCGGAAGAGACATTTCCTGACCGATATTGGTACTCACAGAGCTTCTCAAGGTAGCGCGAGTTGCGCGGCTCGATGTCTGCGGCCTTCTGGTAGGCCGCAGCAGCAGCGCTCCAGTTCGCACTCTGAGCAGCAGCATCACCCGATGCGGCGTGGCTGGATGCGCCCTCTCCGCCGCCGACGCTCATCGAGCCGTTCTGCTCCAGATCGTCTCCGTCGTTTTCGGTCTTGAACTGATCGGGGATGATCACGATCAGCTCCTCCTCAACCGGAAAGCCCATAATATCAAAGCCCGGCTCAGGCTCTACGTCCTCGACCGGCTCGGCATTCTCTTCGATGCGCTTGATGAGATCGTCTCGGATCTGGTCGGGGTCGGTGCCGTCATCGGCAGGAGCCTCGACGAGCGGGGCGTCGGGGGGAGGCGTGACCTCGGCGTTGCTGTTCTGGGTCATGAACCAGTAGCCGCCGCCGAGCAGGACTGCGCCGAGCAGCGCGGCAGCAAACAGCAGCCCCCTTGCGCCGCCCTCGGACTCCGTTGAGTTGGACGATGTGCGGTTGGTGGAGCGGCGGGGTTGGGATGCAGCCTGCTGCTTCTTCTTCTCGAACGGATCGACAAACCGGGGCGGCTGGTTGGAGTCACTCCGACCGCTCTTCCAGCCTTCTCCGTCGACTTCGGCAGCAGCATCGGCGAAGGCATCCGCGAGGGCCGAAGTGCTGTCCAGGCCGCTCCCCGAGGCCGGCTCTCCGACGCCCACAGCGACCGACGGGCCGACGGGCTCCTCAGCGACCGGAGCCACCAGGGACTTCTTCGCCGGAATGTTCATGTCGGACGCGGACATGATGCGGGTCGGCTCATCCTCTCCGACCTCTTCTTCCGCTTCCTCCTCGCCAGACCGCTCGGCGCGGACATAGACCTCGCAGAACCGCTGAGAGAGGGCGCTCAAGTCGCCGATCGGGCTCCACTCGCTGCCATCGAAGCTGATGAGATCCGACGCGGTGACCCGACCATCCCGGACGTTCTTGTTGAAGGTCTTGTAGTCGTTGAAGTCGTAGATCAGGCCGATCTTGACCTTGACCTTCCAGGAGCCAATCCCGACGCTTCGGAAGTCGAGGGTGTTGACGTCTAAGTCGGCAGCCTCTTCCTCGACGCTGGGGCGCGCGGGCGCGACTGGTCGGGGGGGCGTCACCACAGCGGGTGGCGTCTCGGCGGCATCTCGGCGGTAGACCACGAAGACATGCCGACAGCTGGGGCAGGTCACCCTGGCACCCCGGCCGGGAATCTTGGACTCGTCGAGCCTGTAGCGGGCGCTGCAGTGGTCGCAGGTGACGATCATGAATGGGATCCGGTTGAAGTTCGATCAGTGGGGTGCCCCACCCCCGCAAGCTATCACTGCCATCTTACCAACCGCAATCCTCCCCGGCTCCCCAGCAATGATCCCAGCCCTGACACGGACTGGGTCTCCCGCTCAAGGCTCGCCGCGCTCGTAGCCTTCCAGGGTGGACTGGATGCCCACATCCGACGGGTCGAGGCGGGCGGCATGGCGCTGGGCTTCGATGGCGGCATCCCGGTCACCGAGGTGCCAGTGCGCCCGGGCGAGGGTGTCGAGGTAGGCGGGCACCGGGAGGTCCGACTGAGACAGCGCCGCAGTCGCAAGCTTTCGGGCACGGGCCGGGTCCGTCTGGACTTCATCTCCCGGATCCAGGAGGAACCAGGCGAGGTTGTTGAGAATGGTCGGATCGTCGGGGGCCTGTGTGAGCGCATCCTCATAGGCCATGAGGGCCTCGCTCCCTCGACCGAGCAGACTCAGCGACAGGGCGCGCCACGCCAGGGCATCAATGCGCAGGTTGTCGATGCGAAGTCCACGCTCCGACCAGCGCAGGGCAGCCTCCTGCTCGTCGATGTCTGCGGCGGCCCGGTAGGAGAACTGAACCAGGAAGCCAGACTGCGCACCATCCTGCCAGGCCCGCTCAGACAGCTGGAGCGCATCGCCCAGCCGCCCCTGCTCCCGACCAAGATCGAACAGGTCGTCCCACAGGCGGAGGTTCTCGGGGTGTGCGTTGAGCCCGCCAGCCAGCGCGCCCCAGGCACTCCCGCGCTCCTCAGCGGCAGTGAATGCCTCAGAGAGCAGCCGGTAGACCGAGGGGCGGTCCTCTCCGTTGTCGACCGCTGCCTGGAGGTGCAGGGCAGCCTCCGTGGGCTCCTCATCGACCAGCAGGAGGGTGCCCAGCATCGCCTGGGCAACCGCACGCTCCGGGTCGTGGCCGACGAGCCGGGCCAGTGCCTCTCGCCCCGGCCCCGCCTGGCACAGCTCCAGCACCGCGATGCCCAGACCAGCATCGTCGGGGAACCGCTCCATGCCCTCAATTCCGACCCGGACCGCATCCGAGATCTCGCCCAGCTTGGAGAGGTGCAGGAGGAGGAACTGGTAGTGCATTGGCGCGACACCATCGGCCCGCAGCGCACGCCGCATGTGCTGCTCCGCTTCGGGCAGGCCACGCCAGGCGTCCTCCAAAGACAGCTCAAACCAGAACCAGGCATCATCCGACCCGGCCTCCAGGGCAGACTCCCGCAGCCGGAGCGCGCGGCGGGTCTTTCCCGACATCATCAGCGACCGCATCTGGAGGATCAGCGCACCCTCGCTGTCGGCGGAAGAATCGGGGAAGCGTCGGAGGAGCTTCGCGGCGCGGTCGTGGTGTCCGTCTTCGTTGAGCAGCCAGGTGGCCGACAGCAGGACGGTCTGGTC
>JBLHNG010000475.1:0-6945 GCA_047621685.1 Myxococcota bacterium | reverse complement strand
CCCTGGCCCGCCGGGACCGCGCAGTACAGCCACAGCAGGTGGGGTCGCTGTGCGGTGGAGGTCGCCAGCTCGGCGTGCAGCAGGAACGGGCTCTCCGGCTTCGGGGAGCGAACCTGTCGGGTGGGCAGATCCCGGTGGTGCACCGGAACGCGGGTGGCGCCGCCGTCGATGAGGAAGTGCGCGCTGAACACCTCGGTGAGCATCTCGAAGGCGGACTCATCGGGGAGGAAACCACGGAACAGCACCGCGCCGGACTGCCGGAGGGTCGCGGCGATGGCCTGGACATCCAGATCGCAGACCCGATCCGCGCGACGAGGGGTGAGGCAGGCAGGGAAGCTCATCGGCCTTCCCCGACACATCGCGCGCCGCGCCCTTCTCCCGGCAAGGCCACACCAGCGCACCGCACACCCATCACCACCACAGCTGCGGACAGCCCGGGATCAAGCCGTAATTCTGCTCCAATGGGACCGTCGGTAGCGTGGGTCGGGCGCTTCATGGCAAGATTATCGCGCAGATTCATCAACAAGACGTCCGCTTGAAAAAATCGGCGACGGAGGGTCCGGCTGTCGTATGGTCGTCACCTCCCCTGCACATCGAAACGGAGCGACCTGTGCCTGTAAATGAGACAACCACCAACAAGCATCAGTGGTTTGCAGACGAAATGGTCTGGAAACGACGCAAAGGCCGCGCGAGGACCTGGACCGCCGAGAATCCACCTCTGCCCGACTGGGCAAAGGCCAGCGGAGGCGGAGTCCCTCCGGCTCAATTTGTGCGCCTCTACACCGCCGCGGACTCCATGAGCACCCTGAAGTCGCAGCTGTTCTGGCTGTCTCTGGGTGAGATCGAGGCTTTCCGCCTCGGCATCTCGCTGTGGCTGTCCCACAACGGCATCCAGCCCCTCGCACCCCTCGACGGCTCCGGCACGGTGCTCAGCGAAGAGGACCTCAGCGCAATGCTCACCGAGGGCCTGCTGTCCCCCATCCCCGGCAGCGCACTGGACCTCAAGCTCAACCCGCCACCCGAGCTCGAAGAGGGCGAGCTGGACCTCACCCCGACGCCCCCCCGTCCCGACGAGGATCCGCTGAAGGGCAAGACCTTCAACGAGATCATGCACATGCCCGAGCCCAGCGGCGACAGGCAGATGGTGACCATGATGGGCATGGGCAAGGTTCGGATGAGCGCCAAGCACTGAGCGAACAGCCTCTCGACCCGCGCACGGCAGCGACTGTCCGTGCGCTTTTTTTTGGGCACCAGTCATCGCGGTGGACAGTTATCCCGCTTGACTGGTGCGCTTTTGTCTGAGACGGGGGTTTCACCCCCACCCCCGCTACGCGCTGACATCCTCTCACACAGACTGTCCGCCAGAAGGGGGCGACCCCCTACTGCCCAGCCCCCCTACTGCCCAGCAACCATGGTGGCCTGGGTGAGCAGGGCTTCGGTGTCATGACTGCTCATCCGCAGGGTGACCGCACCAGACGAGTCAATGGTGAGGGTCTCCGCAGGCTGTGCCTGGAGGCTCCTCCGGAGCATCCCGTCTGTGTCCACGATGATGGGTGCCGTGAGATCATGAACGCGGGCAAAGGAGCGAAGCTGGGAGATGGCCGCGGCACCATCGGTGTTGATCGCGACATAAGGCAGGCCAGCATCCTCAAGCGCGCTCATCGTCTCGACGCACTCCGCACAGTCCATCGACCAGAGGACCGCCAGCGATCCGGTGGTGCCTGACAGCGAGACCGGGGTGCCGTCGATGGCACGAAGGGTCGGGGCTGCGGAAGCGATGAGGCTGAGGATGAGGATGAGTGCGGTCATTGGTGGCTCCGTTTCGGTGACACCCTCAATCTCACTCCTGGCAGGTTCCGCAGCCACATCAGGGCATTTCGACCGATTACATCCGCTCGTGAAATCGAGATCACTCGCCCTCACACTCCCGCACTCCTACAGCGTGTGGATGCGAATCTGTCCGCTGCCGATGCGCAGCTGTCGGGAGTCCGCTCGACGCTCGATGATGTCTCGGGCATTGGCGATGTTGAGCGCAGCAAGCTGCTTGCGTGCCCGGAAGATGTGGAGGTTGAGGTGAGTGCGGGTGAGCCGCAGCATCCCAGCGAGGTCCTCCTGATACACCCACCCTCGTGCATCGTCGCCCAGCCCGGGATCAGCACAATCTTCGAGTCGCTGCCGGGCAAGGGTGAGCAGCGCATAGTGGTGTGCCCGGGATCCAAGGTCGAAGATCTGCTCACCGCTGACGGCCCGGAGCTGGACGTGCTCCTCATCGGCGCTGATCGTGAACTCCAGGGCCAGCGTCTCCAGGGGTGCGCGAGCGGCAGAGGCATCCACAGTGCGCTGCAGAGGGATCGGCAGGTGCAGCAGCCATGCCTCGCCGTCGAGGGTGAAGGACTCCTGATCGCTGACCCCGCGCTGCTCATCCCCGGCCTCCAGCACCCATCCCCGGTACGGATCCGCGTAGATCAGGGCTGTGGGGGCCTCCGGATTCGGCAGCACGATCATGCCATCCTCCGCGACGACCTCGACCCCACCGGTGGACACCGCACGGGGAGCGGGCGGGCTCGTTGAGGCGACAGTCCAGCGCACCGGGTAGTGGCCAAACGACAGGACATCTCCGCTCTGAAGCACCCGCGCCTGGTCTGGAGCGAGCGGGGCTCCGTCGATGCTGGTCCCGTTGCGGCTGCCCAGATCACGAACCTGCCAGCGCTCCCCGTTCCACCAGATGAGCGCATGCTCACCGGAGATACTTGGGTGTGGAAGGCGAAGATCACACTTCCGGGACCGGCCGATCAAGACCCTGGAGTCAAGGGGATGGTTCTTCTGGAGATGAGACTGATGCAAGCTTCCCATGCGGTCATTCCTACCATATGAGAGATACCAACTCAGCGCTCAGCGACCATGGGTGAGCACAATGAGTCGAGACGAGCTGTAAGGCTACAGCAAACGTGCGCCCCATGTGCCTGCACGTTCATGTAGCGACACTTCGGCCGAAAACCCAGGTTCAATAGCGGAACAGGACTTGCTCCAGCAAAACGGCAACCAGAACATCTGGAGCCGACATGAGCCAATCGCAGCGGTCTCCTTCGCCATCCCCGTCGCATGCATGGCCCACACTCGCCCCCCTCCTCCAGGGAAACCTCCAGGCGGAAGTGTCCCTGGATCCGTCAATGTCCAACACCGCAAGATACCCCATCGCCGCGGCCCGACACCCGCCATTTCCAGTGGCGATTCGCAAGCGGATGGTCGGCTTTCCCGGGATCATCGAGGAAGGATTCACCACCGCGATTGCCCTGGCGCTGCTTCCTGGTCACCCTGCAACGGCACGGCTGGTCGCAGACCTCGCTCGTCATCGGGAGCCGGGTCGAGTGCGGTTCCGGTTCTTCCGAGGCACTCACGCCATTGCTGCGGAGACCGACACCACCGCCGTCAGCGTGATCGGGCTGTGGCGTGCCGGTCAGCTCTCCCACCCCGCGCTCCGTGCTGGCGCGCTGCTCTGGCTGCTCTACCTCTGCGATCGGCTCGCGGAGCCCGGAGATGCTGCCCACGGTCCCACGGCGTCTTGCTCGCGGCGGCATGGAGTCCAGACGCTGGTCCTGGGGTCCATCGGATGCTGCGGCTGGATCTGGTCGGAGTCGGGCTCGGACTCGCGGCGGTCGCCCTGTTCCACCCTCCGCTCAGTGCAGTCATCGTCGCCTCTTCTGGATCGATGGCGTGTGGGTGGTTGGCCTTGGAGGGCTGTGGCTGCTTCGATGAGGCCTCACAGCCCCACCAGATCGTGCCCGTAGTACGCCCCTCGGTGCAGGTCAGTGCAGCCATGAGTGGTGCGCTGGATGTTGGCCGCGACGTGGTCCCGGGCCTGCTCACACCAGTCCTCTGGCAGATCCGACCAGGTCGTGCTCCAGGTGGTCGTGTATCGGTAGGGCTGGCCGAGGACGATGACCCGATAGGTGCACTCTCGGTAGCTCTCCCCGTGGGACTCTGAGTTGTACATCTCGTAGTGCTCGGGGCTCATGGCCTCGACTGTGGCCTGCTGGGCCGGGGTCGTGGGGTGACCGCGGTAGTGGCTGTCTTCCAGCACCAACTCAACGGAGACCGCACACCGCCACGCCTCGGGGACGGTCGTGTCCAGCGTCGGTGCCAGCGGGTTCACGACTTCTGGCTCTTCGACGACCTCTGGCTCTACGACGGTCGCGGACACAGGAGTCGGCAGGGCGACATGTCCAGATCCAGAGCATGCCAGGAGGATGGTGAGCATGCCTGGAGCATAGCGTCCTCGCCCTCCGCGCCAACACATCGCTCTCTGTAACTGCCTGTAATCCGCCTCAGCCGTACTTTCCGGTATGAAACCACTCCCGACAACTGCCCCGAACCCCGTCAGAGGTTCGCCTGTGAGTGTTGACCAGTACGAGCAACCACAGCTCCATTCATTCGACGAACCGGATCTCATCCTGAGCAACGAGACCATCGAGACCCTGTGGGGTTTGTTTGATAACATCGGCATCTACTGGAGAAATGTTGATGGCTCATCGGGGATGCGGTCTCAGTGGCTGGTCTCTCTGGAAGAGCCACCCACCGGAGAGCGATTCGAGGTCGACTACGACACCGTCTACCCGATCATCGACAACCCCACGACCGACAGCTACGCCGAAGGCACCGAGCGGTACGTCCTCAACCCGCAGTTTAATCGTGCCTACTCGATGATGCTGACCCAGATCGAAGAAGCGATGGGTGGCGAGCCCCGAGTGCTCTACACCGCCATCAAGAACGGCATGCACCATGCTCAGCCGGCTGGTCCGCGAGATGATGAGCCGACCCATCCCCAATGATCCACAGGGCTGCCACGCCACCCCGACGTTTCAGTGGATCCAGCCTCGCCTTTAGACCCTGCCTGAAACAGGAGACCCCCATGGGCTTCAACATCGAGATCAACTCTATCCTTCGCTCCGATGACGACTTCAACCTCGATCTCGGCGCGATCAACCCATTCTCCAAGGACGGCAGTCGGGTCTTCTTCGACAACATCCCCATCTGGCTCACCCGCAGAGACTGGACCGCGATCGCCGAGATCCAGGTGGTCAGCCAGACCCGAGCAGACGGCGGGGTGACCGGCAGCTTCAAGGTCCGGCATGTCTACGACACCGTCGAGCAGGCCGTGGTCACCGAGGTGTTCCGCCGAATGTACGCCAGCGGTGGAGATCCGTACATCTGCCTGCTCATCTCGGCGGCCGACTACGCTGTCGCGGCGAAGAATGGCACCCTGTACAACGAGTCTCTCAAGACCGACGGCTTCATCCATGCCTCACCAGCCGACGAGCTGACCCGGGTGGCGAACAAGTACTACACCGACGTCAAGGAGGCCCTGATCCTGGTCACCGCCATCGATCAGATCGACGCCATCGTCAAGTGGGAGCCCGCGACCGGTGGGCTCTACCCGCACATCTACGGCCCCCTCAACATGGACGCCGTCGCCTGGGTGGTGCCCGCAACGAAGGACGCCGACGGGCAGTTCGACATCACTCCCGAGGACCTCACCGAGGAGCACGCCATCGGGCGAACCTGACCCAGTGTCGAGGCGTTACAGAGTCGACACACTGCGTTCAGGAAACGTTCAGACTACCCGGTGAGCTTAGAGGGCATGACCATCAACCACTGCACGCTGGCTGCCCTGCTCACCCTCACCGTCGGCTGCGACGATCCTGAACCGGCCCAGACCGACCTCATCGAGGGCACCACCCGACGCACTCCCGCCGAGTGGGAGCCCCAGGCTGCGGTCTGGCTTCAGTGGCCGTCGATGTGGGAGGGCGGCGCGGTTCAGGATTCCTTCGTCGAGATCGTCCGGGCTACCGCTCCCTACGAGCGCATCAACCTCGTCGCCGGAAGCACGACCACCCAGAGCCGCGGCGAGGAGGCGCTGGCGGGCATCACCGGTGACATCACCTGGCATGTCATCGACACCGACAGCTCCTGGATGCGCGACAACGGGCCACGCTACGTCGAGGTCGATGGGCAGCTCGTCATCCAGAACTGGGAGTTCAACGGCTGGGGTGGTGGGTTTGGCAACGTGCCCTACGACGACGACAACGCGATGACCGATGTGCTCGCCGACATGCTGGCGCTGCCGCTGGAGCAGGTCTCTCTGATCCACGAGCGCGGTGATCTGGAGGTCAACGGCACGGACACCGCGATGGTGAGCTGGAGCGTGCTCTCTCAGCGCAACCCCGAGCTGAGCCAGGACGAGATCACTCAGCAGCTCCAGGAGGCCCTCGGCGTCACCTCGGTCATCTACCTTGAGGGCTTCGATCCATACGATGGCACCCGCGGGCATGTCGACGGCATGGCACGGTTCATCTCTGAGGACACCATCGTGGTCGGAGAGAACGGCACCCAGCTGCTGGAGGACATCGCCACACAGATCGCCGACCAGCGGCCCGACCTCAACCTCATCCGCATGTCCTACAGCAGCGACATGGACCCCTACATGAACTGGCTGGTCGGCGATGGGTTCGTCATCACCGGCAGCGGCTCCGATGATGCCGCAGCACGCAAGCACATCGAGACCTACTTCCCGGGTCGGGCGGTGCACTTCGTGGACATCGGCGCCCTTTGGCGAAACGGCGGCGGGGTGCACTGTGTCACCAACGACCAGCCCGAAGCACCCTGAACGACCGCGAGGTTGAGAGCCGGAGTCGTTGGGGCCGCGTGCTCAATGGTTTGCCGCTGAGTTCGACAAATGCCGGTCGTAAGACGGGCTGATTGTCGCTTCGGGGAGCGACACGGGGACGGGGTGAGTCCTACGAGGCCGGTCAGGTGGCTGCCTTCCCCCCTTGTGTCTTGAGGTCGGGATAAGAGGAGAAGGCATCGGGGGAGGCACGGTGTTCATCTACTCCCTGGTCCGATTCGTTGAGACCGTAAAATAGCGAGAACCCGTGCTTCCCTTTGATC
>JBLHNG010000474.1:0-6986 GCA_047621685.1 Myxococcota bacterium | reverse complement strand
ACAGCTCCCCGACCTCTGCCGGAGTGATGCCGGCCTCGACAAGCTGCGGCACGGTGCGCTCGTTGAACTCCCGGCTGGCGACCGGCTCGCCGTGGGACCAGTCGTTGAGGAAGTCCTCGTGGTTGCCCCAGTGGATGCGCACGTTGTCGTAGCGGCTCAGCGCCATCACCCGGCGCAGCACCTTGCCGTTCTCCAGTCCGCGATCGCAGATGTCGCCGACGAAGAGGTAGAGGATGTCCCGGGAGAACGGGCTCTGGGCAAAGAAGCGCTTGAGCGGTGCGTCGCAGCCCTGGAGGTCGCCGATGTGGCAGACCGCCCGGTACTTCGTGGTGTCCAGCAGCGGCTCGGACAGCCATGCCCGGATGGTGTCGACGTGCTCACCGTCTGGGGACCAGAACACCCGCAGCGCTCCCTCAGGGACCTGACCGTCCCGGACTGCCTTCCAGGTCCGATGCACGACCTTCTCGGGCACGACGAGGTAGTCGGCCCGGTTGCGGTTGCGCTCCAGGATGGTCTCCAGCGGCATCGTCGAGAAGTCGATGATCGCGACCTCATAGCGGTAGCGTGCAGCGAGCTGCATGTAGAGCTTGAAGTCGCCCTTGGAGCGGTGGGTGGCATCGACCGCCAGCAGCTCTCCTCGAGACATTCGCTCCGCCAGCACCGCCCGAAACCGCCCCCACACCCGCCGCTCGTGCTCCTGGGAGGTGGTGATCTCGCCTAGGGCGCTCATGACGGGGCCTGCGAGGGTTCGTCGGATGGTGTCAGGGCAGAGGACGTGACCGCCGAGGTTGACGGTGTGGAGGAAGGTTGATTTTCCTGCGCCCTGGGGACCACGGGTGATGAGGAGCTTTCGCATTGGGGGATGCTATCCTGATGGGTGCCATGATCGAAGCCATGCGGTGCCCGGTGAGGTGAAGGACGGTCCTTTGAGGTGGCGTGGGGTGGTGTCGGGCTGGGGGGGGGCGGGGGGCGGGGGGACTGGAGTGAGCCGACGTAAGGCGGTGAATGGAGGGAGTGTAGCCCCCCTCGAACGCAGCATCACAAGCAGGCCGGAGCGAAGCGAAGGGCTGCGGTGGTGCGGAGTGGCCAGGGAAAGCATGGCGCGGACGTTGAGCGCCCTCAGCTCTCCGGGGAGAGAGCACCCTTCGGAGTCGATGGCCACGAGGCTGCGAAGCCGGAGGCGAGCAGTGCAGGTCGGCAACATATAGCTCTGCGATGGGAGAGTCGCTGGAGTGGGGGAGTCGCGGCGTTGGCATCACCTGCTGACTCCAGCGATGCGAGAATTGTGGGCATTGATGTTGCCTACCTGCACTGCTTGCCTCTGGCTTCGCAGCGACTGGGCGATGGGATGACGGCGGGTGCTCTCTCACCGGAGGGCTGAGGCTCGCCATCGTCCGCGCCATGCTTTTCCGGGCGCCGAGTGGTTCCAAGATGCCAGCGTCACCTCCCAC
The DNA here is from genome assembly GCA_047621685.1 of Myxococcota bacterium. Classification (GTDB taxonomy): domain Bacteria; phylum Myxococcota_A; class UBA796; order UBA796; family UBA796; genus JAQXDW01. Next base: position 5,535 of record JBLHNG010000474.1, on the reverse strand, counting down.
AAAACTGCCTCCAGGCTCCCTGCACGACCTCATCCACATCCGCCTCCCACCTCGGTCCTCCAAGTGCAACCGCCGCCTCAACCTCCACCCGTCCCTTCCCACACAGTCCATGTAAATCCCCCTCAAATCCCCCAGAATCCCGAATCGAAAATCGAATCCGCGTCTGAAACCCCGTCCGACAGATGCTCTTCGGCAGCGTCCCACACGTCGCCGCCGAGAACGGAACGTCAAAGTCCCGAGAAGCCACAAACTCCGTCATCATGTGCCACAGCTTCTTCGAGCTCGTCTGCTGCTCGGCAAAGTACTCCCCGCTCTTCTCCCGCAGCGCCCGATACGCCACCAGCTCCTCCCCTGGAACCACCCCCTCCAGCAGCGCCCGCCCGTCCCGTCCAAACGCATGCCCCAGACAGCGGTCCTCAAACTGCCCCGACAGCGCGCAGATCTCCCGGGCCTGATCACCCGAGGCAGAGGAGCGGTCGCTGACCAGGAAGTAGCACTCATCCCGCCAGGGATCGCCGACCGTCAGCTGCCCGCAGATGGTGATCCCGCCGTCGACATCGCCGCCCTCGACGACGGCTGCGGCGGCCATCGTCCGGCACTCTCCGGCCAGCCAGGCATCCGCGATGGGATCGCAGCGCGTTGGGTTGCTCGGGTCAGCGGTCGCGGCGAGGTAGCGCTCTGCGTCGGTGGGGGTGTTGCAGGCGAGGAGGAAGAACAGCACAGCCATCAGATATCCCCGATGCACACATCCGGTTGCTCGATTAGATATCGGCCGTCCCCTTGAATGGATGGAGAAACCACCATGACCCGACTCATTCCCCTTCTCGCTGCCTTCTTCATTGGCTGCGGTCTCCCTGACGATACTCTCATGAGCGACCTCGAAGAGGGTGATGTTGAGAAGCTCTGCGAGGAGCTTGCCAGCGACGAGCGATCGGTGACCTGCACCACCGATGACTACGAGTTCACCATCGAGATCGGCGGCTCGGCCGACGAGTGCGTCACCGACAACGACGCCTCCTACTACGAGGGCTGCGACGTGACTGTCGGAGACATCCGGGACTGCGACGACGCCTGGAGCGACCTCAGCGATGAGGAGATCTGCGGCCTGGAGAGCGGCTTCCCCGCCGAGTGCGATCCGCTCATCGAGTGCGCGTTCGGCGGCTGATTCGGATCGCTGAGCCCGGTGGCTACCAGCTTCCGGTGCTCGGCATGCTCGCCCAGGGCTCTTGGACCGGCAGCGACTCGCCGGCCTGGAGCAGCTCGATGGAGATGTCATCGGGGCTGCGAACAAACGCCATCCGACCGTCCCGAGGGGGGCGAAGGATGGTGACCCCGCCAGCCTGCAGCTTCTCGCAGGTGGCGTAGATGTCCTCGACGGCGAACGCGAGGTGGCCGAAGTTCCGGCCGCCGGTGTAGGGCGCCTCCTGGTCCCAGTTGTGGGTCAGCTCGATCATCGCCTGATCACCCTCCGCTCCGGTGGACAGGAAAATCAGGCTGAACCGGCCCTTCTCGTAGTCCGAGCGGCGGACGACCGTGAGGCCGAGGAGATCGACGAAGAAGTGGAGTGTGGCGTCGAGGTCGCGGACACGGATCATGCTGTGGAGGAAGCGCATGGGGGTGTCCTAACGCGGTACTCTGCCGGCATGGAGCCTCTGGACACCGCACAGCAACACATCGACAACGGCGACCTCGACGGGGCCGCCCGAGTGCTCATCGGAGCCATCGTCGCCGGGGAGGGCAGCCCGGCGGTGCTTCGGCTGCTGGGCATGATCTACGTCCACCAGGACGCCCCCAGCCAGGGCGAGGCCCTCATCCGACGGGCGCTGTCCCAGGAGGACGACCCCGCCGGTCGGGCCGCGCTGGGTGACGCGCTCCAGGTCCAGGGCCGCTACCCCGAGGCGATCCGGGCCTACCAGAAGTCCCTCGAAGGCGACGGGAGCCGGGCGACCGTGTGGTGCAACCTCGGGCTCGCCTACCACGCCATTCGGGATCGCAAGAACGCTGGAGAAGCCTACGCCCACGCTGTGAAGCGCGCGCCCGACCACCTCGGCGCCTGGTACAACCTCGGGCTGCTGCGCCACGACCAGGGCGAATATGAGTCGGCGAAGGAGGCCTACAGTGCGGCGCTCCGAATCGACCCCTGCGAGCCGGATGTGCTCAACAACCTCGGCACCACCGAGCTTGCGCTGGGCAACCAGGAGGCCGCGGTGACCGCCTACCGCCGCGCGCTCTCCGGTCGCCCCGACGATCCGGCCATCCTGCGCAACCTCCAGCTCGCCGGAGACGACCCCGCTGAGACCACCGACGCAGCGCAGGACAACGACCCGGAGTGGTGGCGGGACGTCGGGCAGACCCTCCAGCGGCGTGGCCAGAAGAAGGAGGCCATCGAGGCCTACCGCCGGGCGCTGGAGCTGGACCCGACCGACCCCACCGCCCGACACCTCCTCGACGCGATGACCGGGGAGGGGCAGCTGCGTCCGCCGGATGCCTACGTCGAGGCGCTGTTTGACAGCTACGCCGAGCGGTTCGAGAGCCACCTCGTCGGCCAGCTCGGCTACCAGCTCCCCGCTCTCATCCGCTGGGTGTGCGACGAGCAGCTCAAGTTCACGCCTGGTCGGGTGCTCGATCTGGGCTGCGGCACCGGGCTGGTCGGGGTCGAGCTGCGCGATATCGCCAACGAGATCATCGGGGTGGACCTGTCCGCGGAGATGATCGCGCTGAGCGAGAAGAAGAGGGCCTACGATGCGCTGCACCAGGCCGAGGTCGCCGCGTGGCTGGCGGAGGATGCCACGCAGTACGACCTGATCACCGCCGCAGAGGTGCCGATCTACCTCGGGGACATGGCGCCGATCTTTGCGCTGATCCGCTCCCGGCTGGCCCCCGGCGGACGGTTCATGTTCTCCACGGAGCGGGCGGAGCGCGAGCGGGTGGTGCTGCGGGAGACCGGCCGCTACGCCCACAGCCGGGCGGGCATCGAGGCGGACGTTGCTGCGGCAGGGCTGGTGGTGGAGATGGTCGGGAAGGTGGAGATTCGCCGGACCCAGACCGGCTGGGAGGAGGGAGATCTGTTCGTCTTGAAGGCGGACTGAAATACCGGGGGGGGGTATATTGACGCGTATACCCCCCGGGGGTATATCTTCAGCATGAACATCAGCGATGAAGAGAAGCGCCGGCTGCTATCCCGGCTCAAGCGCGCGGAGGGGCAGGTCGCTGCCATCCGCCGAATGATCGAGAACGAGACGCACTGTGTGAGCACCCTCACCCAGATCGCCGCCGCACGCGGGGCGCTGGGGAAGGTGGGCGAGGCGGTGCTCAAGCAGCACGTCGAGACCTGTGTGGCGGAGGGCTTCCGCACCGGAGATGCTGACGCCCGAGCCGAGCAGGCTGAGGGGCTCGTCGAGGTGTTCCGCCGCTACGGCGGCATGGGGAGGTCGTGATGCTTACGGTGTATCTGCTCAACGTCTGGTCGGTGATGCTGGAGCTTGCTCCATGGCTTCTGATCGGGGCTGGCGCGGCGGGGTTGCTGCATGTGGTGCTTCCCGTGGGCTTCATCCATCGGCAGCTCTCCGGGCGCGGTGGGGTGCTCAAGGCGGTCGGCCTCGGGGTGCCGCTGCCGCTGTGTTCCTGCGGTGTCATCCCCGCCGGTCTCGGCCTGAAGAAGGACGGCGCGAGCAACGGTGCAGCGATCGGCTTCATCACCGCCACCCCACAGACGGGGGTGGACTCGATCCTCGTCTCAGCCAGCTTCCTGGGCTGGCCGTTTGCGCTGAGCAAGGTGGTCGCAGCCCTGGTCACCGGGGTGAGCGGCGGCATGCTGGCGGACGCGGTCGGCGGCACGGTCGAGGCACCGGTCGAGGCCGAAGGGGAGCACGCTCACAGCCGCGACTGGCGGGGCATGCTTGAGCACGCCGTGGAGCTGATCCGGATGATCTGGGGCTGGCTGCTGTTCGGCGTCCTGCTCTCCGCGGCGATCACCACCTTCCTGCCGCCCGATGCCTTCGCGGGACTCAGCGGAGCGAGCATCGGGCTGGCGTTTGGCGCGGTGCTCGGCATCAGCCTGCCGCTCTACGTCTGCGCCACCGCCAGCGTGCCGATCGCTGCCGCCCTGGTCGCTGCTGGCATGCCCACCGGGGCGGCGATGGTCTTCCTGATGGCCGGTCCGGCTACGAATGTCGCCACCCTCGGCGCGGTCTACCGGGCGTTCGGTCCGAAGATCCTCGTGGTCTACCTCACCAACATCGTCATCGGAAGCGCGGCGTTTGGACTCGGCTACGAGGCGCTGTTTGGCACGATAACCGCGGCCCCCATGCAGAGCCACGACCACACCGCGTGGTGGATGGTCCTCGGGGCTGGCGTGCTCACCGCGATGCTGGCGTGGTTCGCGATCGAGGACGTCCGCAGCTACCTCTCCCGGCGTCAGGCAAAGGCCGCACCCACTTCAATCGACATCGCGGTGGAGGGCATGACCTGTGGTGGCTGTGCCTCGCGCCTGGAGCGGGTGCTGCTGGCGACCGATGGCGTGCAGAGTGCCAGCGTCTCCATCAACGACAATCGTGCGGTGGTGGTCGGGATCCCAGCGGACAAGGTCGCCGAGGTGATCGAGAGTGCTGGCTTCAAGGCTGCGAGCTGACTCACTCCTGAGGCTGACCCATCACCACGACGAGCCCCAGGCAGACCACTGCGGCGCTGGCCAGACCGGCGAGGGCCCAGGCGATGAGGTCGGCGGCGGCGAGGTCGATGACCGGGGTGCCACCGACGGCCATGTCGACGGCGGCGGGCAGGGTGACGGTGGCGATGGTGACCAGCCGGAGTCCGATGCCGAGGTTCTCGCCGATGAGCAGGGCGAGGAAGATCCCCCACACCGGCCAGATGCACCGCCCGGTCATGCGCTCAGCGATGCGGGTGATGAGCACCGAGACCAGCACGGAGAGGCCGGTGATGAGGGTGACGCCGATCCGCTCAGTGGGCAGGGCATCGGGGCTGGAGGTGATCACCGTCGCGCCGATGTCGGTGAACAGGGACGCGATGAGGGACTGCCAGCCGGTGGCCATCAGCCAGCCGATGCCGAGGGCGACCACGGCGAGGACGATGAGCTCAGCGATCCTCATCGGAGGTTCTCGCCGACCCGGTCGGTCAAGCACTCGGCCTGCGCCTCCAGCAGCACAGTCGAGCTGGTCTCGTCGACCGCCTTGTCCTTGCATCCAGCCATGATCAGGAGCGCTGCCAGCATCACTGCCTCCGTGGGGGCTCTCTCTACCCCGGTCCCTGGCATTGTGCTGAGGGCCGTCGTCAGGGTGCGCTATTCTCCCTGCCATGTTGTATCTACTCCTCTCGACTGCCTGCACTGGCTCTGACACCTCTCCCTCAGGCACCGACACGACGGTCAACTGGGAGGCGGATGCCGACACCGACGCGGACACCGACGCCGACACCGACGCGGACACCGACGCCGACACCGACGCCGACCCGGTGTGGGTGTCTCCCTCCGATGCCCTCCTCCGCTACATCGGCCGCTGGGACCACAGCAAGCCCGAC
>JBLHNG010000473.1:0-6988 GCA_047621685.1 Myxococcota bacterium | reverse complement strand
TCGTGCGGATCGCCTGTTTCAGATCGTCCAGCTCCTCCGTGCCCGCGGACTGCTGACTGCCGAGCGCCTCTCAGTGGAGCTGTCGGTTTCCAAGCGGACCATCTACCGGGACATCCACGACCTCCAGAGCAACGGGGTGCCGATTCGGGGAGAGGCCGGAGTCGGCTACTGCCTGGAGCGGGGCTACGAGCTGCCGCCGATGACCTTCAACACCAACGAGCTGGAGGCCCTGGTGCTGGGGGCGCGGGTGGTGGAGGCGTGGGGGGATCCCGCACTGGCGGAGGCTGCTCGGAGCGCGATGACGAAGGTCGAGGCCGTGCTCCCCCGCGCACTCCGGGCCGTGGTCCAGTCCACGGCCATCTTCGTGCCGACCAATTCCTGGAGTGCCACGGCCTCCATGGGGCTTGGGTCCTTGCGCAAGGCCATCCTCGATCGTCGCCGGATTCAGTTCGACTACACCCGCTCCGACGGAACCAACACCCAGCGCATCGTGCGCCCGGTCGGCCTGTTCTTCTGGGGGCGGGCCTGGTCGATGGCCGCCTGGTGCGAGCTGCGGCAGGGCTGGCGGAATTTCCGAGTGGATCGCATGGACGCGCTGGAGGTCCTGGAGCAATACGAAGACACCGAGGCTGTCAGTCTCCAGGCTTTTGTCCGACACCAGGAGGAGAGCGGCGAGCTGAGGCATTGATGCTCATACCGGGGGGAGTGGGGATGTTCTTCAGTGTTCTGATGGCGGCTGCGGCTGCCGGTGGCTCGGGTCCGGTGACCTGTGAGGCGGTGTTCATTGGTCCGGCTGCGGAGTGCAGCCTGGAGGGGCAGTGGGCGGCGACGGGTACCGCATCGGGCGAGTCGAAGGCGAAGAAGCGTGCCAGCGCCCGGCTCACCGAGGCCACCGAGCTGGCGCTCCAGGCCCGCTCGCTCCAGTCTGCGGGCACCCTCGCGGCAGTGATCGCCGAGCAGCAGCGGGTGATCTGTCCCACCGAGGTGGCCCAGCATGCCCGGATCAGCTGCTTTGCCAGCCCGGAGCTGATCGGTACCCAGACCTGCTTCGCCGACCTGCCCGTCGAGGACTGCCCGGATGTGCCTGTGGTGATCCTGGAGGGGGTCGGCTTCAAGGCGATGGAGAAGTCCCGAAAGCAGCTCTGCCAGGATGTGGACGACGCTCTGGAGACCTCTGAGTTTTCTGCAGCGGAGCAGCTGTCCTGCCGCTCTCGCTGTCTGGTGGAGTCTCGGGTGCGCTGTCGCTGAGAGGCCGCTCGACTACAACGCGTCGAAGCGGGCGAACTCCATCGTAAACTGCCCACGACCCCGAGTCAGAGATCGCAGCCGAGTCGTGTAGCCGAGCAGCTCGTTGAGCGGGCACACCGCATGAATCGTCGAGACATCCATCTCCGATTCCTGACCCGTGATCGAGGCTCCCCGAGACTGAAGATCGCCGAGCACAGTGCCCATCGACTCATCGGGGACCACCACCTCCACACGCATCAGCGGACGGAGCATGCGCCCGCCAGCATCGACGAGGGCGCGATGGACTGCCTGGGAGACTGCGATTCGAAGCGCCTGCGGACTGGAGGCGTCCTCGAAGATCTCGATCTCGGTGAGGTGGACCTCGACGTCCTGCAGCGGCGCACCCTCGGTCGGTCCGCCGACCAGGGAGTCAGACACCCCGAGCTGGATGGCCTCGCGCTGGGCGTCGTTGATGGTGGCCCCTTCAGGCAGGATGACCGGATCGGCGGTGAACTTGATGCCGCTGTCGCGGGGAAGCGGGCTGGCAGTGACCACCGCACGGGCCTTGAGGGTGACCTCCTTGTCGCCCAGCCTGAGAAGTCGGTCGAGGCGGATCTCTCCGCGACCCTCACCGGCGATGGTCTCCCGAGCGACCACCCGGGGCTTTCCAGCGCGCAGCTTGAGGTTGTTCTCCCGGACCAGGCGCTCAAAGATGATCTGCAGGTGCAGCTCGCCCATGCCCGACAGGATGCGCTGTCCGGTCTCGGGATCCTCCTCGAAGCGGAGGGTGGGATCCTCCTCACAGACCTTGCGCAGGGCCTCAAGCATCTTGGCCTCGTCCTTGGCAGACTCCGGCTCGATGGCCAGCCCCAGCACCGGCTCCCGGGCGTCGATGGACTCCAGGAGGATCTCCTCACCGACCTCGCAGATGGTGTCTCCAGTGGTGACATGACGCAGGCCAGCCAGCACCACGATCTGCCCGGCAACTGCGATGTTGATGCGCTTCTTGCTGCTGGAGTTGATGTCGAAGACCCGGGCGATGCGCTCCTCTTTGTCCTTGCCAGCGATGGCGATCTTCATGCTCGGCTTCATGGTGCCGCGGTAGATGCGCACGAAGACGTGGCGGCGGCCGTCGAACATCTGGACCTTGAACGCCAGCGCGACGAGGGGCTCGTCCTTGTTCATCTCGACGAAGGTCTCCTCACCCTGAGCGTCTTTGGCGATGGTTGCCGGGCGCTCCAGGGGGGCGGGGAGCAGCTTGAGGACGCCGTCGAGCAGCGGCTGGACGCCCCAGTTCCGCAGCGCGCTGCCGCCGAACACCGGGTTGATCTTCCCCTCAAGGGTGGCCTTCTTCAGGGCTGCCCAGAGGTCATCGGGCTCGATGTGCTCCTCCTCCATGACCGCCTCTTCGAGGTTGGGGTCGGCCTCTGCGGCAGCGAGCAGCATGGTCTCGCGGTGGATGGTGAACTCCTTGAGGTGCTCCTCGGGGATCTCCTCGACGGAGACCTCCTCGCCGTTTTCGCCGGAGAACCGGATGAGCTTCTGGTTGATCAGATCGAGCACCACGTTGCCATCAGCAACCGGCACACAGACCGGGATCGGGTTGCCGCGGAGCTTGCGGGTCAAGGTCTCCATGCAGCGGGTGAGGCTGGCACCGGGGCGGTCCATCTTGTTGATGAAGATGAGCCGGGGGATGTCGAACTTGTTGGCCTGACGCCAGACCGTCTCAGTCTGTGGCTCGACCCCGCGGACCCCATCCATCACGATGACCGCGCCGTCGAGGACGCGCATCGCACGCTCGACCTCGATGGTGAAGTCGACGTGCCCGGGGGTGTCGACGACCTGGATGAGGTGGTCGCGCCATGGGCAGCGGGTGACGGCGGTGGTGATGGTGATGCCGTGCTCCTGCTCCTCGGGCTGCCAGTCCATGTGGGCGGATCCATCGTGGACCTCGCCGATGCGGTGGTTGGCGCCGGTGTAGAACAGGATGCGCTCGGTGAGGGTGGTCTTGCCGGCGTCGATGTGCGCGGCGATGCCGATGTTGCGGACAGCATCAAGGTTGAATTCGGACACGCGTGCCTCCAGGGGGAGCATGGGTGGGGTTTTCGGGTGCAGCATCGACACGATCCAGGGGATCGGACGCTGCGTTGAGCGAGGGGACTGGGCGGGGAAATCTGATGAGCGACCGCTCTAAGAGCGGTGGTTGCGGTCCTGCATGGTGCTCATGGTTTCCTCCGGCCGATCAGGCCTGCTTGCGAACTATCCGATCTTCGGGTCGCAATCAACGCCTCATCGGGTCAACTCGGCGTCTCCCAGCAGCGCACCTTCGCCTTCGGGGACCATGAACGCGCAGTCCCCGTCCATCTGGCGGCCGGACTTCTCGGCGTCGACCTCCAGGACATAGTCCCCCAGCTCACTGAGGAAGCTGCTCTGGAGCGAGACGTAGCGGCCGGTGTGACTGCCGAAGAGGTCGCTGGTGCGGCTGGATCCGGTCCAGTCCGCGATGGTCATGCGCCCCTCCAGGTTGCGACCGTTGTCGGTCCAGATCTCGGCGTAGACCTCCATCTCCGCCGGGTAGCCACCCGCAGGCGAGAAGGTGCAGAGGCCCACCCAGTCCCCAGCGATCGTCGCAGAGCATCCTGTCAGCATGAGCAGCGGCAGCAGCACAGTCCCTCCCGGACACACAGGATATACCCCTGAGACGATGACTGTCCGTACCCTGTTCGTTGGTGACGTTCACGGCTGCTCCGCGGAGCTGGCGGCGCTGCTCGCGAAGACCCGCCCCACCCGGGTCATCCTGGTCGGCGATCTGTTCACCAAGGGACCAGATCCCGACGGTGTCTGGCGGCTCATCGTGCAGCACGGCGCGGAGGCAGTGATGGGCAACCACGACGACTTCGTGCTCACACGCTGGCGACTCCGAGGGCGACGGCTCGCCCCAGCAGATGCCATCGCCTGGCTGGCGGACCTCCCGCTGTCGCTGTCGGAGCCGGGCTGGCTGTGTGTGCACGCCGGCATCCACCCGACCGGGGGACTGGCGCAGACTCCGCGCGATCAGATGCTCAATCTTCGACGCTGGCCCGACGACAGCGACCCAAAGCATCCGTTCTGGTGGGAGGGCTACACCGGCGCGCCGCTGGTCATCTACGGCCACGACGCCCGGCGCGGGCTGGTCGATCGGCGCCCGCACACCCTGGGGCTGGACACCGGCTGTGTGTATGGCGGACGGCTGACCGGCTACCTGCTCGAAGAGAATGCCCTGGTCAGTGTTCCAGCGGAAGCGATCTACTGCCCGGTGAGCAAACCCGCGACCATCCAGCCCAGCGCATAGGCGGTCAGGATCGGCGGGATCGCGGTGGCCTCTGGGAGCAGCGCAGTGTCTGCGGCGTACAGCCCGGTGATGCCGTCGAGCTGACCGCTGCCGTCGCACACTGTGCCGATGGCGAGCCCGCCGCCAGGCCAGCGGGACACCAGGGGATCGCCGGGACCGGGAGGGATGCCGCGGAGCAGCTCGGCATCGGCCAGGGTGTTCAGCATCGCTGGCTCAGCCCAGGGCACGACCACCCGACGGGCACCTGCGGCCATCCACAGCCGAGCCGCCTCGGTCACCCCCCGAGCCAGCGCCGCCCCGGTCCGCTCCGAGAGCTGGTAGTCGACCCGGGGTCGTCCCCGGACGTTGCGCACCCGGCCAGTGGCATCATCGGCGACGGCGACCTCACACAGCGCGAGGTTTCGCAGCCGACCCATGAGGTGAGCGCGGGCCTCGGTGCTCCCGGGCAGCCAGCCGGCGAGGGTGGCGGGATGATCCGACGACGGGCTCAGGCGGATCCCGTCGTCGTGGAGTTGGGTACACGCCACGCTCTGAGGGATGCCCTGCCAGCCAACCACCGGCTCCGGAAACAGCCCGAGGACCCGGGCGGTGGGGTGGAAGAACAGCCCCTGCCCGGCACCGCGACTCACCCGGGTCGCCAGCATCGACGACACCACTGCCCCGGCAGCCAGGATGACCCGGTCCGCACGAATGAAGAACCGCTCCCCCGCCGCGACCCCCTCGACCCCCTGAATGCGACCCCGACGCACCTCGATCGCGGTCACCTGTGCGCCCTGGATCAACGTCGCGCCGTGTGCCTGTGCCCCAGGCAGGAGGATCCGGCGGGCGTCAGTGCGGGCCTTCCGGGCGCACCCCAGCGCACAGAATCCAGCGCCGATGCAGCCCTCCCGGTTGTCCCTCAGCCGGGTCATTCGGTAGGACATCGCCCGACCACCTCGGAGGAAGAGGGCGTTGTTTTCGTTGATAGCGGATTCTGGGATGTCGCTCACACCCAGCAGGGCCTCAACATTGTCATAGGCAGGGTCCAGTGCATCGAATCCGCCCCAGCGACTCAGGGTGGCGCTCGGGATGCGCTGACAGACCCCCATCGACATCACGCTGCCGCCGCCCGGTCCGGTGCCGGACTCCAGCATCAGCCCCGGCGTGATGGTTGTGGTCATCCCGTCGAGCCTCAGCTGCGGCAGCATCTCGGCCTCGCGCTCCGTCAGCGACTTCGGTGACACCCCCCGCTCCAGCAAAACCACCTCCGCGCCCGCCTCGGCCAGCCGGTGTGCCGCAGCGGACCCCGCTGGACCCGCACCCACGATCACCACCTCGGCCTGACTCGGGAGGTTCATGGCGGTGGACCCGCGTAGCCGATCTCAGCGAGGAGGTTGGGGTGGCCATAGCAGGCCAGGGCGCACAGCTCCTGGAGGCGGGCCAGCGCCGGGCCGTGGTGGGTGGTCCGGAGGTGCTGGAGTGCGAGCCGGACCGCTTCGGCGGAGGCGGTGGTGAGCCGAGCACCGAGGGTGAGGGCCACCGCGAAGTCCAGCGCCCGCAGATCGCCGCGAAGCTGGAGGCGGCTTGTCATCGGGAGTGCGTCGAGCCGGTCCGTGGTGGCCTGACCGAGCCGGAGGTCATCGACGATCGCATCCCCGTCGAGAGAGAACAGCCCTCGACACAGCGCAGTGAGCAGCTCTGCCTCTGGGGTGAGGCGCGGAAGGAGGAGGGCCGCGACTCCAGCAGGGAGCAGGAGCAGGAGGGCGCGCCGGGCAAGTCTGGGCGCGGTCATGGGGTTTTCTTTGGTTGGGCAGGCACAGACAGTGAGATTACCCGAGGGCTCTGGTGGGTTGCTTGAGCCAATCCGGAACAACTGAAACGATTTGCAGCGCCTTTGGCGAAGCGGCACCGTTTCACAAAAAAAAGGGCGCGACCGATGTTGGTCGCGCCCCGGTGCCGGCAATTGCCCGGCAGCGTAATTACTCGGTGAAGGCGCCGGTGATGGTGCTCAGGAAGCCGGTGGCGGCAGCAGTGGTGCTGGTGACGCGGTCGGGGGTCTGGGCAGTCGCCTTGACGTTGTTCTTGACGGTCTTGACGGCCGGCATGATGTCCTTGGCTGCGAGGCCAGCGCTCTTGAGTGCGGCGGGAGCCTCACCGGGCATCGTCTTGGAAGCGTCGATGAGGGCGGTGACCTTGGCGGGCAGCTCGGTGAGGTCGGCCACGACGGTCTGGATGTCAGCGACGGCGCTCTTGAGGCCCTCGACACCAGCAGTGACGTTCTCGGGAGCCTCGGGGTTCACGGCGAAGTTCGGGGTGGTGCCGTCCATCTCGAGGGTGACCATGTCGCCAGCGCCGGCCTTGAACTCGGCGAGAGCGTCGGCGAGGGGGGTGCCCTCAGCAGCGCCCAGAGCGGAGAGCAGGTTGGTCTCAGCGGAGGCGATGGTGGCGGTT
>JBLHNG010000472.1:0-6989 GCA_047621685.1 Myxococcota bacterium | reverse complement strand
AGATGGAGGCCGGAGCGGGAAAACCCTTCTTGTTTGGCTTACTTACGTGGGAGTGAGGAGGAGAATCACATCGACACAATACACCAGCCCTCACGGCTCGATGCTGCATCCCGGTCGGGGTCGCCTAATCAACCAGGGCATACGCATGAGTGATCATGTTCCTCCCAGTACTTTGAGGAGGTACTGATTGTCCCATCCTGCCATTCCTCGCTTGATCTTGATGCCGGCCTTCGCAGTCTTCTCTTGCTTGAGTAGATTGATGGCGATGTGTCTGATTCGGGCCATGTTCTCGGCTGAATACCCGGCTCGCATCCGGCAATGGTCCTCATCAAAGGCGACATCCAGACTCCAATGGAGTCGGTTCTCGATGCTCCAGTGGGCGCGAACGGCGTGGTGCAAGCGCTGAGCCTGGGCCGCCGCGACCGTGCTGATGAACCACCGCTCCCCCCCACTCTCCTTGGTGCCAGTCCTCACGGTACGACGGGCCAACACCATGCTGGAAATCCCCGACCACGATTCCAACTCGCACAGGTCGTCGGGCGCTGGCATCACCCAAACCTCACGCACGATCGTGGCTCCACTCCGATGCTCCGTCTCCTCCACATATCCTCCACCAAAGCTCTCAACGCCCACCTCAATCCCGATTGCCATGGTTTCCTGTACGATGTGATGGAGTGTGGGTTGCCTTTGACCGAGATGAGGTAGTCGGCGCCCTGCTCCTGGATGGCTGCCGCGATGGCCTTCTGACACCCCATCGCGTCCAGGGTCACCAGGCAGCCTTCCAGCGCCAGCAACTTCAAGAGCTGTGGAATGGCGGTGATCTCGTTGGATTTCTCCTCGGTCTTGACCTGCCCGATGACCACATGGTTCTGGGCCGCGAAGGTGCTGACCATGTGGATGGCGGCCTTTCCATCGGCTTTGCATCGGGATCGTCGGAGACATTTCCCGTCCAAGGCGACGATGGTTCCGGCCACGAGGGTCACCGCGTCTTTCATCCATTCCGCGAAGGTCGTCGCGAAGGCGTCGGGGCTCAGCAACATGAACACACGCCGAAATGTGTCATGGCTTGGGATGCCATGGGGAAGGGCCAGAAAGGTCGATAACCACGCCTTCTTCGCCTCCCCCCACTTCGCCATTCCCTTCCAGGTGTCCGCTCCACAGATCACCGCACACACCGCGATGAACAGCACCGAAGACAGTGGGTGCTCAACGGAACCTTCACGGCGTGGATCGGGCAGAGATTCAAGATGCGAGAACAGTGAGTTCGTAGATGGGGGGCCAACGTAGTCCTCCAGAAGAGGACCATCCCTTAACGTCGAATTGTATGCTTTTAAAGCAGATCGTTCATGCGTATGCCCTGAGGGAGAGGGGGGCACTGCGCAACAAGCACCGCGCAGGCCCATGATGCGATCGCCTTCCTCGATCACCCGCTCTTCTCCGTCATCGACGATGACTTCAGCGACGGCCTGCTCCTCACCCCTCCACCGGCACCGCGACAGAATCGAACGGCCTGCAGCTCAGCGGTGCCGTGCTCGCTGTCGCCCGGGATCGGATCCACCTCGATGACGACGGCGGCGCGATCCTCCGGCTGACGGTGGTCCCGGAGTCGCTGGAGGATGGCACCCTCTCCGCGGGCCTCTGGGCCTACGACAGTGATGCCCTCATCGACGCCCTGGCCGGCCTCGGTCAGGCGGACCGACCCGGGATCGTCGTGACACTCTCGCAGGATGCCGGCGAAGCGATCATCACCCTGACCGCCTCGGGGCTCTCCGGAGAGTCTGTGACCCTGATGAGCAGCACGCTGAGTGACTGGGGCGGTGCGAGCCCGCTGTCGATGAAGCTGCAGGTGTGGTCTGCGGAGGTGCAGCTCGACATCGGCGCACACGTCTCGGAGGTCCGAACCGCAGCCGATGGGGTGCGCCTGCTCGACGATGCCCGGACCATCCGGGTGCGACTCGACGCGCTGGCGGCGTCCTTCGCTCCAGACGACTGGGCAGACGGAGCGCTGCTGGCGCTGTCGACCTCCGGGAGCGATGCCCGGCTCACCTCGGTCCAGCTTCGGGATGCCATCGGGAGTCTCTGCGCAGAGTAGGGCACCGAATCCACCGCCGACTGGGGTGATCACGCTTCGCATCGCCTCTCCCCAGCGGTAGATTCTTCTCATGACCGATCCTCTCCGGCCGCTGGACGGCGTCCTCGATCCCTCCGTCCCCTCCACGCTGATGAAGCAGGGCCGGCCGACACCGCTCATCGCCCCCCGGAGGACGTCCTGAGCAGCCCGGACAGGCTCGGCCCGTTCCAGCTCTCGACACTCCTGGGCCGGGGCGGCATGGGCATGGTCTGGGCTGGCACGCACATCGACTCAGGGCTGCCAGTGGCCGTCAAGGTGATGTCGGCCCAGACAGGGGTCGATCCGGCCATCTTCGATGCCGAGATCCGGGCCACCGCCCGACTTCGTCACCCCCACATCGTGCAGGTCTTTGATCATGGACGGGTGCTGGCAGACGAGGCCACACCGCACCGCGCTGTGGGAAGCTCGTGGCTGGCGATGGAGCGCATCACCGGCGGCACCCTCAGCGATCACCGCGGACGGCTGGACTGGCCGACCCTCCGTGGGGTGCTGCTCCGGCTCCTCTCGGCCCTCTCCCATGCCCATGCCTATGGGGTCATCCACCGTGATCTCAAGCCCTCCAACGTCCTCCTCTCAGAGGGCCTGCTGGACCTGCGGCTGATGGACTTCGGACTGGCCGCGATCCAGCCCAGGCAGCCCGGCATCATGCACAAGGGTCCACCGGGTGGAACCCCGACCTACATGGCTCCAGAGCAGATCCGCGGCGAGTGGCGCATGGCCGGTCCCTGGACCGACCTGTATGCCCTCGGCGCGCTCGCCTACGCCCTGGCCTGTGGAGCCTACCCCTACCCCGGCGCGATCGGAGAGGTCCTCCATGGTCACCTCAACACGCCGCCGCCGGAGTTGCCACCGTATGCCCCCGGTGTCGATGGCTTCTCAGCATGGATCCAGCGGCTTATGGCCAAGTCTCCGCGGGATCGATTCTCCTCCGCTGCGGAGGCGATGGACGCCCTCCCCGGTGGGACCCCCTACCGCTCGGCGCACCGGGCGAGACCGGCGGGGGGGCTGGGGCTCGCCGCGCTCCGAGACCCACCACTCGCCGGACGAAGTCGAGAGCGGGATCAGCTCCTCCAGTCTCTTGAGACCGTCTGCCAGACCGGACGTGCCGGGGTTGTGGTCCTCCGCGGACCGGCCGGAACCGGCAAGACCCGCCTCGCCCGCTGGCTGTCCAGACAGGCCCACCAGGATCGCGGCGCCGCCCTGCTGTTTGCCGCTCACAGCCGCATCCCCGGCCCCCACGATGGACTGCGTCCGGCCCTGCTGCGCGCCCTGCAGTGCGACGGGCTCACACGCGAAGATGCCGACGCACACCTCGATCGCCGCCTCGGCACCGCCACCGACGAGGCCGCACGCATTGAGCGGCTGGACCTCATCCTCGGCGGCGGGCGTGCCGAGCGCGGTGCCCGCCATGCAGTGCTCGCCAGGGTCCTTGACGGGCTCGGTCCGGTGGCAATTCTCCACGCCGACGATGCCCAGTGGGGGCTGGAGGCGATGTCCCTGGCGGACTGGATCCTCGGACGCCGCCTGCCCGCCCTCGTTGTGCTCACCGTGCAGGAAGAAGCCACCCGCGAGTTGCCTGAGGCTGCGGAGCGCATTACCGCTCTCCAGGCCCGGGATGGCTGCACCACGGTCAGCCTCTCCCCCCTCTCTGGTGCCGACTGTGCGGCGCTGATCCGCGGCATGCTCGCCCTGGAGCCAGCGCTGCTGAGCGCGGTCACCGCCCGCGCGGAGGGCTACCCGATCTACGCCGTTGAGCTGCTGCGAGACTGGGCCGCGCAGGGACTCCTTCAGACCGGACCCGGCGGCCTGACCCTCAAGGAGGGTGTCGCAGTGCAGCTCCCAGAGGACCTCCGCTCGGTCTGGCTCGGCGCGGTCGAGCGGGCCCTGGACGGGCGACCGGCCGCGGATCTGGCCGCCCTGGAGCTTGCTGCGGTGCTCGGCAATCGGGTCGACACCAGCGAGTGGAAGGCGGTGTGTCAGGCCCGGGGTGTCGCTCCCTCCGACGGGCTGCTCAGCGACCTCGTGCGGCGGGCGCTGCTCCATCCCCGTCCCGGCGGCTTCCGGTTCACCCATGGCATGCTCCGGGAGTCCCTGGAGCAGCAGGCCGCGACAGCCGGTCGCCTCAAGGCCCACCACATCACCGCCGCCGAGCATCTCGTTGACACACCGGAGCGGGCTGCCCTCCACTACCTGCACGCCGAGGCCACCGAGCGGGCCCTACAGCCCCTGCTCGCCGCCGCCAACACCCGCCGTTCCGAGGGAAACGCCCTGCAGGGTCGCCAGCTCCTCGATCACTACGAGGCCGCCATCGCAGCGCTCGGGCTGACCGATTCCCGCTCCGTAGAAGGGCTCCGACAGCGCTGCTGGCTGGAGGGCTCACTGGGGGATCCAGACGCCGAGTTTGTCGTTGCACAGGAGCTGCTCAGGCGTGGTCAGGCCGGCGGATTCTCCAGCGCCTCCTGCCTGGCATGGCTGTCGATCAGCAACGCCCATCGCCGAAAGGGCCGGATACACGACGCACTGCAAGCGGCTCGAAGCGCCGAGGACATCGCTGCGGAGACTTCAGACCCGGAGCTGCTGGGGCAGTGCGCGTGGGAGATCGGACTGTGCCTGACCAACCGCGGCGATCTGGTCGGAGCGCTGGGCAACCTGCAGCGTGCGGTGAAGGTGACGCGTCGGGGCAACGATCCCGTCCTGCTCGCCGGAACCCTGCTCAGCCTCGGCTACGCTCAGCTCCACCTCGACGAGGTCGCTGCCGCAGAGGCCTCCATCCTGGAGTCGGAGACGCTGTATCGGGCCAACAACGTCCGGGTCGGGGCCGCCAACTGTGCCAACGCACGCGGCGAGCTGATGCGCAAGCGCGGTGACCTCATCGGAGCCGCGCTCGCGTACCGATCGGCCATCGAGGATCACGCCGGCACCTCCCTGGTACACATCCACCGCCTCAACCTCGGCATCTGCCTTGAACTCTGTGGGGATCCAGCCGCCGCGCTGGTCACGTACCAGGCGGTGCTTCCCGAGCTGCTCCGGCTGGGCCTGGAGAACCTCATCGGTGCCACCCACACCCTCATCCTGCCCGCAGCCGCTGCATTGAGAGACTGGCAGACCTTCGATGTCCACGCCGAGGCGGCGGAGGAGAGTCTCTGCACCTCTGGGTTCGTCGATCACGACATCGAAGAAGCGGCGGACCGTGCCGCCGTGATCGCCGCCCCCCATTCCCCGCGGCGAGCCAACTTCGCCCGCGCCATCGCCGCCCTCCAGCGCATCCAACGCCAGCAGTAGGAGCGGCTGTGGCGCACTGGTCGAGGATCGAATTGGACCGATTCCCGGTGGGCATACCCAGCCCCGTGGTCGAGCGGCCCGGGCCCATGGAGGTCCCTCCCGCTGTGCTGCCGCTGGCTGTGTCTTGAGCTCAGCACCATGCTCCATTGGACAGGCTCTGGCTCTCACCGTGAAAGACGAACCGGGCCTCGTCGAGCACGACAGTCTTGTCCTGAACTTCAAGTCAGGTCATGGGCTCTTCTCGGTTGTCATCATCACAGGTCGGGTCGGTTCGCTGAAAGATGATGTTCGAGCGTACCTTCGAGTAGCTCGATGCCCTCTATGAGGACCAACGCCAGCCTCAACGGAGCCGTCAGCATTTCCCTGCGGGGAGCGTCAGGTCTTCGACGCAGACCTCTGGTCGCGCTTGAAGTTGGGCGAGTGGCTCTTGCCCTTGTCGGACTGCGGAGCGGGAGTTGATGCGAATGGGGCGGGTGGCGAACGTGATCGCCTTGCGCGGGTGGTCCGTCACACGGGCGCCAGGGCCGCTCTCAGGCTCACCAGCGGACTTCTTTGCCCTACGAAGCCTTTCGCTCAACGGCGTCTACGCCTTGAATCCATCGGACTGGAATTGCTCCACAACGGTTGCTCCACAACGGGATTGCAGGGGGTCGCACCGGGCATCGAGCAGCGCTGAGCCTCTGCCAAGGGCGGCGATAGATCTGTTTTCAGGCTGGTATGAGGGCAGCATTAGACCGGCTTGAGAAGCGCGAGCAGAGCGTAGAGCTCGTAGAGCCCTTGCAGAACTGGAGTTCGTTGAGCCGGGGGCCATTTTGCTGCCCGAGACTGCCCACCAGCACGGCGTCAGATGGAGATCGGAGCGGGAAAACCCTTCTTGTTTTGCTTACTTACGTGGGAGTGAGGAGAATCACATCGACACAATACACCAGCCCTCAGGGCTCGATGCTGCATCCCGGTCGGGGTCGCCTAATCAACGGAGCCTCCGTAGAGCACGAAGCCCGCGCCGGCGTCCTGGCTGCCGTTCTCGGTGGTGTCCCAGGCGGAGGCACCCACCAGGACGTCGGAGGAGCCGTCGCCGTCGAAGTCACCTGCGGCGAGGCTGCCGCCGAGGCTGCTGCGACGGTCGCTGGCGCCGAGGAAGCCTCCCCCGGGGGTCTCGCTGAGGTCTGCAAGGAGCACGGAGCCGGTCGCTCCCGTCGCTCCGTCGCCGAAGTAGATGTACACACCGCCTGCGCCGCTGCCGCCATCCGTGGTCAGGTCCGGGGCGCCAAGGATGAGGTCGAAGAGGCCGTCTCCGTCGAAGTCTCCGCCGGCCACGGCGCTGCCCGTTGCGCTGCCCACGGGGCCCAGGAACATGAGATCGGCGTCGTCGCGGGTCAGGCGCTCGCCATCCACCCGACCGTCGCTGTACAGCACCAGGGCCTCGCTGGAGCCCGGCACGCCCACCACCAGGTCGTCGCGTCCGTCGCCGTCCATGTCGGGCACCCGGGTGAGGACTTCACCGAGACGGCCGTCCTCGTCCAGGCCACGGAGGATCAGGACCGCCTCGTCCTCGGGGTCGCTGCCGGCCCAGGCG
>JBLHNG010000471.1:0-6993 GCA_047621685.1 Myxococcota bacterium | reverse complement strand
TACTCACCGCTCTCAACCGTGATCAGATCAGGGGAGGAGATCTGGTGTGCCTCGCCGTCGAGATCCGAGCCGATGACCAGACCGTTGAGGATCAGGGTCTGGTTGGTGGTGTTGTACAGCTCAACCCACTCACCAAGGGGATCAGTGACGCTGTCAGGGTTGACCAGGACCTCAGTGATGAGCAGCTGGCCTTCGGCCCAATTGCCCTCATCGATCAGCTCGTCGCAGTCGTTGTCGACCAGATCGCCCGCGGCCTCGGTCTCGCCGGGGTTGATGCTGAAGTCCGAGTCGTCGCAGTCGCCGTTGCAGGTGGTGTAGCCGTCGCCGTCAGCATCGAAGCCTTCGTCGATATCGCCATCACCATCGTCGTCCTTGCCGTTGCACTCTTCAGCGCCCAGGCAGTCGGCGATGCCATCACCGTCGTCGTCAGCAAAGTCCTCGTCGATAAATCCGTCGCCGTCGTTGTCGGCGCCGTCGCAATCCTCAGAGTCCATGCAGTCGGCAGTGCCGTCAGCATCGGAGTCTCCGAAGCCTTCATCGATCACGCCGTTGCAGTTCTCGTCAACGCCGTCACAGGTCTCAGGCTGGCCTGTGTGAACCGCTGCGTCGTTGTCGTCGCAGTCGTCCTCCTCAGCATAGCCATCACCATCAGCGTCAGTGGGGGGGACAAAGGTGTCATCCCCACCAGTGACAGGTGGACTGGTATCAACAGGTTCAGTGTCTTTGTCATCGCAGGCCCAAAAAAGGACACTCAGGCCGATGAGAGGCAGAAAACGCATACTTGCACTCCCCTGGGTACTGCGGACGAGGTTAGCAGACGTCCGCTCAACCGGCAACGACCGGGCATAGAGTATTGGTAGATTCTTTCTACAAGGCGGATTTTCGGGGAGAAAAGTTCTACTCCCCTCCTCTGACAGGCTGTGCGGAACTGCAAACAGAAGTGCAGAGGGCCGCAAAAACAGACCCTAGTTCTGCTGAGAAGATCACTCCGATACTCCACACTCCGGTAGAGGCTCCCAGGCGTTCTGCTGCGGATGTGACTCAATCAACTCAAAATAGTGAACCAGAGACCCTTGACACTCCTGAGGGGCTCGTTAAAAGCTGGTCGCTCTGCGGGAGTAGCTCAGTTGGTAGAGCATCAGCTTGCCATGCTGAATGTCGCGAGTTCGAATCTCGTCTCCCGCTCTTAAAACGCCGACCATATGGTCGGCGTTTTTCACTTCTGGAGTGGTATTTCGCTCAGTGACGGCGATGCTGACGACGATGTTCGGCCGTCGATGACTACGATGCCCGGCCGTCGATGAACGTGCGACCCTTCCACTTCGTCTGAACAAAGAACACTGAGCGGAACAGAATCCAGATCAGGATGATGTTGGCGAGGGGGTGTGCCCAGGCATCCTTTCCGCTGCGGCCGTCCCGGCGGTCGATTCGATATCGGAAGCCAAGCTGGAGGAGACAGATGAGCGCCAGCGCCACCAGCCAGCTCGTCTTCGGCATTCCCCAGCCCAGCCCCACCCGGGCAACCACACCGACAGCGAGTCCGAGGAACGGCACGAGGGTGCCCACCAGGATGAACAGGATCGCGCCCAGGCCGATGACCGGCTTGCGCCCCATGCCCTCGTAGAGGTTCTTGGAGTACCCGGCGATGATCTCTGACAGCGAGCGATACAGGCGCACCGAGAAGACCCACTCCCCGAGCCTCAGGCCGATCCGCCCGCCGTGGCGCTTGAACGCCTCCGCGAGCCGGACATCATCGAGGATCTGATCCCGGACGGCTTCATGCCCGCCGATCTGGTCGTAGTCCTCCCGCCTCACCAGGATGAGCTGTCCGTTGGCGAAGGCTTCTGAGCGGCCCGGGTCGTTGATGCGATCGAGATCGACTGCACCACGAATGAGCCAGCCCACCGCAGGAATGACTGCGCGCTCCCAGAAGCCCTGGAGATCCCAGGTCCCGAACACGCTGAGCAGGGCCAGCTGCTCCTCCTGGAGAGTGCCAATGAGGGAGGCAGGGGCGTCGGGGTCGATGCGGACGTCTGCGTCGATGAACAGCAGCAGCTCCCCGCGAGCCTCTCCAGCAGCCCGTGCGCAGGCCCAGTTCTTCCCGGCCCATCCTGGTCGGGGCTCGGTGCCGGGAACGATGCGGAGACGGTCGTCACCGTCTGCAGCCGCCAGGGCGACGTCCGCAGTGCCGTCCGTGGAGCGGTCATCGACGAGGACCACCTCCAGCGACGGCCAGCGCGCCGCGAGGGCTGCGGCAATGCAAGGACCGATGTTCTCGGCCTCGTTGCGTGCCGGGATGCAGATCGACAGCCACGGGGTGTCTTCGGGCAGCTCGGTCCGACGCGCCAGCCGCCACCCCCGCCCCCAGACCGGCACACCGAGCAGCAGCCCGCTCCACATCAGCAGGAGCAGGCCGAGGTATCCCCCGGCGAGCACATCGGAGAAGGCCGGATCCGACCACCAGCTCACAGTGACTCCAGGGTGCCCCCGCGGACCACCACCCGGCCAGACAGCCCCTCAGGGATGCGCACGAGGATGTCTGCGTCTGCGGTGATCTGGAGGCCCGGCGGCAGGAAGCGGCCGCCTGCGACCTTGACCCCGACCCCGACGAGGGCATCTTCCCCGACACAGACCCCGGCCATGCCCAGCGGTGCGGGCATCAAGCGGTCCCCGACCCGGAGCTTGACCTGCTGGCCGAACGCCATGTCCATCAGCCAGGCCCCGGACTTCACCGCCGCACCCCGGTCGAGGACCCCCAGCTGCATCACCCCGGCATGTGTGGCCCGCTGCCGGAGCACCGAGAACTTCAGCATCGCCTGACGCTGCACCCTCGCTGCCGGGGCCAGCACCGAGAACTCCACCATCGCGAGATCCTCGATTGCTGAGCCATCCGACAGCACGCAGCCCCGGACCACCGCGTTCGCCCCGATCTCGACCCCGTCTCCCAGCCAGCATCCCTCGACCACTGCTGAGGGGTGGATGCGGCAGTCCTTGCCCTTGCGCCCCAGCTTCGCTCCGACCCGCATCGGCTTGATGGAGCCCGCCCGAACGGCTGCAGAGACCGCCCGCAGCCCGATCTCGACGAAGTTCCGCCCAGCGAGACCGCGCCAGAGGAAGGAGGGCATGCCCAGGAGGTTGGCCCACAGCAGCTGGTTCCAGTGGGTGGTCGGCAGCACGAGGCGCTCGGTCAGCGGCAGCTCCAGCAAGTCGACGCCGAACTGAGAGCGAGGCAGCGGCAGCTCCAGCATCCGCTCCTCGGGGTCGAATTCCCGGGCCGGTGCTGCGGCAATGCGCTCCGGGGTGATCTCTGAGCCGGGTGCAAGGTAGACGAGCAGCGGGCCGTCATCGCCCAGCGCGATCTCCTCCGCCAGACCACCGCAGCGTCCGCCGGTCTTCCAGGTGAAGTCCTCCTTGCCAGCCACCGCCAGAAGCTCCTGGATCGCCACCGGACCGACCGCTGCGTCCTCCCGAAGCATCACGTAGCCCCTGGTGGTGCTCCCCTCCCCCGGGTCCGTCAGGGCGACCCCGAACTCCAGCAGCGCGCGCTCCTGTTGCTCGGCGAGGGGCAGAGAGAGCCAGGGAACCTCACCGGGCTCGCCAGCAAGTCGGCTCGGAGTCGGGGGGGGAAAGCGCCACGCCCGGATGTCGTCTCGGCGGCCTACCACAGCTGAAACACCTGCACGCCGTCGGCGTCGTTTATCGGCGTATAGGCCGCTCTCACACTGCGTACTGCCATGTCGTGCATGTCGGGACGAGCCTCCTCATCTTCGTGTACGACCAGATATCGAACCCCTTCCCTGCGAGCTACCGAGCTGACGTAGGCGGTGAACTCCTCGGTGGAGTCCTCGCCGTGGTCAAGCATTGCCTGCCAGACCTTCCGGGAGGCGAGGTTGTTGGGGAAGTTGAGGGTGTCAGTCACCGGCTTGCGGTGGACGGTCTGCTCGTAGAGGTAGCCGCGCCCTCCGGCGACCGGGAAGTTCATCACCGCGCCGTGCGGGGCATCCTCCAGGGCAACCAGTGCCGAAGAGACCCTCGAGTCCGAGACATCCGGCAGCCCGGCCAGCGGACTCAGCAGCTGCCCCTCGACCAGCATCAGCCCCACCACCAGCCACCAGCGCTTCCCGGACAGTCCGATGCCAGCCAGCACCGCGAGTGCGAGAGACAGCCCCATGGTCAGCCGGTAGAGCAGGGAGAGCGAGCCAAAGCCCGGGAATCCCTCGAAGAGGAAGTAGGGCAGCGGGATGGCGCGGTCTGTGAGGATGATCAGCGGCATCCCCCCACGCACCAGGACCGGTCCCAGCGCAAAGACGCCGGCCAGCAGCCCGCCCACCCACAGCCACGCCGGCCCCCGACGCCTCGCATACAGCGCGCCGAAGATCAGCACGAAGCCGAGGTAGTGGCAGTGGAAGAACTCCTCGCCGTACCGAGAGAGGGTGCGAAAGTCCGGAGAGCGGAAGTCACCGGGGGCGAAGAAGCCGAGGATGTCCGCCGGACCGGTGGAGCGCCGGATGCCCATCAGCTCCCGGACGTTCTTGATGCTGACGAGGTTGTCGGGGTGGATGGCGGTGTGCTGGACGGCGTAGGCCAGCGGGGCGACCAGCACGAGGCTCAGGGCGAGCACCCCCACCCGGGCACCGAGGTTGGTGCGGAACCCACCGGCAGGAGAGAGCAGCAGCATCGCGCCGAGGAACAGGAAGACGATCATCGCGCTGTACCAGGACGCGACCGAGCCGAGCACCACGAACAGCGCAGCGATGATCACCCGCTTGAAGCCGCCGAAGCGTGCCGCCCGCCAGGCCATCCAGATCGCCAGCGCAGTCCAGCCGCCGCTGAACGACTCCGAGGTGCCGTTGTGGATCCCGGTGAGCAGGACCGGCGCAGTGGCAAACGCGACCCCGGCGATCCACCCGGCCCCGAGCCGCTCCTCTCCTCGGGACTCCAGGATCTCCTCGACAAAGCGGTGCGCGACCACGCCTGCGAGGACAAGCTGCCCGAGCACGAGCAGGGTGTAGGAGACGGACACCCCGAGGAAGGGAATCAGCGGTCCGACCAGCACGCTCGCCAGAGGGTCGGCGACCATGAGCCGTCCACCGCGGGGGAAGGAGATGAGGGTGGTCTCCAGCGACAGCCCCTTGAGCGCGAAGTTGTACTGCGCGAACCACAGCGACCAGAGGCTGTTCCAGATGTCGGTTCGTCCGGCTCCGGGAACGGCGCTGCCGATGCGAACCGCCGCCGGCCACGTGCTGAAGCAGGCGAGCAGGAGGTAGGCGGGAATCAGCTTGACGGTGCGGGGGATGTACGCTTGCATCTGCCGGGCGGTCGTGGGAAGAAGTCAGCCTAGCCTACCGGAGGAGACCATGAACCGCTGCCTCACCCTCATCTGCCTCGCCCTGCTTGTCCCGGGCACCGCCGATGCGAAGAAGAAAAAGAAGTCAGCCGAGGCGGAAGCTCCTGCGGAAGCCGAGGTCACTCCGGACATCCCCAGCGACAGCAACAGCGCGAAGTTCGCCGAGGCCCTGCTCGCGCTGAACATCGAGCGGTTCTCCCCGACCGACACCTCCAGCGGCGCGAAGTTCCGCTACACCTCCCTCACCTTCAATCCAGACAACACCTGGCAAGCCGTCGGCTATGTCGAGATGATGGACGAGATGATGGAGTGCACTGAGGGCGGCCCCTGGAGCATGGAGCCCGCAGAGTCCGCCACCGTGGCGACCATGTCCTGGGACATCGCGCAGACCGACTGCGTCTCCCGAGAGGTCGGGCACAGCACCCGCTACCGGGTGACCATCGAGGGCGATCGCATGTCGGTCGAGTTCCGGTAGGCTGCTACTTCGCGTACCGGGCGATGATCGCGTCTGCAGCACGGAAGCCATCGAGTGCCGCGCTGGTGATCCCGCCGGCATAGCCCGCTCCTTCTCCCACCGGCATCAGCCCGTCGAGGCCCGGGGAGCAGAGGTCGTCTCCACGCAGGAAGCGCAGCGGGGCGGTGGTCCGGGTCTCGGGCGCGATGAGCACGCCGTCGGGTCCGGAGAAGCCCTTGATGCGGCGCTCGAAGAACTGGATGGCTCCAGCGAGTCCGGCGCGGATCGGCTCGGGGAACAGGGTGCTGAGATCGGAAGGGGTGCAGCCCTGGGGGTAGCTGGTCCGGGGGAGGTCATCGCTGGGACGACCGGCGAGGAAGTCGACCACCCGCTGGCCCGGTGCGCGGAAGTCCTCTCCGCCCATGACGAAGGCAGCCTGCTCGATGGCATCTTGGAAGCGGACGCCGGCGAGGGGATCGGTGCCGGGGAAGTCCTCGGGGGTGACCTCGACGATGATCGCAGAGTTTGCCCACCACGCCTGGCGCTTGGAGTAGCTCATGCCGTTGATGACGACCCGGCCCGGCTCGTTGGAGGCGCCGACGACGGTGCCGCCGGGGCACATGCAGAAGGTGTGCGCGCCCCGGATGTTCAGCCGCTCTGGGGGGCGGGAGACCAGCCGGTAGCTCGCCGGGGGAAGCTCGCCGCGCTCGGTCCCGTAGCGGGCGAGGTCCACCATGCGCTGCGGATGCTCGATGCGGACGCCGATTCGGATGGGCCGCAGGACGGCCTCAGCACCGGCATCGAGTGCCATCTTCCAGGTGTCCCGCGCGGAGTGACCGGTCGCCAGGATCACCGGCCCGCCGAGCAGCTCCTCGCCGGTGGAGAGAACCACCCCCTCACAGCGACCATTGTGGACCCTCAGGGAAGTGACACAGGCGTTGAACCGCACCTCGACGCCAAGCTCGATGAGGCGTGCCCGAATCCGGGGGAGGATCTCCCGGATCTTGTCGGTGCCCAGGTGCGCCCAGCCCTCTTCGAGGATCGCGGAGTCTGCGCCCATGTCGACGAGGCGCTGGAAGATCCAGCCCAGCTCACCGTCCCGTCGGCGGGTGTAGATCTTGCCATCGGAGAACGCCCCGGCGCCGCCCTCTCCAAACACCACGTTGGTCTCTGGATCCAGCTCCCGGTGCCG
>JBLHNG010000470.1:0-6998 GCA_047621685.1 Myxococcota bacterium | reverse complement strand
GATGTCGCCGACGTAGAGCACCCCGGAGCCGTCCTCGTCCCGTCCAATCGCCAGATCCTCCCAGTCCCCCCGCGACGCTCCGGTCAGCAGCCAGGTCGACAGCAGCGCGCCCTCAGTGGAGATGGCGTACAGCTGGGGTTCGTCGCCGGAGTCGTTGTGGACCCACAGCACGCCGTCGTTGTCCCGACTCTCCACCACCCCCGACACCTCCCCAAGCTCCGGGGCGCTGACGTTGCCGAGGATCGCAGCTTCGTCGGCCTCGGGACAGGTGGGATCCGGCAGCGCGGTGTCTTCTGCGGCGGTCTCAGCGGGCTCCACATCGGAGCCAGAGCAGGCAAGAAGGAAGATCATCGAGACACCTTATCGTCAGGTTGGGCCGCTGGCGGTGACTCCTTACCAGGTCAGCCGACCGGCGAGGCTGTAGAGGTCAACCCGCGAGGCACCCGGACCGGCCAGATCCGCCGACAGCATCGCGTGTCCGCCCTGGACCTCCAGGCTTCCCTGGACCGTCTCGCCAGCCACATCGATCAGCTCGCGACCGACCCCGGCCGCCCAGCACAGCTCGGTGCCGAGTCGGAGGCCGGTGGTGGCGAGGTCGTGGTGGCTGGTCGGGGTTCCGCCGGCACGGGTGGTGTAGAACGGCTGCGCGATCGGCGCGGTTCCCCAGGCGAGCACCGCACCGGCGCGCAGGGTCATCCAGTCCACCGGGTTGACCAGCACGACCGGTGAGAAGAAGGTCGCCCGCGAGAACGCACCCTCGGTGACCACCGCCTCAGCGCCATCGGGGGGCTGCGCGGAGAACTCCGGGTCATCGAGCAGGGCGTAGGTGCCGGCGTTGATGCCGCCGGTGATCTCGGGGAACAAGACCTGCCCGACGCCGAAGTCACGGTCGAAGGTGAAGTCGTGGGTGGTGTCGTCGTCGAGGTCGCCGTCGCCGGAGGCATAGCCGCCCAGCAGGATGAGGCCGCCGCGCCCCCGGGAGGCCTCCAGCCGTCCAGTCGCCCCCAGCGAGCGCACCGCCAGCTCGTCCAGGGCGTTGTAGGAGAGCGAGCGGCTGGTGGTGCCGGTGATGCCCGCGACCTCCGCCGCAGCCCGCCAGTCCATGCCGAGCGCTGCAAACGGCACGTCAGCGTACAGGTCAAGCACCCGCGCGCTGGTGACACGGAGGTCGTCGGCCTCGTACTGGGCGCGAGCGACCGCATAAGCGCCGACCTTCAGGCCGTCCTCGTTGCGGTACAGCACCGAGAAGATCGCCTGGTTGGCGACCTGACCGTCGAGCCACCGGGCGAGCTCGTCCTCGATGACCCGATCCACGGCACCAGAGAAGTACAGCGGAGTCTGCGGAAGACGGGTGGTGGCCCGCAGACGGAGGACCCGATCACCGAACCGGGTCTGGCCGAACAGCCGGAAGTGGTCGCCGTCGTTGGCCAGCATGCCCAGTCCCCAGTGCGAGGTCACCACCCCGCCCTCCAGCTGCACCGGCCCGGCAGCTCCGGTCACCGCGGCCCGACGGAGCGCGAAGTTCTCCAGGGAGAGGGGGTTGATCTCGTCGTACTGGCGCTGATCGTGGGCGAGGATGTCGTCGGGGGTGGAGATGCCCCAGGGATCACCGACGATGGGGCCTGTGAGCACGTCTCCGGCGAGCCCGAGGCTCAGCCGATCCCACGCGATGTCGCCGCCGAGCCGGATGCGCTGCTCGATGAGCATGCCCTGATCGAGGGTGGTGCCCTCGGCATCGACGGCGAAGTCGGTGATCGTGCGGCCGACCTCACGGATCTCTCCGTCGACCTGGATGTCCGCGGCGTGCGCGGTGTGGAGGAGTAGGAGCAGCTCAGTCATCGGTGCCTGCCGTGATCTCGCGGAAGAAGTCGCAGCTGCCGTCTGACAGGCAGGGATCGTCGCTGATCTCTGCGCCGTTGGTCTGGACATACCGTGCGATCTGGTAGATGGAGAAGGTGTTGATGTCGAAGTCCAGTTCGGGGTCCGGCATGCCGAAGCCGTGACTTCCGTTGGGGTCGATGTAGGGCATACGAAGTCCGCTCTGACCGCTGGAGGTGTCGGTGGTGTACCGCATCGGGGCGTCGGAGGGCTCGCCGAACACGTTGATGCCGTTGTCGAGGTCGTCGGCGTCGAACAGCACCGGGTTGCCCTCTGCGTCGGTCCAGGGACCGTGCTGCTCCAGGCCGCGCACGACCTCGGTGTCGATGAGCCACTGGTTGACCGACATGCCGTAGCGGTCGTCTTTCTCTCGGAACTCCACCATGCCTGCCGCCCGTGCCAGGGCGACCCCGGTGTTGATCGAGACGATCATGTCGCCGGGGGTGGGCATGAGCAGGACGTTGGTGGGCTCGCCGCCGAGGACCTCGATGGGATCGTTGAAGTAGGGGGCGTAGCTGATCGGATCCCCGGGCTCAAGCGCGGCAGAGGAGACCCCGATGAGGCGGCGGAGGTCCGGGGAGCCCCGGGTGTGGCCCAGTCCAGAGGCACCGGCCACCAGCGGCGAGCCGGCGGCCATGGTCACGCCTTCGTGGAGCACCTCGGTCTCGAACGTGTCGATGAAGGCAATCTCGGCCCCGCTGGCGTCGTAGATCGTCACCTCGAACCGGTCGCCGAGCCCGGCGTTGTCATCCACCGTGTAGATGCCGCCGTCGTGGACCTGCGGCATGCCGGCAAGCGCCCGCTTCTCGAACGGGTCGGGGGCGTCAGCGGGGATGGAGATGCGGAAGGCGCCCTCCTCGGTGATCCAGCCCTCTCGCACTTCGCCGTTGTCGATGTTCTCGATCACCACCCGGCCGCCCGCAGGCAGGTCGCCGAAGCTGGCGACGGGCAGGGTGATGTCGTTGGTGTTGGAGATGACGATCTGGCTGATGGTGGTGGTGCCAGTCTTTTCATCCGGCACGCCGATAAAGATCGGGGTGATCAGCCGACCGGGCACCGCCTCGACCACGCCAGAGAGCGGGGAGCGCATGCCGATGTCGAGCAGCCCACCGCCAGCAACCACCGGCACCCAGGTGACGATGTCTGGCATGACTGCAGCAGAGACCGCGGCGTTGATGCCGCCGAGCGAGCCGCCGAAGATGTGGTAGTCGACGTCGGGGCCGCCGATGTCCGGGGTGCCGTCGCCGTCCCAGTCGCAGGTGGTCTCGGTGCGACCCGAGGACTCCCCGCCGTCGAGGACGAAGTCCATCTCACCCTCGCCGCAGTTCTGAAAGCTGCGGATGAGCCACATCCAGTCCACCGTCGCCTGGCGGACCATGTCGCGGGTGTGGAAGGAGTCGGAGATCCACTGGTCGCCGCCGGAGTCGGGGACGCCGTCGTTGTCGAGGTCTCGAAACCGGGAGTCCTCGAGGTGGTGGAGGAACGGGGTGAGGCCGTAGGTGCTCAGCAGCGCCTCGATGAGCGGGAGGTCATCGGGGTCGATCGTCGGGCCGTGGCCGGGGAAGTCGATGGCGCACAGGGCGACGCCGACCCGGTTGAGCGCGAACGCCACGAGGGTGGAGTCGAACCGGGAGGAGCCGTAGCCGTGGCCGAACAGGATGACCGGGAACGGCGCCTTGTACTCCTCGCTCTCGGTGGGGATGAAGCAGGAGAACGGCACCCGCTGGGGCTCGGCGGACAGGGTGCCGGCCATCGGGTCGAGCTGCCACCACTCGTCGGCGTCCCACAGCCCGCCGTCGTCCCGGTCGGCCATCAAGTAGGGCACCTCATAGGCCCCACCGACGACCCGATCAGTGAACGACAGGTAGCCGGACTCGACGAGCTCGGCGCTGCCTTCGTCTCCGACCAGTCCGTTGTCGACCAGGGGGCCGATGAAGTGCTCGATGGGCAGCTGGAAGGTGTCGTCGACACCGTCGACCTCGTGGACCTGGAGCGCCTCGGTGATGGTCGCCGGGTAGACGTCGGACATCCACGACCACGGCCCCTCGCCGTCGAGTCCGCGGCGGATGTCCACCAGGTCGCCGGTGACCCGTCCCGTCGAGAAGGTCCAGGCGAACGCCACATCCTCCACCTCAAGCCCCCACAGCGGCAGGGCATCGACCAGCGGGCCGAGCGCCTGAGTCTGGCGGGTGTGGTTGACGTACTCCCACGGCGAGCGGACCGGCTCGCCGTCCTCGCCCACCAGCCGGTTGGTCAGCACCACCGCATACATCGACTCCTCCTTCAGCGGGAGGATCGGGCGCATGATGAGGGTGTCGGTCTGGCGCTCGTACCAGGTCAGCAGGTCTTCCCGCGGATCGTCGGAGTCAAACGGGTAGACGTTGGCGATGTCGAGCAGCCCGTCGGCGTCGGTGTCCTCGCCGGGGTCGAGGATGCCGTTGTTGTTGACATCCTCGTTGACGGTCTCGAACAGGAACGCCGGGCTCTCAGAGCGGGAGTCGTTGGTGAAGTAGCGATCGGTCTCGTCGAGGTCCATCGGGAAGTTGCCGTGCCCGAGATCGAGGTAGACCGGCTGGAGGTACGCCTCGGAGTCCGGGTCGACGTTGAAGACGAGGATGGCGTCGTCGAGGAAGGAGACCTCGCCGAGCTGGGCGTCGTCCCGGTGGCGGGCGGCGATGTTGTCGAGGTCGAGGGGCTCCTCGAAGGCGACGGTGAGGGCCGAGAAGATGCCGAAGCCGACCAGCTCGTTGATCTTCTGGCGCGCCTCGCTCTCCAGCTCCGTGACCCCTTCCTCGGAGATGTTCAGCCGCAGCCCGGTCACCGAGCCCGGGTCGGGGCGAGTGGCGAGGTCGTTGGGGAACGGGATCTCCGGCAGCGGCTGCGCCTCCCAGTCCACGACGACCAGGGGACCATCTCCGTCTGGAGTCAGCCGCAGCCCGTCGGGGGCAGTGGCACAGGCAGAGAGCAGGGTGAGGAGGGAAAGGGAGCGCATCGCGGGCCTCCGGGCTCGAAGCGTTCGCGCATTCTAACGGATGATCGGGGATTGGCCGACTGCAGCTGATCCGATCTGGTGATCGTACTGGAGCATTGGACTTTGTGGAGCACTCGGTGGTCTGAGGTGTACAGGAAGGTGAGGCCCCAAGCTCAGTGTCCGGTCCGTGAGCCAGCCACCCGACCGGCTCCGTCAGACTCCGCCTGTCTCCGCACCAGCACGAAGCCCATGGGGATCCCCCCTGATTCAGACCTGGAGAGCAAGAACCAGACCAGCCAGAATACCGCGTGCTACCCTCTCCAGATCAGGAGCAACATCAACGGACAACCTCATCCACCCTGATCAATTTGGATGTGTCATGACCGTGCTTCACTCCCTGCTCCTGCTCACCCTCCTCTCTACCGGCTGCACCTCAGACACCGGAAAGGCCGACGACGCCTCCGAGGAGACCGTCTCCGAAGAGACCACCCTTGACGGGGACGGCTGCCGGACTCACGAAGACTGCCAGGCGCTGCTCAGCAACCCGGAGGCGTTCTGTGTGGACGCCGACGACTCACTCTGCGGAATCTGCCAGGATCCTGAGCGCCCGTGCGAGACCCGATCGGACTGTGGCGACGGGATGGCGTGTGAGCCCTACGAGATCGAGTGTCCGTGCAGCTCAGACAACATCGCCACCCAGTGCATCCCGGAGTGCAGCCCTGGAGAATGCGGCGACAGCGCCACCTGCGATGAGACCACCGGGCTGTGCGAGGCCACCCACTGCTCCGACGGTGCGACCTGCCCGGACCACCACACCTGCAGCGACAGCGCCGAAGGCACCGGCTGTGAGCGGGAGGCCTGCAGCACCGACGGAGACTGCGAGGATGTGGGCTTCTGCGTGAAGGGCGGCTGCTTCGACGCGCTCGGGTACTGCGAAGACGACATCTCGTAGGCCCTGCCGGAGGCTCGGCGTCCATGCCACCACTCTGGCCGTCCGTTACGACAGGGCCATGACCTCAGAGGCGATCCTGAAGCGACAGCGGCTGATCATGGTGGTCGGTGTGGTGGTCTCGCTCATCCTGCCGGTGATCGCCTGGGCGATGGTGCCGGTGGGCGGAGTGAGCCTGGCGGAAGCCCGACAGGTGCTCACCCAGACCGCCGCAACACACAGCCTGGAGGTGATCCTGTTGGAGGACGCCCCCCACCGCAGCCTGCCGGTGTGGGTGGAGTGGCACCCGGTCCGCCTCCTGGAGCAGCACCGGGCGGACGACACCTCGGCGGGGCTGGGCACCGATGCGCAGCACTATCGGTTTCGCAGCGCGGAGTCGGTCGAGCTGGACTGCGAGCTGCACAGCCGGAACGGGGAGGTGCTGTGGATCCGGCTGGACGGTGAGCCGGAAGCGGCGACAGTCATCGGCCCGCTGCGACGGGATCTGCGCTTCGCCCTGCCCTGGCTACCAGTATCCTCTCCCTGGAAGTAGTTTTTCCCCTGGCAACAAAGGAGGAGCCATGCGCATCTACATCAGCGCCGACATCGAGGGGGTCTGCGGGATCACCCACTGGGACGAGGCCACGAAGTCGAGCCCGGACTACCCAGCGTTCCAGGCTCAGATGCAGCGAGAGGTGGTCGCAGCCTGTGAGGGGGCCATCTCAGCAGGTGCGACCGAGATCCGCATCAAGGACGCCCACGCCACCGGCCGGAACCTCGATCCCTGGGGGCTGCCCCACCAGGCGCACCTCGTCCGGGAGTGGAGCAGCCACCCGCTGATGATGGTTCAAGAGCTGGACGCCACCTTCGACGCAGTGCTGTTCGTCGGCTACCACGCCGGAGCCGGGTTCGCGGGCAATCCGCTGTCGCACACCCTGACCGGCGCCTACCACCGGGTCATCGTCAACGGTGAGCCCCTCAGCGAGTACCACCTCTACAGCCTCGCCGCCGCTGCGCTGGGCGTGCCGACCGGGTTCCTCTCCGGAGACGCCGATCTCTGCGCCCAGGTCGCCGCCCACCACCCCGGCATCCGCACGGTGACCACCAACACCGGACGTGGACGCTCGGTGATCGCTCGGCATCCAGCACTGGTGGTCGAGGAGATCCGCCAGACCGTCTCCGAAGCCCTCGCCGACCTGCCCGCCCCAGCGCCCCTGCCCG
>JBLHNG010000469.1:0-7020 GCA_047621685.1 Myxococcota bacterium | reverse complement strand
GGGCCTCGGCGGCGGCGCTGCTGATCAAGGGTCCGCCGGTGCTCATCCTCATCGGCGGCATGGGCGGGCTGCTGTTTCTCGTGCATCCTCACCGACGGCGTCTGCTGCTGCCCCTGCTCGGCATGCCCCTCGCTGCGCTGCCCCTGGTGGCGTGGGGGTGGTGGGCCTGGGGGGTGGATGGTGGCGAGAGCATTCGGTGGATGCTGGACTTCTACATCCTCGACCGAGCGAGCGGCGGCACCGCGCTGGGGCAGACCGGTCCGCCGGGCTTCTACCTGCTGACGATGCTGCTGCTGCTGTTTCCCTGGAGCTGGAAGCTGCCCGGCGCGCTGGTCGGCATGGTGAAGGATCGGGGGGCGGAGGCGACCCTGCTGGCGGCCTGGATGGCGGCGGGCTGGTGGTTCTATGAGCTGATCCCCAGCAAGCTGCCGCTGTACGCCCTCGGCGCCTACCCCGCCCTCGCCCTGGCGATGGCCCGGTTTGAGGGGCCGGTGTGGGCGAGGAAGCTCGGCGGTGGGCTGGCGGTGCTGGTCGGGCTGGCGCTGGCGGCGGGGCTGATCGGGCTGGCGGTGGTCGAGGGGGCGCTCGGGATCGCGATCCCGGGGGTGGTGCTGGCGGTGCTCGGGGTGGTGGCGTGGAAGCGTCCGGGGGTGCGCTATGCCCTCGCTCCGGTCACCCTCGCCCTCATCTGGCTGGTCGCCCTCCCCGGGCTGCGTCCGAAGCTGTTCCTCACCGCCGACGTTGCTCAGGCCGCCATTGAGACCGGCCATCCAGTGGTCATCGCGGAGAACTACCGGCTGCCGAGCCTCCCGTACTACCTCTCCGCCGCCGGGGTGGACTGGCGCATGCAAGACGGCGTGCCGCCCGACGGCGAGACCCTGATCACCACCGATCCCGTGGACCCGCCCCCCCACGCCATCGCCCTCGACGGCCTCATCCCCGACAAGGGCCGGCCAGTACGGTTCTGGGTGATCGCCCCATGAGGAAGCGGCTCCCGGTTGCAGCGCTGCTGGTGGTGCTGTTTGTCGGACTGCGTGGGGGACCGCGACTTCTCGCGCTGCTCACGCCGGGCACCCTGCCGATCCCGGAGTCCGTCCAGTCCGCGACCAGTCCGGGTCCCGGGATCACCGTCGCGACCCTCAATGTCCTGTGTTCGTTCTGCACAAAGACCGGCTACGACGACTGGAGTGCGCGCCTCCCCGAGCTGTCTGTCGCCCTGGGTGCCCACCGCCTCGACCTCGTGGCTCTCCAGGAGGTTGCGACGGTGGGCGAGCTGACGGTGCTGGCCGGATCTGAGCTCACCGCCCTGGCCCACCCGCTGTGGCCCGACAGCGCCATCCTGTACCGCACTGCGCGCTTCGGACTGCTGGACAGCGGACAGGTCTGGCTGTCTCCCACCCCGACCCTGCCGCTGTCGCGGGGGTGGAGAGTCGGCATGCCACGGCTGGTGCAGTGGGTGCTGCTGCGGGATCGGCAGACCGGCGGCGACCTGCTGTTTGCCAGCGCCCACCTCGACGGAGATGCCACCAACAAGGATGCCTCCGCCGTGCTCATTGCCGGGATCTTCCCGCCCCTGGCCGACAAGGTGCCGGTCATCTTCGCCGGGGACCTCAACACCACCTCCACCGATGCGCGGCTGGACATCCTGCGCGGCGGGCTGTCCGATGCTGAGGGACTGGCGGCGGAGGCTGCCCGGCTCGGGCGCATCGAGGGCATCCCCCACACCCGCCGGGAGCTTCACCCGGATCGTCGCATCGACCACATCCTGCTCAGCGCGGACTGGTCCGTCCAACGCTTCCTCCACCACGCCCCGACCTACGGCGATCCCCCCCGACGCCCCAGCGACCACCCGCTGATCGTCGCCGAGGTTGTGATCCGGCAGTGATCAGCCCAGCAGTCGGGCGACCGCTTCCGCCAGCCGGGTGGCGGCGTGGGGGGCGAACCGGAAGAACAGCTCCGGCTCGACCAGCTCCAGCTCCATGATCGCCGGGGTGCCGTCGGCGAGGCGCACGAGGTCGACCCGGGCATACACCGGGCTCGGGCTGCACGCCGCGATGGCGGCCTCGGCGACTGCGATCTCATCGGGGAGCGGATCGTGGGGCAGCACTCGTCCGCCGTGGTCGTCCTGCACCCGAAACTCCCCTTCCGCAGCGACCTTGCGCACCGCGTGGGTCACCTCGCCGTCGATGACGATCAGCGAGACCTCCCCGGCAGTGAGGATGCTCGGCAGGAACGGCTGGAGCAGCATGTCCTCGGCGCTCAACAGGGCACGGTAGCGAGCCTCATCGGCACCCGACACCGGCACCGGCACCCGGAAGGTGTCCCGACCTCCCCCCGAGATCGCCGGCTTGACCACCACCTCCGACCAGCCCTCTGCGGTCATGCGTGCCGAGAGGGTGGCGTCGTCTCCTCGGTGTATGTACCGGGTCGGGACCACCGAGATGCCCTGCTCTGCCAGCGCGATGAGGTAGCGCTTGTCGAGGTTCCAGGTGATCAGGGCGTCGGGGTTGATGAGTCGGGTCTGGGGGCGGACGGTGTCGAGCCAGGCGGAGAACTCCGGCCAGCGCTCGAAGTAGTCCCAGGTGGTCCGAAACAGCACCGAGCGGGTCTGGCTCCAGTCCATGTCGGGATCGTCCCAGGCCAGCCGGGTGACGGACAGGCCAGCAGCAGACAGCGCAGAGACCACCGCACCGTCCTCGTCGAGCACGTTTTGGATGTAGGCATCGATGGTGGTCGGGGCGGCGTAGCGGCGGTCGGTGAGCACAACGCAGTCGAACATGGTGGCCTCCGCGGCAGGGCCTATCCAGCCTGCGTGAGCGCCGCGTCGAAGAACCGGGCGAGGACGTCGGGGCGCTGGAGGCCGATGAGCCTGCCGACCTCACCGTCGGTTGTTCTTTCGTCCCCGGCGGCGGGCGTGGCAGGCATTCGCCACCATCCGGCTCGCCCAGAACAGCACCCGCTCAGTGTTGCGCCGACTGCTCGATACATCATCGAGGCCGACCCGGCGTTTGAGCCGATGCACGACGACCTCGACGCGACGATGTGACTCAGGTGTCGCTCACCCGACGGCTCACCATGGGCTTGTCTCCCCGACTCATCTCCACCGCCTCGCCCGATGATGCGCCAAGCTCATCCTTCAGGCTGGCGTATGCAGCCCATGGATCCACCGAGGTGCCGCAGGTGAACACATCGACTGCCGCATAGCCGCGCTCAGGCCAGGTGTGGATGGTGAGGTGGCTCTCGGCGATGAGCACCACCCCGGAGACGCCCAGCGGGGAGAACCGGTGGAAGTTGGTGGCGATGACCGTCGCACCCGAGGCGACTGCGGCGGCGAGCATCGCGCGCTGGATGCCCTCGGCGTCGTTGAGGCGCTCGGCGGGGCAGCCGTGCAGCTCGATGAGGATGTGGCGGGCGTTCACGACGGGCAGTGTAGCCCGTTACCCTGGGCACCGAGCCGGGAGCATGCATGGACATCGACTGGGACGAACTCGACGCCGAGCAGACGATCGCGACGGTCACCGAGCAGCTCAAGCAGACCTGCGATGGGACAGCCCTCGAAGAACTCGCGGAGGTGCTCGGGGACACCGTTGAGGGCTGGACTGACGGGGACACCCTGCGCACCCGCCTGGAGGGAACCCGGCTGCTGGTCGCCATCCTCAGCCGGGAGCTGGACCTGCGCGACCAGACCGGCGAGGAGATCACCGCGATGGATCCGCTGACTGACTTCGCCGAGGAGTGTCGGCTCGGTCCGGTCGCCGAAGAGGTCGCCGCCGCCATGCTGCGCGAGCATCGCACATCCCGACAGCAGCTCCAGCGCCGCGTACATCGTCGATATCCTCCACGCCATCGTCCCAGGTCCCGCCCTCGCCGATCAGGCCGACAGCTCCCCGATGCACCTGCGCATCTTCGCCGCCCGGGGAAACCCCCAGCACGCTGACGCCCTGCTCGACCTGCTCCAGCGCAGCCCTGATGACATGGAGTGGGTCAGCGAAGTCCTCGTCGATGCGGTCATTGAGCTGGGCGAGCGCGCGAGTGCGATCCTGCCGTACCTGGAGGACTGCGAAGAGGGGTGGGTCGTCGAGCTGGTCGAGAAGGTCAAGACGCCGTGGGAGGATCTGGAGGGCATCTTCAGCAACGTCGCCCAGAACATCTGCGCCACCCCGTCGCTGTGGCCGGACCTCGTCGGGCTGATCCGTGAGGAGCCGGGCCTGCTCGATGTCGAAGACGACGACGCCCTCTGGCTCCTCTACGCGGTGGCCTATGGGCGCTGCCCGGTCGGCGATCTGATGCCGAAGCTCATCGAGATCGGCACCGCCCAGGAGGCCTGGATGACGCTGCTGGCCCTCGGCGCACCGGCTCGTCCAGCCATCGAGGCGCACCTGAGCGATGGCGACCTCGACGACGATGCCCAGGCGTGGCTCACCCAGGTCCGCGACCTGCTGTGATCCCTACTGGTACCCGGCGGCCTGGAGGCTGAACAGCCGGGCATACCGCCCCGACGCCGCCAGCAGTGAGTCGTGATCCCCGCTCTCCACGATCCGGCCCTCTTCGAGCACCACGATGTGGTCGGCCATGCGAACCGTCGAGAACCGGTGGCTGATGAGGATCGCCATCTGCTGATCGGTCAGGCTGCGGACCCGCTCAAAGATCTCCGCCTCCGCCTCGGCGTCCATCGCGCTGGTGGGCTCGTCGAGCACCATGACCCGGGCGTCCTGTCGCATGAATGCCCGAGACAGGGCGACCTTCTGCCACTGTCCGCCGGACAGCTCCCGGCCGTCCTTGAACCAGCGGCCCAGCCGGGTGTTGTAGCCGTCGGGCATCTTCTCAATGAACGGTGCGGACATGCCCTTGGTCGCGGCATCGCTCCACAGCTCGGTGTCGTTGAGGTGGCGAGCGTCGCCGACCCCGATGTTCTTGCCGACGGAGAACTGGTAGTGCACGAAGTCCTGGAAGATGACCCCGATGCGCAGCCGGAGCGCAGACTCATCCCACTGAGTCAAGGACAGACCGTCGAGGAGGATGCGACCGGAGTCGGGGAGGTAGAGCCGGGTGAGCAGCTTGATGAGGGTGGTCTTGCCGCTGCCGTTGGGGCCGACAAGGGCGAGCTTGTCGCCGGGGCGAATGTGCAAATCGATGTCGGTCAGCGCGGTCTCAGTGGCCCCGGGGTAGGAGAACGAGACGCCCTCAAACCGGATCCCGTCGGCCGGATCCGGCCCGGAGTCGGCCTTGCCCTGTGTGGTGTCGGTGGGCAGCTCCAGGAACTCGTAGAGGTTGGAGAGGTAGAGGTTGTCCTCGTACATCCCGCCCACCCCGGTCAGCATCGCCGAGAACGCCGACTGGCCCTGCTTGAAGACGAGCAGGTACATGGTCATCTCGCCGAGGCTGATGCGGCTGGAGATCGCGGCGTAGGCGATCCAGCCGTAGGTGCCATACAGCGCCGCGCGGGAGAGCAGGCCGAGGGCGAATCCCCAGGCACCGCGTCGGATGGTGAGGCTGCGGTCCTCGCCGTAGAGGTCGTCAAAGATCTGCCGATAGCGCCGGACCAGCTCCGGGCCGATGGACAGCAGCATGACCTCCTTGGCGTAGTCCTCCCGGGCAATGACCGTCTCCAGGTACGCCTGCTCACGGTAGGCGGGCGACTTCCAGCGGAACAGCCGGAATCCCTGCCCGGCGAACCGGGTCTCAGCGATGAACGGGGGGATCGCGGCGATGGCGAGGATGAGCACCGAGAGCCAGGAGAAGCCGATGAGGATGGCGCCGTAGGTCACCATGGAGATGCCATTCTGGATGAGCCCGAACGCCCGGCGGACCAGGGAGAGCGGTCGGCTGGAGGCCTCTCGCCGCGCCCGGGTCATCTGGTCGTAGATCTCGGAGTCCTCAAAGTCCGGCAGGCGCAGGGTCAGTGCCTTTTCGAGGATGAGCACGTTGACCTTGTGGCCCAGCTGCATCCGCAGCAGCGACTCACAGACCTGGATGCCCCGCTGGATCCCGGCCATTGCGACCACCAGCAGCCCCTCAACCCCCACCCACATCAGCGCGGTGTTGCGGTCATCGAGGATGCCGGTCTCGCTGGCGAGCAGCACGCCGTCGATGATCTGCTTGCCGACGATGGCCATGGCCGCGGGGAGGAGACCGGCGATGAGGGTGAGTGAGGCGAACGCCACCGTCAGCGGCTTGCTCGTGCTCCAGACCAGCTCGACGGCGCGGCGGGTGTATCGAAAGACGCCGAAGCTGCGGGACAGCCAGGACTCAGGCTGAGTCTGCTCCATTGATTCTCCTCGCCCCTCGGATGTTGCCATAATTCACCGGCAGCATTCGCGAAGGTCGCGGAGAGAAGGTGTGCACGGGGGTGGGGAGGTCAAGTGGGAGATGGGTTGGTGAGTGAGGCGACGTGTGACCGCAGGGCGGGTAGCCCAGGGGGAGCGGCCGCAAGGCGGGCACTCCTGGTGTCTGACTGGGGGGTCACAGGGGGAGCGGCGACTGGAGTGAGCCGACGTAAGGCGGTGAAACGCAGGAAGTGCAGCCCCCCTCGAGCGAGCGTCATGAGCAGCCCGAAGGGCGCACAGTGATGCGAAGTGGCCAGAAAAAGAATGGCTCGGAGGATGGCGGACCTCAGCTCATGGGTGAGGGAGGACCCTTCGGATTCGATGGCCCCGAGGCTGAGAAGCCGGAGGCGAGCAGTGCGTGGTAGGCAACATCAATGCCCATGATTACCGCATCGCTGGAGTCAGGAGGTGATGCCAATGCTGCGACTCCTCCACTCCAGAGGCTCTCCCATCGTGGGTTTGATGTTGCCTGCCCTGGACTGCTTGCCGCTGGCTTCGCAGCGACTGGGCGATGGGATGTGGAGGGTGCTCGTCTCAGGTTTTAGCTGAGGTTGGCCATCGTCTCACCGGCGCTTTTTCTGGCCGCTCCGCTCCAACGCCGGCCGCTGGCCTGCTCATGGCGCTGCGCTCAAGGGGGCTGCACGAATACTCGCTCAGCGACTACGTTTCGCCGCCCCCTGTGACCCCCAGCATG
>JBLHNG010000468.1:0-7036 GCA_047621685.1 Myxococcota bacterium | reverse complement strand
CATGTCGAGGATGGGGTTGCCAGTGGAGGGAGTGGTGCTGCCGGGCTGGCGCTGGCGGATGCGGAGGCCGCCGGGGAGGGGAGCAGCGAGGCGGGCCTCGATCCGGGTGGCGCACTCTCCGTCCTCGTCGGTGATGAACTGCACAGTGACCGGGATGCCGCTGAGGATGCCGTCGAGGGTGGTCCCGCGTCGAGAGATCCGCGCCCCCGACAGCCCCAGCCTGGTGGCGAGATCCTGCCAGAACCCGCTGGAGGCCTCCCGGAGTGCGTGGGCGAGGCTGAGGGCGATGTCGAGCACCTCGCTGGCATCGGGCACGTTGATCCCGCCACGGATCAGCTGGATCTCGGTGGGGGTGACCTCCAGGGTGTCGGCGGTGTGGGTGACCGCGCGACGAAGGGCGGTGATGACTCTGGGCGTGGATAGCAGCTTCAGGGCCAGCTCAGGATGGTCGGCGCGGATGCGCAGGGCCGGGTCGATCCAGCGATCGTTGATCTCGATGTC
This sequence comes from Myxococcota bacterium, assembly GCA_047621685.1. Lineage (GTDB taxonomy): Bacteria > Myxococcota_A > UBA796 > UBA796 > UBA796 > JAQXDW01. Next base: position 6,535 of record JBLHNG010000468.1, on the reverse strand, counting down.
CTGGGCGCCGAGGCCCTGGAGCACGATCTGGGCGAGGGACATGTTGGACATGCGCAGCCCGGCGGGCAGCGGGGTGGGCAGGGTGAGGGTGATCCGGCAATTCGCGGAGGCTGGTCCCCAGGACTGCTCCTCCTTCCCGGGTCGCTGGGTGTCGATGTAGCGGATGTGGACCCCGAAGCCGTCGATGGTGCCCTCTGCGACGTCGCCCAGCAGGCTGCGGCTTGAGCGAAGCTTGTGCGCCCGCACCGTGCCCTGCAGCCGCGGATCGACCGGTCGACGCCGACGCAGTCGCCAGAGCAGCCACGGAATGAGCACCGGGAGGAAGCCCGAGACCGCGAGAAGCATCAGGAAGAGCAGATTGTTGTCAAGCAGCTCAAGCATGCCGGTGATTGTAGGCACGGGGGGGCTGGTTACCGAAAGATCCCGGTGGAGCGGTCATGGCCCTGATGCTACTCCGGCGACGGCATCAGCCAGGTCGCGCCGCCATCATCTGCGCCGAGGTCATCGAACCGCGCGTTGAGCAGCAGGCCGCCGCCGTCGCCGGTCTCTTGAACCAGGGCGAGGCTGCCAGCGTTGTTGCTGGCGTCCGCGTAGATGGCATCTGCCCGACCTGCGGAGATCACCCCCTCCATCGGACCGTAGAACAGGTAGGCACCGGTGCTTCCGAGGAAGCCGATCTCATCGCCGCCGAACAGCACGTCGTTGTGTCCGTCGTCGTTGATGTCCACACCACCCGACAGCGCGGAGCCGATCCGGTCGTTGGCATCGACCCCGGAGATCCAGGCGTCTGAGACGACGTGGATGCGCTCGGCGTTGAACGAGGAGAGGTCCGAGCGGCTGCGCACGAGGTAGACGCTGCCGCTGTCGGTCGCCGGATCGTCGGCATCCGGGGCCGCGACGAGGAAGTCGGGCAGGCCGTCGCCGTCGGTGTCGCCAGCCAGGGCCACCGAGCGGCCGAGCAGGTCCTCCTCGCCCGCCGACAGGATCGCGGCGTCGGCGTCGGTGATGGTGAGGTCCCCGCTGATGGGGCCGGCGAGCAGGTAGAGGGCGCCGGACTCCTGGTCGAGCAGCGGCTGGCCGGCGATGATGTCGCCGATGCCGTCGCCGTTGAAGTCCGCGGAGGCGATGCTCGCGGAGCTGCCGAGGTGATCTCCCTCCTCCTCACCGGTGATCGTGGCCTGGGCGGCGTCGAGGATGTCGGCCAGGCCCGGGTCGGGGCTGTCGTCGATGATGTAGATGCGCCCGCGCTCCTCGTCCGCCCAGGTCGAGCCAGCGATCAGCTCGACGGGGGCGTCATCGTCGAGGTTTGCACCGTAGATGTCCGCGCCGAAGTAGGTCTTGCTCTCGCCGTGCCACTCCGTGTCGGCGTCGTCTGACGAGAGCACCATGTCGCTGGACAGGCTCGCCCCGGAGAAGAAGTAGACCGAGCCGGTGCGGTCGTAGCCGTCGGGGTGCTCGGCCTGTGAGGCGCTCAGCAGCACATCGCCGACGCCGTCGCCGTCGATGTCGCCCGGAGTCGCCACGCCCCAGCCGAGTGCGTCTTTCTCCTCGAAGCCGCCCTCGATGACCACGTCGGCCTGGCTGAGGGGACCGGAGGCGTCGTAGGGGCCGAAGAAGATGTAGGCGGTGCCGTCGTTGTTCAGGCCGCCGTTGTTGCTGGAGGTGTAGGCGCCGATGAGGACATCGTCGATGCCGTCGCCGTTGAGGTCCCCGGCGTCTACGGTTCCGATGCCCTCGTCGTCTCGCTCTCCGTAGAACGCCACCCCGTTCAGCGTCAGCACGCAGTCGGTCTCGGCGTAGCCATCGCAGTCGTTGTCGATGCCATCACCGCACAGCTCGACGGCTCCGGGGTAGACGGAGGTCTCCAGGTCGTCGCAGTCGTCGTCGTTGCTCACCCAGCCATCGGTGCCGTCGCAGCGGACCTCCACGAAGTCGGTGCCGCCGTAGCCGTCGGAGTCGGCGTCGAGGTAGAGGGTCGCGGCGTCTGCTGCGTCCTCGTCGATGCCGCCGTCGCAGTCGTTGTCGATGCTGTCGCAGACCTCGATGGCCTCGGGGCCGATGAGGGTGTTGGTGTCGTCGCAGTCTCCGGCGACCGGCACGGCGTCTGGATCGCTGCAGTCCCCGGTCACCTCCAGATCGCCATAGCCGTCGCCATCGCCGTCGAGGAAGCAGCCTTCAACGCCAGCATCAAAGCGAGGATTGTCGTTGCAGCCGAGGGTCGTGCTGCAGAGGAGGATTCCGAGGAGCCGCATTACCATTCTCCGCCATAGATGAGGTAGGCGTAGCCCTCGTCCGCAGACGCCGCACCCACCAGGATATCGGCCACGCCGTCGTTGTTGACGTCGCCAGCCAGGGCGACCTCGGTTCCGCTCTGGGACTCGGCCACGTCTCCGACGAATCGACCAGCGGCGACATCGATCAGCCCGGTGGTTCCGCTGACCGGGCCGAGGACGAGGTAGGACTTACCAGCGCTGTTGCCGCCCTCGTCGTTGGTCTTGGAGCCGACGAGGAAGTCGTCGTTGCCGTCGCCGTTGAGGTCGCCCATGGGGGACACCGCGCGTCCGGCGAAGTCGCTGGCGAGCTCTCCGGTGAGGATCGCGGTGGCGTCGGCGAGGGAGCTTGCACCGGTGGGCGAGCCGGTCACGACATAGACCGCTCCGACGTCTGCGTCCTTGCCGAGATCCCGGTGCTGGGCGCCGATGAGGAGGTCGTCGTAGCCGTCACCGTCGATGTCTCCGGCGGTGGAGATGCAGGAGCCGGACTGGTCGGAAGCGGCCTCGCCGAGGAAGCTGGCGTCGGCGCTTGCCAGGGAGAGGTCGGTGGTCAGTCCGGAGAGCGCACCGCTGCTGGTGAGCAGGTAGGTCTCCCCGACGTTGGTGGTCTCGCCGTCGTCGGCCCGGTAGGCGTTGACCAGGGCATCGGCCATGCCGTCGCCATCGACGTCTCCGGCTGCTGCGACCCAGTACCCGGCGCTGTCCTGCTCGTTGATACCGGACAGCACGATGGTCTGGTCATCCAGGGAGCCGCTGGCCGCGCCGCTGCTCCACAGCAGGTAGGCCGCGCCGTGGTTGAGACCGCCGTCGTCGTCGTAGCGGGCCCCGATGAGGGACTCGCTGCTGCCGTCGCCGTCGACATCACCCAGAAGCGCGACCACCCGGCCAGCTTCGTCGCTGCTGCCTGAAGCGGTCAGCCGGATGTCGGCGGCGGAGAGGTCCATGTCTGAGGGCGGACCGTAGACGACATAGGCGCCGCCGCCGACATCGAGGTTCAGCGAGCCGATGAGCAGGTCGGGGTTGCCGTCGCCGTCGACGTCCTCTCCGCCAGACACCGAGATGCCAGCGTAGTCTCCAGCGGCCTCGCCCGACAGGGTGACGTCGGCGTTCGCGAGGCTGACGGATCCGCTGAGCGGACCGTAGAGGATGTAGGCCTCACCAGCGTCCTCGCCGGAGTCGGTGTCGGCGAGGCGGGCGGCGGTGATGATGTCGTCGTAGCCGTCGCCGTTGAGGTCTCCGGCGGTCGAGAGGGTGTAGCCGGCGCGATCACCGTCCGCGACGCCCACCATGACGGCGTCGGCGTCAGAGAGGGACATCGCGCAGCTGACCGAGTTGTCGAGGGTGTCGCAGTCGTGGTCGATGCCGTCGAAGCAGACCTCGTCGGCGTCCGGGCTGAAGGCGGTGTCGGTGTCATCGCAGTCGCCGCCGGTGGTGATGCGGTCGTCGATGCTCTCCTCGCAGGAGTACACCACGTCGTCGTCGTCGCCGTAGCCGTCGCTGTCACCGTCGGTGTAGAAGGCGGTGGTCACGCCCTCGTCGGCGGTGCCGTCGCAGTTGTTGTCGACCTCGTCGCAGACCTCTGCGGCTGCCGGGTTGATGGCTGCGTCACCATCGTCGCAGTCGGTGCTGTCCTCGACAGAGCCGCCCTCGTCGCACTCCACGACGGTGTCGAGGTCGCCGTAGGTGTCGCCGTCGGCGTCGGCGAAGCAGTACTCGGTCAGCTCGCCGGTGTCGCCGGTGTCGTCGGTGGTGGTGTCTCCGGTGTCGTCGGTGATCACGCTGGTGTCGTCAACCTTGTCGCGGCAGCCGGTCAGGGCGAGCAGAAGGATGGCGGGAAGGATGATGGTTCGCATGGTGTCTCCTCAGTGCAGTCGTTCGATGCGACTGCGTATCTTTTCCTTCAACCCCGGATCGGTAGTCCGGGCTTCCGCTTCTTCAAACAACAATCGCGCAGCATCTGGATCAGAGTCGACGGTGCACTGGGCGAGCAGGGCCAATTCGGAGGCCTCGGCATGCTCATTGTCGGCCAGCCAGGCGAGGTGTGCCGAGGCTTCCGCGCAGCCGCTCTCGATCATGCCGTGCTTCGCGGCGATGTGATTGGCTTCCTCGGCGTAGGTGGCGTCTGCGGTGAGTGCAGCCCGGGCGCTCTGGAGGGCCTCTGCTGAGCGACCGGCGTCGTGGTGGATCTCGGCGGCCCGGTAGTGCAGGTCGTCGAAGTCGGTGCTGGTCTCATCGAGATCCGCCAGCCCCAGCGCGATGGACTCCAAGGCGGCGTCCGGGTCGGTGGTCTTGAGGTCCTGTGCCCGGTTGAGCAGCCCCATTGCGGTGTTTGGCAGACAGGTGTGTGTGCCGTCGGCCTCCAGGTAGAACGGGGTCTGCTCTCCGCAGCTCACCTCGACCTTGCCGCGCTCCACGGTGATCGTGGTGCCGAGGGTGTCGCGGCGGACCTCGAACACTGTGCCCACCACCGAGACTGTGGCCTCTGGGGTGGAGACGGTGAGGTCGATGTTCTGGTTGGGGGTGACCGAGACGTTCAGGCGGCCGGTCTTCCAGTCGATGTCGTGGACCTTGCCCTCGGTGTGCAGGTTGCCCTGCCCGGAGAAGCTGAGGAGGACATCATTGCTGGCCTGGACCTCGGACCACTGCTCCGCGCTCAGGGCGACCTGCTGGGCGACCGGATCGGTCGGCCAGAGCGCCACTGCGAGCCCGGCGGCGGCCACTGCGCCGAGGGTGCCGATGCTCAGCAGACGCAGCTTTGGACGCTTGCCCTCGGTGTTTGCGGTTCGCAGCCGCCGTCGGATCGCGGCCAGCTCGTCAGGGCGGGCGCGGGTCTCAGTGTGGAACTGCTCCAGCTCAAGGGCAAAGTCCTGCCCCAGCGGGATGTCGGTTTGCTCGGTCATCATCCTACCTCCGCCGCTTCGCGGATGTCACCGCGGCTGCGTGCAAGTCGTCGGAACTTTTCCCGACCCAGCCGCATTCGGCCTTTGATGGTTCCTGAGGACACGCCAAGCAGCTCGGCGGCCTCCTCTCGGGTGCGACCCTCCAGGTCACACAGGACAAGCACCTCGCGCTGGGCGAGGGGCAGCTCATCTAAGATCTCCCAGACCCACCGGGCCGTGTCAGACATCTCGACCCGATTTGTGGAGAGCGGATCAGCGGTGTCTGGGACTTCGCCAGGTACCCACCGCCGCAGCCAGGCCCGACGCTGGTGACGTCGGACAAGGTTTCGGCACACCGAGTACAGCCACGCCGGGAATTTCTCCGGCGCTGTGACCTTCTCGTGGCGACGCATGACCACCAGGAAGACGTCGCTGGCGACATCCTCACGGCTGACCCGTGCACCCCCCAGCCGACCACACCAGGCCACCGTGACCGGCAGCCAGGCTTCGATCAACCGATCCAGCGCATGGGGTTCCCCGCGCTGTAAGGCTGCAAAGAGTGATGTGGGTGGGAGACTCATTGGGATCCCTCGACGACGTCCGGTGTATTGATTCGCACAGCGGCTGGTTTGGATCAGATTTTGTTAAAACGGTGCCGCTTCGCTGGAGGCGTTGCGAGCCGTTTCAGTGCGGCGGCAGTACATATCGCGCGGTCTCTAAATTGAAGCTGTCAGATCAAGACGATGTAGTCCAGGTATCAAACCGCATCTCTCGGATTTTGGAAGGGCGGAGTGTGCAAGTGGGGTGTGGGTCGAAGGCAATACCGGATATTATCAAGGGTTGATAGTTGTAATGGTGATTTGTGGTGTGATTGATACCAGGTTGGCGGGCTGCTTTGATACCAGGTTAATACCAGTTCTTCTGAGAGCGATGGCCGACCACTGAAGGCTCAGAAGTCAGGGTGAGTCTCTCGGATTTACTGCCGCACTCCGCAGGTGTGGAGGTGTGAGCCGGTCAGGTGGCTGCCTTCTCTCGTACTGACCATGAAGTTCGACAAGTGCCGGTCGTAAGACGGGCTGATTGTCGATTCGGGGAGCGGTTCGGGGACGGGGTGAGTCCGACGAGGCCGGTCAGGTGGCTGGCTCAGTGTCCCCGCCGTTGAGTTCAGCAAGTGCCGGTCGTCAGACGGGCTGATTGCTGATTCGGGGAGAGGAGCGGGGACGGGGTGAGTCCTACGAAGCCGGTCAGGTGGCTGCCTAGTACCTCAACCATGTGATTCTGACAGGCACGGGTATGCTCTGTTGAGCTTGGTTCGAGCCGTTTCGAGGTTGAAGAGCCACTTGATTGTGGCCGCCTCCAGATTGCGTGCGTCCTGCCAGGCGG
>JBLHNG010000467.1:0-7060 GCA_047621685.1 Myxococcota bacterium | reverse complement strand
TCCCTGCTCGCCGGTGTGGTCGGGGGGCGGGGGTGGTGGGCGATGACCGGGCTGATCGGTGTGGCTCTGCTCCTGAACTCCTCGCTGATCTGGGTGGATGACATCGGCGCACGCTGGGTGGCTGCGGCGACCCTGCTGGCCTATGCGCCGCTGGCTTCGGTGCCCCTGAGCCGCCGCTGGCTGTCGAAGGGAACCGACCCGGCGCTGGCCGCTGCGCTGGCTGGTCCGGCGATGTTCCTGCCGCTGTATCGGGCCTGGGAGATCAGCGCGGGCGACACGATCATCGGCATGCTGCCCGCCCTGCTCGGCGCAGTCGCCTTGCTCAACGCCGCCATCCTCGTCCGCCTGTACCGCACCGATCGCGGCAGCGGGATCCTGGCGGTGTTTGTCGGCGTGGCCCTGCTCGGGGTCAGCGCGGCCATCCCGCTTCAGCTGGACCAGGCCTGGCTGACAGTGGCCTGGGCAGTGGAGGCTGCGGCGCTGGCGGCATTGACCCGTCGGCTGTCGCATCCGCTGCTGCGGGTGGTCTCCATCGGGCTGCTGACGATGGTCGGGATCCGACTGCTGCTGAACCCGGCAGCGCTGACCTATGGCACCGCAGAGGGACTGCCGATCCTGAACTGGACCCTCTACACCTGGGGCCTCCCGCTGGCGGCGACTCTGCTGTCTGCCCGGTGGCTCCATCGTCCAGAGAGGCCCAACCACGCCCCGGCCCTGCTGCGGCTGCTGGCCTGCGCGCTGGGCTTCATGCTCATCAACGTCCAGGTCTCCCACGCCTTCCAGTCTGTCGGTCCCATCGAGCTTGGCGGGACTGGACTGGTGCAGGGCATGGTGCGATCGCTGGCCTGGGCGGCGTATGGTGGCGGACTGCTGGGGCTGGGGCTGTACCACAACAACCGACGGACCCGTCTGGTGGGCTTCGCGGTGGTGATGCTGGCGACGGCGAAGGTGTTTGCCTTCGACCTGTGGGCACTGGAAGGCCTGGCCCGTGTGGGCTCGGCGATGGGACTGGGGCTGACCCTGCTGACGGCAGCCTTCCTGTTTGAGCGACTTGTGCTGCGCCAGCCGGCGCAGGAGGATTCGAAGTGATGATCTGGCTGATTTCCACCGCGCTCGCCGGTCCCCTGGACCGATACCCCCGCATGGCCCCGGTCAGCCTCAGTGATGGCGCCGGGGTGTGGCGGGTGGACGTTCCGCCCCTGCTCCGGTCTCCCGAGGATCCCGAGGATGGCACTGACCTGCTGCTGATCGACGCCGCCGGAGAGCCGGTGGAGATCGCGATGGCCCGGGGGAGGGGGTCGGCGGAGTCCGTCACGGTTCGCGTCGCCATGCGTCCGTCTCCAGACACCCTCGACGTGCGGCTCTCCGACCCGATCGATCGGCTGGAGGTGCAGCTGGAGTCCAGCGCCGCCGCGGCTACGGTGACGGTCTTCCAGCAGACGGGCTCTGGCTGGGTGCCGGTGTCCGCTCCGACCCTGATCTGGGAGCACAGCCAGGGTCAGCAGCGCATGGTCGAGCTGCTCGGGACCACCTCCGGCGAGCTCCGGATCCAGCTGACCCACCACCACCGACGCGCCTCGGTCCGCATCAAGGGCTGGCGCGACCCGTCCCCGGCGGTCCAGCCCGACTCCCTCACCCTCCCGGTGGTTGATCGGCAGCTCGGAGAGGACGGGCTGGCGCGCTACATCGTCGAGCTTCCTGCGCCGATGCCGATCGAGCGCATCTCTCTGACGGTGGAGGAGACCCTGTTCGATCGGCAGGTCGGGATCATGCAGGACGGCTACAACCGCGACCTCGGCACGATCCGCCGACTGCGCATCGGCGGGGCCAGCGTGGAGCACCTCGACGTGCCGATGGACGGGACGTGGCACGGTGATCGACTGGAGCTGACCGTCGAGTCTCACGGCGCCGCTCCACTGAACGTGACTGCGGTGACGGTGTGGATGGAGGGTCTGGAGCTGCTCCTGGTCGATCCGGAGGGCGGTCCGTTCTCGCTGTATGGCGGCGCTGACCCGCAGGACCCGCTGCCCTCAGACCTCAACTTTGCGGTCCCGGAGCTGTTTCGAGAGGCCCAGGGGGTCGCCCTGACTGGCTCGGTCATCGACAACCCTGCCTACCTCCCCCCTGAGGTTCGCTCTGGCCTCGCGGCTCCCTCTACGATCATCGACCTGCGCGACTACTCCACCATGCGCACTGTCGATGGCATCGGTCTGGTCCGCATTCCCCTCGACGAGGGTGTGCTGGTCGGCGCCCAGCAGGATCTCAGCGATCTGCGGCTGGTGGATGGAGAGGGGCGGCAGATCCCCTACCTCCACGAGCGTCGGGCGGTGGATGCCCGCTGGAGTGGCCTGGAGGTGGTGCGTGAGGAGGACGGCTCGACCACCCGGCTCAAGGTCACCCTGCCTGAGCCGGAGATCCCCATCTCCTCGATCACCCTGTCCACCGAGGCGACCCTCTTCTCCCGTCGGGTGACCGCCTGGCGTGCCCGGGGGATCGCGCTGGAGCCGCTGCGCAGCTACGAGTGGGGCGGCGCGGATCGGCCTGGAACCCTGACCCTGGAGCTGTCCGCCCTGATCGGTGAGACCCTGGTGATCACCATTGAGAACGACGACGATCCCCCGATGCCGGTGACCGTCAGCGCGGTGGGCTGGCCTCGTCATGAGCTGATCGCGGTGCTGCCGGATGGCGGTGCGCGGCTGGTCTATGGCAACCCCGGGGTGGACTCCCCGGCGTATGACCTCTCCCTGCTCAGCTCCGACCTCCGGCGCCGCGCCACCGGGACCGCTATCCTCGGTGCCGAGGAGACCCTCAAGCCGCCGCCGGCCTCGATGTGGGATCGCCTCGCGCTGGGATCTGGGCTGGGAGCGGTGGTGCTGGGGCTGCTGTGGCTGACGATGCGGCTGGTCCGAGCCGTCGAAGAGACGCCCCTCCCCGAAGAGACGACCCCGGAGCCCGACGCCACGGCGTAGCATGGCGACATGGACCTGCTCACCGCGACCCTGAGTGGCGCTGCCCTGGGGCTGGCTGGTGGGCTGGCGCCGGGACCGCTCACCGCGCTGGTCATCACTCAGACGGTGCGACACGGCCCCGCCGAGGGCCTCAAGGTCAGCCTCGCCCCGGTGCTCACCGACGGTCCCCTCCTGCTGCTCGGTGCCCTGGCGGCAGACTGGATGGCCCGCTGGGATGCGGTGCTGGGGGTGATCGGGCTGGCGGGGGCGGGCTTTTTGTTCTGGCTTGGTCTGGAGTCCCTGCGCGCGGGCCCGCTGGTAGTCGAGGGCGGGGATGCACCGTCGGGCGGGGTGCTTCGGGCGGTGCTCACCAACCTCCTCAACCCCCACCCCTACCTGTTCTGGGTGACCATCGGCGGTCCGCTGGTGGCAGAGGCGTGGGGGCACAGTGTCGGGTCTGTGGTGGGCTTCCTGCTCGGCTTCTTCGCCCTGCTCTGCGGGACGAAGGCGGGCATCGCCCTGCTGGTCGGGGGCGGACGGCGGTGGCTGACCGGTCGGGCCTACATCTGGGCGATGCGGGGGATGGGGGTGGTGATGTGGGGATTCGCCGTGGTGTTTGCGGTGGACGCGCTCGGCCGGCTGGCTGGCTAGGTAACCCTGGCGAGGTGGGTGGCATATCCCTGCTCAAGTCTGAGAGGTTCACCGTGTCTTCCGCCCGCATCGCCCTGCTCGCCCTGACCCTGTCGGGGTGCCACGCCTACCACACCCGACTGTTCGCAACGCAGGACCAGGAGCCCACCCTGGATGAGCCCTACCTCACGGAGACGCCCGGGGCTGGGGGGACGGTCCTGGCGCAGGGATCGCTGTCGGGGGTCGCCAAGAAGAAGGGGAACTCTGGGGAGGTTGCCCTCATCGCGGCGGACGGGGTGCAGTACATCCGGCTGACGGATTGGCAGGCCCTGGAGGCGCCGGACCTGTTCTTTTACTTGAGCGGGGAGTCTTCGGAGATGGTGGCGGCGGACAAGAAGACGATCCTTCAGGATCCGGAGCGGGCGGTGAAGCTGACGGCGAACAACCTCCGTCCGAGCAACCTCGGCTTTGCGGGGGAGGAGACGTGGTTTGTCGTGCCGGATGGGTTTGCGGATCCGGCGAGTCTGCATGTGTACTGTCTGAAGTACAACGAGCTGTTTGCATCGGCTGCGCTTGAGTGAGTCGAGCAGATGAAAGTGTTGTAGATAGCTGGTGTATTGGCGATACTTTGTTTGAGCGGGGGTCGTCTCGGATGGGCTGAAATGCTGACTTTGGAGCCGTGTCGCGGGAACAATGTGCCCGTGGTGTGCCCGAAAGTGGTGTGCTCATCTGTTCAGGTATGAGGCTGAACACTTGAGCAGGCCGATGCCAGCTCCGCTTCGTCTTCCTGTGCCGACCAGTAACAGGCCACCGTCAGCGCATGACAGGACCCGACCACCAGGCCGGCGATGACCGCGAACACTGCCCGGCCATGGCACTTCGGGCAGGTGCCGAACCAGGGCGGGGACTGTGTGACGCTCATGGTCGGATCCGGCACTCTTCGATGGGGACAACGTCATTGCTCAGTGGAAAGTGATTGGTGGGCTAAATGTCGGTCGGTGGGGTGAAGCCGTCGGGCCAGATGGTGGTGTCGTCGTGAGTGGCCTCGGTGAGGTTGGCCCCGCAGAGGTCGGCCTCGGTGAGAATGGCCCTGCGGAGGTTGGCCTTGTTGAGGATGGCCCCGCTGAGGTCGGCCCCGCTGAGGTCGGCCCCGAGGAGGTTGGCCCCGCGGAGGCCGGCCCCGCTGAGGTTAGCCCCGCGGAGGTCGGCCTTGTTGAGGTCGGCCCCGCCGAGGTCGGCCCAGCTGAGGTTGGCCCCGAGGAGGTTGGCCCCGCTGAGGTTAGCCCCGCCGAGTTTAGCCCCGCAGAGGTTGGCCTTGTTGAGGTTGGCCCCGCGGAGGTGGGCCCCGCAGAGGTTGGCCCCGCTGAGGCTCGCCCCGCTGAGGTCGGCCCCGCTGAGGCTGGCCCCGTGGAGGTTGACGCCCGACAGAACAATCTTCCAACCGCTACTTCGGAGGGGCTCCCGGTTAATCAAGACATCCAAAACAGCGCGCGTGGTTTCCGAGACGAGGCCTTCTGCAGTGTTGTTTTCCCGAACAAACGCCCCGAGGAGGTCATGCACCGTCCTCCGGTAGACCTCCGTGTCATGCGCGATGCGTTCCATGGAGTAAATTGCCGCCAATTGGATGGCTGAATTCTCCGAGCTGAGCATCTCCGCTGCCTTGGTAAACCGCTCTGAGTGCAGCCGCTGCTCCGCTTGCTCGCGTTGGAATGCTGCCTCCTTCTGTGCGGCCTCTTGCAGGGCTTCCTTCTCGGCCTTCTCCACGTCCAGCCGGTCAGATGCAGTCTTGGCGGCAATGCGAGCCGTTTCCAGCTCGGCTGCAGTCTGCTCCTTCTTCAGTTCGTTCCCATCCCGGGTCTTCTCCTTGTCCCACTCCAGCTGAGCCTGGACGTCTGCCAGATCCTGCTTTCTGTAGATGGTTCGCCAGGTCCAGATGAGCCACAAAGATGGAGCTGCCGCGATGCTTGGGAGGAGGAGAACAATGTCGCCAAGGGCTGTGATGGCTTCGAGGGCAGACTGGTCTGTGCTCCAGAGTAAGAACCCGGAGAACCCGCCTGCAGCGACCAGACCGACCGCGGCGGACCAAGCCGTGGCTCTCCATGTCGGCCACGGGTTGATCGCGGCTGCAATCACCGCAACGCTCTTCGCGGCAGAGGGTTCAATATCAGTGCTTTCGGCCATGTCTTCTTCGTGCTCCTACCCAGGAAGTACCACGAACACGGGCGGATATTGCCTGTGCGAATGGGGATTCATGGTCGGCCCCCTCCGCGAGCAGGAGCCGGGAGGCGGTTTGCGGGTAGAGCCTGAGGCCCTCGCCGGACTCAGGGAGTCACGCCCCGGGCGGCGAGCTGCTCAACAGCCTCAACACCGCGCTCGATCATCTTACGGTCCTCCTCGGCGAGGTCGACCTGGATCCGAATGCTGATGCCCTTGCCGAGGAGCCACGCCCCATAGGCGAGCGCACCGACCGGCCCGGCACCGAGCAGGTACTGGAGGACGGGGTCCAGCCCCTGGGCAGCGACCGCTGGGAGAGTCGCCGGCAACTCCTGCCCGAACGACAGGAGGGGCAGTAGGATCGCGACCAGAGCGACCAGGAGCATCCAGACAGACGGGCGTCTCATGCGACGAGCAGCTCGGCGATCAGTCGAACACTCTGCGCTTCCTGGAGGCCTCCGGAGACGGCGCCGGGGTCGAAGTAGCCAGGGGCCTTCTGGCCGTGACCAGGGATGATGTAGCAAAGCAGCACGGAGCCTCCAGGGGGCGCCGGGGTGATACCGACGGAAGCTCTGGAGCTGGTCACGCAAAAATCCCGCCTCCTGGTGAGGAGGCGGGATGTCTCATATTGGCTCTGGCTTCAGAGAATCGAAATCAGAAGCTGGATAAGACTGAGGCTGGTCTCTGGATCGGTCCCTGTCGCAGAGAGAAGAAGGAAGATGAGAACCCAATGAACAAACCAGGATGGCTGGTCGTCGTCTGGGTTCGCGGTATCTGGTGGGATGGGCATGTCGCCTCCGTTGTTGGATAACGAAGAACGCCATTCAAAGTGGTCAATCGAACGACAATGTATTACCATCATCTTGCAAGATGCTGTGATCGCTTGATCGAGAATAGCGACAGGGCGAGGTGTTAGAAGCACCTCGCCCTGTTTTTTTCTTCAAGTAGAAGATAGTGCAAATGGGAAAAGTACGCTACGCGATTGTTGGAATTAAACACCAGCGAGTCTCTGAAGACTTTTCTCCCCTCCAGTTGACCCTATCATGGTGGGGGCAGCGCTAAAGCGGCGGGGGGGTATGAATCTACTCATTATGGCTCGTTTGCATGGTTTAAGTAGGATCCTACTGGAGGCGCTTGAACAGCGCATAGCCTGCAACGCCTACGCGTACACAGAGAACTCTGTATGTGCGCAGAGAACTCTGTATGTACAGAGAACTGTATGTGCGCAGAGAACTCTGTATGTACAGAGAACTGTATGTGCGCAGAGA
>JBLHNG010000466.1:0-7064 GCA_047621685.1 Myxococcota bacterium | reverse complement strand
ATCGGGCTGAAGAAGGAGATCCGGGTCGAGGACGTCTTCAGCCTCCAGCGGTTCCGCGAGGTCGAGGCGGGCTTTGAATTCGACGCGGTCGACGAAGAGGCCACCTACCTGAGAGACGAGGGCTTCCTTCGGGACTTCAACGAGCTGTACCAGTACTACACCGAGGCCCAGCTCGCGGTCCTGCGGGTCATCGACAGCAAGCTGCTCGCCGTCTTCAAGGTCGGCCCCTCCGCGATCAAGGTGCTGCGCTGGGCGCTGGGCCCCACCGGCGAGGTCACCTACATCGACAGCCGCGGCGAGCGGGACCACGTCTACCCGCCCGCCCACGACTTCCAGTGGAAAATCACCACCCCCGACGACCACGTCCGCGGACGCCACCCCCACGTCTCCATTGAGGATGTGGTGTTTGTCGAGACCGTCGGCGGCGACCTGACCGTCAAGGTCGAGGACAACACAGAGGACGGCGCGGGCATCTACCGGGAAGGGGTCGACGATCCCCACCAGTCCCTCGACGACGGCGAGATCCACTACGCCCGGGTCGGCACCCTCATCCTGCTCAAGATCCGCCCCTCCCAGGAGCTGATCTGGCGCTACCTCATCTTCGACACGCTCACGACCAACGTCGTGCGTGTCGATGCCATCGGTCAGGCCTGCGTGCAGCTGCCCGAAGATCACGGCATCATCTTCCCCGGTGGCTACTACCTCCAGACCGGCGACTACAAGATCTTCGACGACGACGACGTCGCCGAGCTGCTGTTCAAGCGCAGGGTCCTGGCCCCCAACGGTGAAGATGTCCTGTTCATCTTCCATCGGAAGTCCGACGGGCTCTACCTGTTGTTCCCCTACAACCTCATCCGAAAGGAGGTCAGCAACCCCATCCGGTGCCACGGCTACACCCTGTTTGACGACGGCAAGCTGCTGGTCTTTCGGGCGACCGAGGGTGCGAGTCGGGTCCACCCCATCCAGGTCTGGCTCACCCCGTTCACCTCCGCTGAGTTTGCCGCAAACGTCCCCACCGACGGCTCGCTGCTCTCCCGGATCGGCAACGCCGACCTCGTGCGTGGCATCTCGGATGCCTACACCCTCCGCCAGCTCATCGCCAACCAGGAGCCCACCCGCCGGCTGTACGAGGACCTCGTCAAGTCCGCCACCCGCATGCTCGATGCCTACTACTGGCTGGGCGAGGAAGAGCTGGGCAACCTGCGCGGTGAGATCGAGTCCATTCGACGCACCGCTGAGCTGGTCATTGACGAGTTTGAGAAGGTGGTCGCCCTCAAGTCAAAGGCCGCCACGGAGCTGACTGAGGTCGGTGTCGTGCAGAGCAAGCTGCTGGGCGGACTGCGTGCGGGGGACTTCTACAAGGTCGAGCAGTTCCTCGACGCCATGACTCAGCTGCGAAAGCACCGGGGACACCTCATCACGCTCAAGGAGATCCGCTACATCGACCTGGTGAAGCTCGATGGCTTCGAGGCGCAGGTCGTCGAGCGGTTCGACCAGATCAGCCAGGCGTGTGTGGACTTCCTGCTCCGCGACGAGGCTCTCTCCCCGATCCTCGATCGGCTCAACGAGCTGCTGGCCGATATCGAAGCCGTCGACCAGACCCACCGGTTCGAGCCGATGGAGGCCGACCTGGGGCGACTGAGCGAGGGGCTCTCCCTGCTGACTGAGGTCGTCAGCGGCCTCCAGGTCGACGACGCCGCCGCCCGCACGAAGATCCTGGAGTCCATCTCTGAGGTGTTCGCCCAGCTCAACCGGGTGAGGGCCATCATGGTCGCCCGCCGCAAGGAGCTGGGGGCTGCCGAGGCCCGGATGGAGTTTGGCGCGCAGTTCAAGCTGCTGGGCCAGTCCGTCTCCAGTGCCCTGGCCCTCGCGGAGAGCCCGGAGGCCTGTGACGAGCAGCTCTCTCGGCTGATGCTGCAGCTGGAGGAGCTGGAGGGTCGGTTTGGCGAGTTCGACGAGTTCCTGCCCGAGCTGATCTCTCGGCGCGAGGAGGTCAACGAGGCGTTCAACACCCGCCGACAGGCCCTGCTCGACGACCGACAGCGCCGCATCGGCAGCATCCTCTCCGCCGCCGACCGCATCCTCTCCGGGCTGACCCGTCGGGCGAAGTCGTTCAAGTCCGAGGACGACCTCAACGCCTACTTCGCCTCCGACGCGATGGTCCTCAAGCTGCGTCAGCTCGCCGAGCAGCTCGCCACCATCGGCGACAGTGTCAAGTCAGACGAGCTGCTGAGCCGCCTGAAGTCCACCCGCCAGGATGCCCTCCGTCAGCTCCGCGATGTCTCCGAGCTGTTTGAGGGCGACAACCTCATCCGCTTCGGACGGCACCTGTTCTCGGTCAACACCCAGGCCGTCGAGCTGACGATGGTGCCGAGGGGGGAGGGGATGTCCATCCACCTCACCGGCACCGACTTCTACGAGGCCCTCGACGACGAAGGCATCACCACCGCGAAGCCCTACTGGGCGCAGTCGCTGGTCAGCGAGGATGCGTCGGTCTACCGGGGGGAGTACCTCGCCGCCAGCATGCTGTTCGCCGCAGAGGGCAACCGGGACGGCCTGAGCCTCGCGGGCTTGACTGCGGCGGCCCTGGAGGATGGCGGACTGCTCAAGCAGATCCGTCAGTACACCGCCAACCGCTACGACGAGGGCTACGAGCGTGGCCTGCACGACGCCGACGCCGCGATCATCCTCGGCCGACTGCTCTCCGTCCAGCGGACTGCCGGGCTGCTTCGCTTTCCGCCCACCCCCCGCGCCATCGCTGCGCTGTTCTGGGACTCCTGCACCGACGATGTCTCGAAGGGCCGCTGGCACCGCCGCGCCCGCAACCTCGCCCGGCTCCGCGCCGCCCTCCGTGCGAGCCCCGCCCTCACCGGCTTCTCCCGGGAGCTGGGTGGCGTGATCACCGCGTGGCTGGAAGAGACCGGGGTCGCCACTGCCCTCTCCCTGACCTGGGGCGATCTCAACGCCGAGCAGGCCGGGCAGTACCTCGCCGAGGAGCTGGCCGCCGAGCACCCCCGGTTCACCGTGTCCGCCGAGGCTGCTGAGCTGGTCCGTGCGCTAGAGGCCTGGCTGGCGAGTGCCGGGCAGCGGTTCGCCCTCGACGAAGACCTGCGCGCCCTCGCCGACCGCCCCGCCGAGCGCATCGGCCTCGCGGCGGCCTGGATGGAGGCGTTCTGTGCTCAGCACGGTGAGACCCCGGCTGTGCTGGAGGCCACCGCCCGGATGCTCTGCGACCGGGGGCTGGACTGGCAGGAGAGCCACGCCCTGACTGTCGGTGAGGTCGAGGGCCTGCTCGGGCAGCACCCCCGGATCACTGGCCGCAAGATGGAGATCCGCCTCGACGAGTTCCTCGGGCGGCTGACCGACTACATCGAGCGCAAGGTGCCCGGCTACCTCGCCTGGCGCAGCACCCGCCATGAGGTGCTGGAGTCCCAGCGCAATCGCCTGCGGCTCGAAGAGTTCAAGCCCCGGGTCATGTCGGCGTTTGTCCGTAACAAGCTGATCAACGAGGTCTACCTACACCTCATCGGCGACAACCTCGCCAAGCAGATGGGCGCTGCTGGAGCCAACAAGCGCACCGACCTGATGGGCCTGCTGCTGCTCATCTCTCCGCCCGGCTACGGAAAGACGACCCTGATGGAGTACGTCGCCAGCCGCCTGGGGTTGGTGTTCATGAAGATCAACGGTCCCGCGCTGGGCCACGAGGTCCACAGCCTCGACCCGTCGGAGGCTGGAAACGCCACCGCCCGCCAGGAGGTCGAGAAGATCAACCTCGCCCTGGAGATGGGCAACAACGTGATGCTCTACCTCGACGACATCCAGCACACCCACTCCGAGCTGCTGCAGAAGTTCATCAGCCTCTGCGACGGTCAGCGCAAGATCGAGGGCGTCTGGAAGGGCAAGACCCGGACGTACGACCTGCGCGGCAAGAAGTTCTGCGTGGTCATGGCCGGAAACCCCTACACCGAGTCCGGCGACCGGTTCCAGATCCCCGACATGCTCTCCAACCGGGCAGACACCTACAACCTCGGCGACGTGCTCTCCGGCAAGGGCGACCTGTTCGCGCTGTCGTACATCGAGAACACCCTGACCAGCAACCCGATCCTCGCCCCGCTCTCGGGCCGCAGCCAGGAGGACACCTACAAGCTCATCTCGATGGCCCAGGGCCAGCCGATCGCCAGCTCCGAGCTGACCCACGGCTACTCCGCCATTGAGATCGGGGAGATCACCACGATCCTCCGCCACCTGTTCCGGGTCCAGGAGACCCTGCTCGCGGTCAACCTGGAGTACATCCGAAGCGCCTCCATGGACGACGCCTTCCGGACCGAGCCCCGCTTCCAGCTCCAGGGCTCCTACCGGAACATGAACAAGATCGCCGAGAAGATCGTGCCGGCGATGAACGACGCCGAGCTGGAGCGCCTCATCGTGGACCACTACGCCGGAGAGGCCCAGACCCTCACCACCGGCGCAGAGGCCAACCTGCTCAAGTTCGGCGAGCTTCGCGACACCCAGACGGCAGCCCAGGCCGAGCGGTGGGCGATGATCAAGTCGGAGTTTGGCCGCCAGAAGCTGATGGGGGGTGCCGGCGACGACCCCGTCGCCCGGGTCACCGGCACCCTCTCCGGGCTCTCCGACCAGCTCAAGGCGATCGGCCTGGGCATCTCCGGGGTCGCCTCGACCAGTCAGACCGACCAGCGCGCCCAGATCGCCGCCCTCTCCGAGATCCACGCCGCCCTCTCGACGCGCTCCACCGACGCAGCGGTCGCCGCCCTTGCCGGGGAGCTGGCCGGGGTGAGGGGAGCCCTGGAGGCTGGCACAGCGGGAGACCTCGCCCCCCAGGTCGCCAAGGTCGGGGCGTGGCTGGGTCACATCAACAAGTCGCTCAAGGCCGGCGCCTCTGCTGGGGCCACCGTCCAGCTCTCCAGCATCGCCGAGCAGCTCGCCGCGATCCAGGGCGCGCTCAACGGCACCACCGCCGGGATGCGGCAGCTGCGCATCCTCGACTGGCTGGCCCCCCGCCTCGACACCGTGAAGACCCCCGCCGACGTCGCCCGGGTCCGTCAGGCCGTGCTCGCCGATGCGGTCGGGGCGCTGCGTGGGGAGGATGCTCCCGTCGTTGATCCCGAGGACACTGCCCTCGCTGCTGCCCTACCAGTCATCCACGACCTCGTGCTCTCCCTCGCCGGGCTGGTGCGCACGAAGCTGCCCGCTGATCAGCAGGATGCCTTCATGAACGCACTGAAGACGCAGGTCGCCAGTGCAGTGACCGCGCTGGCGGATGAGACTTAGAGATGCTCTTTACCAACGTCAAGCTCAACGATGACGCCGTCCACTTGCGCACTCAGGGCGACCGCATCACCGCGATCTCCCTCAAGCCGCTGCCGCCGATCCCCGGGGAGACCGTCGTGACCGGTGGGCGCATCACCCCGCCCCTCGCCGAGCCCCACACCCACCTCGACGCCACCGGACTCGCCGCGGTCGCCCCCAACGTCTCTGGCACCCTGCGCGAGGGCATCGCCAACTGGGCAAAGCTCCGGCCGGGCCTCACCGTTGAAGACGTACAGACCCGCGCCCGCAAGACCCTGTCCTGGTACGCCGACTGGGGGGCGCTGCGGGTGCGCACCCATGTCGACACCGGCAGCCGGATCGCTGTGGAGGCCCTGCTCGATCTGCGCACCCAGGTCGCTGCTGAGGGCATCACCCTGGAGGTCGTGGCGTTCCCCCAGGAGGGCATCCTCCGCGCCCCGAGTCGGCGGGCGGACTGGGAGTGGGCGGTGGCGCAGGGCTGCGACGCGGTCGGGGCCATCCCGCACTTCGAGCGCACGGCCCTGGAGGGCTGGGAGAGCGTGAAGCTGGCGTTTGCCCTTGCAGAGTCGGTGGGTGCCAAGGTCGACATGCACATCGACGAGACCGACGATCCTGGCAGCCGCAGCATCGAGGTCGCCTGTGCGCAGGCCATCGACCGGGGCATGGGAGCAGCCACAGTCCTCGGACACTGCACCGCGCTGCACTCCTACCCCAACCCCTACGCCGCCAAGCTCATCGAGCTGATCGCGGAGTCGGGGGCCACGGTGGTGACCAACCCGCTGGACAACGTCGTCCTCCAGGGGCGCTACGACGGCTACCCGAAGCGCCGCGGCATCACCCGGGTCGATGAGCTGTGGGCGGCGGGAGTACACGTCGGCATCGGCCATGACTCGGTGATGGACCCCTGGTATCCGCTGGGACAGGCCAACCTCATGGACGCCGCCTCCATGCTCGCCCACGTCGGCCACCTCACTGGAACCACGCAGATGGAGCGCATCGTGGCGACCCTCTGGACGGACAACCACCGCCCGTTTGGGGACGTGCCCGTGCTCTGCGAGGGAGGGGAGGCGACGTTCCTGTGGTGGCCGACCGTGAGCCTCACTGAGATCCTCCGCCTCCGCCCCAGGCCAGCAGTGATCAATCGCGGCGAGAAGCGTGCCGGTGGAGTGCTTGAAGTTCGGGGATAATTCCGGTACGCTGGGGCGCTTTTCTTCAAACCAGAGAAGGTCCCCCAATGAGCGATATCGTCCGCTGCGGTCTGATTCAGTGCAGCAACCCGATCAACGATGAGAGCCGTCCCGTTGCTGAGATCATCGAAGCGATGATCCAGAAGCACATCCCCCTCATCCGCCAGGCGGGCGAGGCCGGTGTGCAGATCCTCTGTCTCCAGGAGATCTTCAACGGCCCCTACTTCTGCCCCAGTCAGGATGCCCGCTGGTACGCCGCTGCGGAGTCGGTCCCCGGTCCGACCACCGACCGCATCGCCGCGATCTGCGCGGAGTACGAGATGGCCGTGGTCGTCCCGGTCTACGAGAAGGCCATGCGCGGGGTGTACTACAACACCTGCGCGGTCTACGACGCAGACGGCACCTACCTCGGTAAGTATCGCAAGCAGCACATCCCCCAGGTCGCTGGATTCTGGGAGAAGTTCTTCTTCCGTCCCGGCGACGGCGGCTACCCGGTCTTCAAGACCCGCTACGCCACCGTCGGCGTGTACATCTGCTACGACCGCCACTTCCCCGAGGGCGCTCGCTGCC
>JBLHNG010000465.1:0-7065 GCA_047621685.1 Myxococcota bacterium | reverse complement strand
TGCTCACCCGGTTCGACAGCCCTGCGGGCCTCGAAGCCTACGCGACCCACCCGGTCCACCTCGCGCTGCTCGACTGGATCCGCCCCCGGCTTGAGAGCACCGTCAAGGTCGACTACGACGCCTGATCCGCAAACGGAACCGGCGGGTTGTTCTCAATGAAGGTGACGATCTCATCGAGGTCATCGCTGATGGTGATCATCCGGTGGTACTTGCGTCCCTCGGCGAGCTGTCGCAGCAGGGGGTAGACCGGCCGCTCCTCCGTCCAGTAGGTCCGCCCCAGGAAGACCATCGGGCTGATGACCTTGAAGGTGCCGTAGTGGTTCTGGGCGGCGTCCTGGAAGATCTCCTGGATGGTGCCCGCGCTGCCCGGTGCAAACACGATCCCCCAGGTTGCCAGGGCGAGGAGCCCGTCTTCGCGCAGGGAGTTGGCGAAGTACTTGGCGATGTGGGTGGAGAAGAGGTTGGAGGGCTCGTGGCCGTAGAACCACGTGGGGATCGCGAGGCTCTCGACGCCGTCGTGCCAGCGATCCCGGACCATGAAGGCTGCATCGAACCAGCCGGGGTGATCGTACTTCGGCGCGAAAGCGAGCATGGAGACGGCTTCGTCCAGCTCCGCCTCGGACCACCGGGACATCCAGGCCCCCAGGTTTGCCGCCTCCATCGCACCAGGTCCACCGCCGGTCGTCACGAACAGACCGCTCCGGGCCAGTCGCCAGGCCACCCGAGCCACGATGCGGTAGGTCTCCTCGTCCCGACGCATCGCGTGCCCGCCCATCACTCCGACCACCCGCCGCTCGGTCTCGCCGTCGATGAGCAGGTCGCTCAGGGCATCGTCGATGGCGTGATCGTGGAGCCGCTGGGCGAGGGTCTCCAGGATCGGGGTGGACTTGCCACCGCGTGCGGCGGTGTAGTGGCGGTAGATCCGGCTGTCGAGTGTCTCGGTGTAGAAGCTCTCCACCTGCCCCCGCACATAGCCGCCCATCAGCTCCTCGATGCTGTAGAGCCTCGGACGAAACGGCCGGTAGGGCAGGTTGTCCAGGCTCGGGAAGATCAGCGCGCCGGACTGCTGGAGGTGATCGCGAATCCGCTCCTGAAGCTGGCAGCCCAAAAATGCGCTCCCAGTCCCCGGACACTGAAGCAATTCGCTGGAGAGAGCCCGTAGATCAAGCCCCTGAACGACGAGGCACTGGAGCGTCTTCCGCTTTAGATGCGGGATCAGCTCCTCGACGGTGTGAATTTCAATATACAAGTGGTTGAACCTGCTCGGCGGGGGTTTCCGATGACGCCTTCCGTGCTATCTTTGCTCGGAGGTCTGCGCTGTACAACCGAGCGACACAGTGGCTCGGTCCAGAGACAGCATTGCGACCCCGACAGCACCCGAGACAAAAGCGAGCGGCGATGAACTTCAAGCGTGGCGATGCGGCCGTCTATCCCAACTGCGGAGTCGGGGTCGTCGAGGAGATTAAGAAGGTCGATCTCGGAGAAGGCACCACCGAGATGTACATCATCCAATTTCCGAAAGATGGCACCAAGGTCTGGGTTCCCACCATCCAGGCCAAGGCCCAGGGCCTGCGAAAGGTGATGTCTGCCAAGAAGGTCGAGGAGACCTACCGCGCAATCCGCAAGCAGGAACTGCCTGAGCGAATGGCAACCTGGAACCGTCGGTTTCGGACCTACTCCGAGAAGATCCAGACCAACGATCCCAAGGAGATGGGCGAAGTTCTCGGAGAGCTGGCGGCCATCAAGAACGCCAAGAATCTCAGCTTCGGTGAGCGTCGGATCTTCCGCAAGGTCCATGCTCTGCTCGTCCGCGAGCTGGCCATCGCGCTGAACACCAAAGAAGACGCCATCAGCGAGAAGCTCGACGAGATCATCAGCCAGGTCTGAGCGTTTTCGGGCACCCGTGCCGGGTCACGAGTCAGCAATCAGCCCGTCTGCGACCGGCACTTGCCGAACTCAACGGCGGACACGTCAGCTTCAAACCAGGGGTGAGTGGGAATTGCGACCGGCTGCTGCCGACACTCAATCGTCAGTGCAGCCACCCATCGGACTCCGCCTACCTCCGCAACTCAGCAAGGCCAGCTCGCTCAAGGCTACTTCAGCGCCTGCTGGAGCAGTCGAGCCGCCTCCGCATCCGTGCGAGGGCGCCCATCTTCGTCAAAGGCCAGCGTATAACGGCAGCCTTCCCGCCATCGGTTGCAGCCCCAGGCTCGGCGACCGCGGATTATCCGCCCTTGCTGACAGCGCGGACACAGCATGCCGACCGGAGAGGTTGGAGTGGAGGTGTTGGCGGGTTTCTTTGCCTTTGCGGGCTTCGCAGCCTTTGCCTTCGCGGGCTTTGCCTTTGCAGAACTCGTTGTTGAGGCACTGGAGCCATCGTCTGGCGGGACCTCAGAGAAATCGAACACCACCCGACCCTTCTCGCTGAGCGTGAGCGCGGCGGAGAACATCTTGCCCTTGCGGCTCTTGAACCGCTTGAGGACCGGGCTCTTGCCGCTTTTAAGCATGGTCTTGACGGTTCGGACGCTGATCTTGCGGAATGAGATCGTCTTAAAGATGACGAAATCACAGGTTCGTCCTCCATCACACTCAAACACACTGCGCTTCTCACGGACCGACTTTCCGCACACCGGGCAGGTCCCGAGCACCGGGAGGTCGTCGCGCACCTCGGCTGGTGGGGGCTTCGCGACGGAGATCGCGGCGATCATCCCCTCAAGAGAGCGGGCCACGTCGGCCATAAACAGCGCCCGGGACTCGGTGCCGTCGGCGATGCTGCTCAGCCGAGACTCCCAGCGACCGGTCAGCTCTGCGCTGAGCAGCTCGTCGACCGGGATGGCCATGACCAGCGCCCGACCCCGATCCGTGCCCAGGATGTCCCGCCCCTTGCGCTCGATGTACTGGCGGTTGAGCAGGGTCTGGATGATCGCAGCACGGGTGGCGGGGGTGCCGAGGCCCGCACCGCGCATGGCACGCTTCAGCTCGGCATCTTCGAGGTCGAGGTCCAGCTCGCGGCCAGCGGTCTCCATGCCGCGCAGGAGGCTGGCGTCGGAGTGGGGGCGCGGTGGGCGGGTCTGCCCCTTGGTGACCTTGATGGGATTGGCAGTGGCCTGATCGCCCCTGGTGACCCGGGGCAGCTCGATCTGCTTGCTCTTGCCCGGCGGATCCACAGCCCGCCAGCCCTCACGCCGACAGATCCGACCCCGAGCCCGAAAGCGCAGCGGGGCACGCACGGTGTCGGGGAGCGGCGCGGCGGGATCGGGAGAGATCTCGGTGGTGAGGTTGGTGACGTCGAACAGGGCATCCTCGGAGAGCACAGCCATGAATCGGCGGGCGATCAGATCGAAGATGCGCTTCTCCTCGGGGGAGAGGTGGTGGGCGGACGGGGTGCGGCCGGTGGGGAGCAGCGCGTGGTGATCCCCGACCTCCGCAGCGTTGACCACCCGCTTTCCAGGGCGAATCGGGGTGGCGCTGATCGCGGTGCAGTACGGCGCATAGACCGGCAGGCGGGCGAGCCCCTTGAGGATGTTCGGCAGCTCTGGGACCTGATCGGGGGTGATGTACCGGGCGTCGGTCCTTGGATAGCTGATCAGCTTGTGCTTCTCGTAGAGGTCCTGGGCAAGCTGGAGGGTGCGCTGGGCGGAGTAGCCGTAGCGCTGGTTGGCCCGACGCTGGAGGCTGGTGAGATCGTAGAGCAGCGGGGGCTGCTCACGGGTCTGCTTGTACTGTGCCGATGAGATGACCCCGAGCCGTCCGCGCGCGGCGTCGATGACCAGCTTCGCATCCTCCGCAGAGTCCAGACGCTCTGCCCGGGGAACCTCCTCGGACTTGCCCTTCTTGCCCTTCTTCTTGCCATCGGCGGGGTCTGTGGTCTTGTTGTCAGGGTTGAACCACGTCGCCTTCCAGGAGCCGTCTTCCTTCGCACCATCGCCGACATCCACCTTTGCGGTGAAGGTGGCCTTGATCTGCCAGAACGAAGCCGGGACAAACGCAGCGATCTCCCGATCCCGGTTGATGATCATCGCCAGAGTCGGGGTCTGGACACGGCCGACGCTGAGGAGCTGATCGCCACCGCCAGAGCGGGCGAGGCAGGTCATCGCCCGGGTGACGTTGAGACCGACCAGCCAGTCCGCCTCGCCCCGACAGCGCGCGGCATCGGCCAGGGCGTCGTAGTTGGAGGCGGGCTTCAGCTGCTTCCAGGCACCCTTGATGGCAGAGTCGGTCAGCGAGGAGACCCACAGCCGCCGAGCCGGCAGCGAGCAGACCGCCATCTGGTAGACGTAGCGGAAGATCAGCTCGCCCTCGCGACCAGCATCGCAGGCGTTGATGACCTCGGTGATCTCGCGGTCCCGCATGAGCTTGCAGAGCACCCCCCACTGCTCATCGACCCCCTCACGCAGCTTCAGCTCAAACCGCTCGGGGACCATTGGCAGGGAGTCCATCTCCCACCGCTTCCAGACCGGATTGTAGTGGGCGGGGTCCTGAAGCTCGACCATGTGACCGAAGCACCAGGTGATCTTCAGCCCGTTTCCTTCAATCCAGCCATTGTGGCGGCTTCCGGCACCGAGCACTTTTGCCAGGTCACGCGCAACAGAGGGTTTCTCGGTGATGACGAGCTGCATAGAAGACGGATAACGTGCCTGCCGAAGAGACGGTGTCTCACATCGGACACCGGATGTCCGGAATAATCCGCAACCTTCCGGCCTCTACTGTCACCGGCTCGGCCGCATGCCTGCCTGGATCGCGAGTATGGTTTCCCCATGGAGCTGAAGCCCGGAGACATCGTCGGTGGCGTGTACCGGATCGAGCGTGCTGGCCCGCAAGGCGGCATGGCGCAGATCTGGCGGGCGTGGCATCGCGGGCTGAGGACGTGGCATGCGCTGAAGATCCTCGGACCGGAGTGGGCCGGGAACGCAGAGGTCTGGGAGCGGTTCGTCGAGGAAGGCCGGCTCCAGGCCTGGCACATCCACCCCCACATCGTCCGGGTCACTGACGTCGTCTATGACGAGCACCTCACCGCGCTGGTGATGGACTGGGTGGACGGGGCAGACCTCGAAGATCGCCTGGAGGCCGGCCCCCTCCCCCGCTCAGAGGCGGTCACCTGGCTCCTCCAGCTCCTCGACGCCCTCGACCTCGTCCATGGCCACGGCGTCGTCCACCGAGACCTCAAGCCAGCCAACCTCCTCATCAGCGCCAGCGGGCAGCTCAAGCTCACCGACTTCGGCATCGCTCGCACTGAGCAGGGCAGCGGCACCCAGATCGGCACCCGGATGGGCACCCCCGACTACATGAGCCCCGAGCAGCTTCGGGACTCCTCCGCGGTCGACAACCGCTCGGACCTCTACGGCGTCGGCGCGATCCTGTTCGAGCTGCTCACCGGCAGGATCGCGACCCGGGAGTCCGGACTGCTGGAGTCTCCACCGGAGGATCTGCCGCCGGATCTGGTCGGGATCATCCTGACCGCGATGCAGACCGATCCAGCACTGCGCTACCCAGACGCCGCTGCGTTCACCGCGGCCCTGCTCGCCACCCGGATCCCGATCGTCGCGGTGGTCGATGATCTTGAAGACGACCTCCAAGGCGACCTCCAAGGCGACCTCCAAGCCAGCCCCGGCGCAGCCCCCATCGGAGACCACCCGCTCCACACCGACCTCATCGAGCACACCGAGCCGGTCTCCGAGCCCCCTCGACGAAGCTGGCTGGGCGCAGTGCTGCTGGCGCTGGTCTGCCTGGGACTCGGCACGGCGGGTGGTGTGGGCGGGGCGTGGATGGCGTGGGGGGATGCCGACGGCGATGGACTGGGCGGCGCGGCGGATGCCTGCCCGGGTCAGCCCGAGGATCGCGACGGCTTTGAGGATCATGACGGCTGCCCAGATCGGGACAACGACAACGACGGCATCGTCGATGCCCTCGATCGCTGCCCGGACGTCGCTGAGGATGCCGACGGGCGCAACGACTCCGATGGTTGTCCCGACGAGGACGACGACGGAGACGGGCTGGCCGATGACGACGACGGCTGCCCGACCCAGCCCGAGGACCTCGATGGCTTCGAAGATGCCGACGGCTGCCCGGAGGCCGACAACGACAACGACGGCATCGTCGACGACCTCGACAGCTGTCCGCTGCGGCCCGAGGACGGTCCGGGGCTGTTTGATGCGGATGGCTGCCCGGATCCAGCGGTCGCGGTCGGCACCAACCACAGCTGCGCCCTGTCCGCTCAGGGCACCACGATCTGCTGGGGAGCGGACGACGACGACCGGACCCGGAGCCTCACCGGGCTCTCGGCGATCACCGCCGCGGCGGACCACACCTGCGGCCTCACCGATGCCGGGGCCGCCCGTTGTGTCGGCCACAGCGACGAGGGCGAGGTCATCGAGGAGGATGGGCCGTTCTCCTGGCTGGACACCTCCGAGCGGGCCACCTGCGGCATCACCGCCCAGGGCACCATCTCCTGCTGGGGTGGTGGCCCCATCCTCCAGGGCATCCCCACCACCGCCGACTTCGTGCGCCTCTCTGTGGGCAAAGACCACGCCTGCGGCATCCACCGGGGCGGCACCCTGACCTGCTGGGGCAACGACAGCCACGACCGGCTCGTCGCGCCCGCTGGGGAGTTCGTCTCGGTCAGCGCGGGCACCTGGCACACCTGCGGGATCCGTCCCGGCGGCGAGGCAGCCTGCTGGGGCTTCGACGGCAACGGTCAGGCCCGGGCCCCCTCGGGTCGGTTCTCCGACATCGACACCGCTCGCTTCCGCTCCTGTGGGGTCCGCAGCAGCGGGCAGGTTCAGTGCTGGGGCCTCGGCTTCAACGATCCCACCGTCGACCTCTCCCTCCCTGGCGGGCTGGTCCGCCTCGCGCTGAGCGGCGAGCATGGCTGCGGACTCACCGACACCGCCGAGGTCGTCTGCTGGGGCAACACCACCGACGCCGCCCGTCCGCCGGGACCCCGGGGGCTGCTCTACACCGAGTAGTGCCAACAGCCGCGCGCTCCCCGGATAGAGCAGGGGCATGGATCTCCGCGCTGCCCTGCTCGACGCTGTTCGACCCGAATCCTTCCGCGACCGGCTGAGG
>JBLHNG010000464.1:0-7070 GCA_047621685.1 Myxococcota bacterium | reverse complement strand
GGCCAGCATTCTCAGTGGGTTTCCCCTTCTCTCAAGCCTCGGGTCGCTTGCTGCCTCCGGGGCCGCCAGAGAATCTGGCGTGGACTGAGGGCGTCCCCCGGCCCTCCGACACGGCCCACTACGGTCTCCCCTTGCGCGCGCCCGGGCGGACCGAGACTCCAGATCAGGCGATCCAAAACAATACAATCAACAAAATTAGGGGAAAAAGGCAGCCACCTGACCGGCTTCGTCGGACTCACCCCGTCCCCGCGCCGATCCACGAATCGACAATCAGCCCGTCTGCGACCGGCACTTGTCGAACTTGATGGTCAGGGAAAGAAGAAGGCAGCCACCTGACCCGGGGCTGCCAAACTCAGTGACAGCTCGCCAGCACCGAGCCAATCCGCATCGGTCCCATCCGCTCAACCTCACCAATATTCGCGATCAGAACGTCAATTTCACAGTCCCCATAAAGGAACGACCAGGCTGTGGAAGGACCGAGCTCTGATAGCCCAGGCTGCGCTCGTCGAAGCTGTCTCCGGCACTCGCGCTCTCCATGCCGGGGTGGAAGTACTCCGCATCCAGCAGGTTGTTGATCTTCAGCGACAGGCTCAGGGTGTCGAAGTTTGCGGCGATCACACCATGGAGGACCACATAGGGATCGAGCGTGGTGCCATCAGCGCGCAGCGGGTTGCGGGTGTACAGCTCCCGCTCGCTGACCCAGCTGCCGCGGACATGGCCGCTGAACCACCACGCCGAGGTTTGCCTTGTGTGGTGCGATGTCGCCCAGGGCAGTCTCACCGTTGACCCACTCCCCGGCGTCGTGGTCGTACTTCACGCTGGAGATGGAGTTGGTGAAGGTGTAGTTGGCATACAGCGAGATGCGGTCGGACTCCGGCGGCGGGTTGTTCAGCTCCAGACGGGCGCGGTACTCCAGTCCGGTGATGGTGCGCTCTCCAGCGTTCTCCGTCTCCTCCTTGATGACATTGGTGTACTGCGCGCGGTAGGCGGACAGCTCGTTGGTCATGGCGGGGGTCTGGAAGATGCCAGCCAGCTCGAAGTTTCGGGCCTTCTCCGGCTCCAGGTCCGGGTTCGCCGACCGACCGCTCCAGCCACCCCACAGCTGGATGGGCGCGGGCTCCTGGAACGCCTCACCGTAGATCGCCTTGATGGCGAGCTGGTCATCCATCGCGTTGAAGATGGCCGAGGCCCGGGGGTTGAACGAGGCACCGTAGAGGCTGTTGATGTCGTAGCGCACCTCGCCGATGAGGCGGACGATGTCATAGTCCGCGACGCCCTGGAGGAAGCCACCGATGTCCGTGGTCAGCGCGAGGTTCTCGGGGTGGACTTCGTCGTTGGGAAGCGGCGGAGCGTCGTAGGTCTTGTCGGTGCCGGTGTAAGAGCCATTCCAGTAGCCGGAGATGTCATAGCTCTTGGTCAGCTCCTTGCGCTCCAGCTTCACACCCGCCTGGAGCCGGTACTGCTCTGAGGGGGTCAGCTCCGCGGACTGTCGGAACAGTCAGCTGTTGCTTGCGGAGTTCCAGTGGGTGTAGCTGATGTCAGAGCCAGCTTTGTTGGGAGAAGCCTCCGTCCAGCCGCCCCACACCCGGCTCTCTCGATACAGCAGCAGCGACCGGAGGGTCAGCTCGCTGGTCGGGTTGTGCTCATAGCGGGAGTAGAGCTGCCGGGAGGACTTGTTCCACATTGTGCTGTTCTGCGCGCGGTCCGCTGCGTAGTAGGCCCCGTAGGCTTCCTTCCGGGTCCAGTCGATGATGCCGAGGGACAGGCCATGCAGCCCGACCTCGCCCATCACCGCCCAGTCATCCGTCGGGCCCTGGTAGCTGCCGAAGTTCTCATTGCGGTTGGCCTGATCGAGGATCGGTCCCCAGATGTCCCGGTCGCTGTAGAGATCGTTGCTGGAGAAGCCCCACTTCTTCGACAGATCGGCCTCGTCGCTGCGGAAGACCCGGCCGGCGAGGGAGCACCAGAGGTTTCCAGACTTGCCGCTGACGGTGCCGTCGACCGCCCGGGTGCTGTAGCTGCCGACATGCATGCGCACATCCACCTCGCTGGCGGTCTCGGAGACCCGGGCGTCCTTGGTGACGATGTTGATCTCCGGCAGGGCGGTGTAGCCCCGGGCGGTGATGTCCGCGGCGGTGATGACCACCATCGCAATCCCATGAGAAGCCACACGACATGTCTCGGCAGCTTTCCCTCTCTACGTATACCATGGCCCCATAGATACAAATACCTCTACCAACGGTTAATAAGGGCAAATCGGGGCACCGAAACCCATGGTTAGTAACTCCTCAAGTGGTCTATTGCCATAGATACAAGTCCATTACAGGCAACTTCCACAAAAGTACTATTAGAATTATTTGTGTTATTTACATAAAAATAAAAAGTATATCAATGCTGATATCAGCGTTTAATCTGGCATATCGATGCACCGCTGAAAAATCTTACAGATCAGTATCAATCCTCCATCTCACTGTCGGGCAGTTGGTACTACGGCACACCTGTACACACGGTGCTCACATAAAGACAGGGTTGTCCCCTCGTCCACACTTGGTCGGGCCGATTTGGCCGGCTCACATAAAGACACCCGTTTACACTGTGAACCTTGCACCCACCTCCTGACAGTCCCGCTCCCGGAGATTCCATGCTCACCCTCCTCACGCTCTCCCTGGCCAGCGCAGATCAGGTCAACACCGATGGTCTGCTTCTCACCGATCAAACAGAGACAACCAACGCCGAGCGCTCCCTCATCGAGGCCGCCACGCAGTGCTGCATGAGCGTCGACACCACGCTCCCAGACCAGGTGATGATTCCGGTCAGCCAGAGAGAGGGCATCTTCCGGATGAGCCTCGGCCACACCCGGCAGGGGCAGATCGACTACCTCGGCGGCACCGCGCTGAGCAGCCAGCTCGTCGCCATTGATGATGTTCCGATGATCATCAGCGGCCTCGCTGGCATGATCTACACCCGCACCGGCACCGACGTCGCCCGCCACAACACCCGCCCGCTTCCGCCGCGCTACCAGACGGTCTGGTAGCAGACCGTGACCTCGACTGTGGGCGGCCGACTGCTCATTGTCGGTGCGCTGGGTGCCGAGACCCTGCCCATCCTCCGGGCCTTGAGCCGACCCCGACCGCTCAGTGCCCGCCTCGTCGCGGGGTTCATCGCCGATCGTCCGGTTGCGGTCCTCACCTGCGGAGTCGGCCCCGACAAGGCCGCTCGCCGGGTCGCTGCTGCCCTGCCGCTGTGGGATGCCCAGCAGGTGGTCTCCATCGGAACCTGCGGCGGTCTGGTGGACTCACTCTCGGTCGGCTCTGTGGTCACCGCCACCCGGCTCTTCCATGAGGACGCCCCCTGCCCCGCTCCCCTTCCCTGGCCAGGCATCGAGCCCGCGACCATCATCACTGTGCGCCGCGGCGTGTTCACCGCCAGCCGCCGAGCGGACCTGGCTGCGCGGGGCGGCACGGTCTGCGAGATGGAGGCCGCTGCGGTCCAGAGCGTGGTCGGCTTGAGGCCATTTACGACCCTCAAGGTGGTCAGTGATCTGGCCGGTGGTGCCAGCGATGATCCCCCGACGCGTCCGGGCCCGATGGACTTCGCCCGGTTCAAGGCGGTCGCGCTTCGGCTGAGCGCCGAGCACCTCCTGCCCGTGCTCAGCCTTCGACAAGCTCGCGACCACCGGGGGTGATCGTGCCGGTGCCGTCGGCGTGGCTGTAGTCCAGCAGCCCCTCGCTGATCATTTCCTCCATCATCTTCGAGAACTTCTGGTGGCCGACGAAGTAGCGCATCTCGCTGTGCTTGTGCATGTCGGCGAGTGACACCGTGCCGCCCTGATCCGCGACGAACTTCAGCACGCCCTTTCGGGTGCGCTTCATGTGCTTCGCGGCCTTCTCCTGCTTGATGCGGTCCTCTTCAGACAGCGCTGCTGGGGGTGGGGTGGGCTTCGCGGGCGGGGGCGCGGCGGGCCGGGCAGCGGGCTTTGCAGCCACAGGACGAGATGGCGCGGCGGGGGCAGCGGCGGACGCTTCCTCCTCTCTGCCGATCACCTTCTTGATTCGACCCTTGATTCGGTTCCTGAGTCCCATGACAACCTCCGGAGGATCCAGCTAACCCGACCGGGATGCGATAGACGCAGCGACATGACCCTCCCCATCCGACTCGACACCTTCCTCAAGCTCTCCAGCGTTGTTCAGACCGGCGGGCACGCCAAGATGATCATCCAGGGGGGCAAGGTGATGGTCGATGGTGAGGTGGAGACCCGCCGGGGTCGCAAGCTTCGCGGCGGAGAGTCGGTCAAGGTCAGCGGCAAGACCCTCACGGTGCCGCCAGCAACCTGACCTGCCCCGCAGGCTCGATGCAAGCGGCGGCGTCGTCCTTTGGGGTGTCTCCGTCGATCACCACCACGAGGTCCTCACCGACCCGGGTGAGCCCCTCGCTGCTCGGCGGCAGGAGGCCGATCCGCTCCACAGACTGCCGCGCGCCAGGGGTCAGCATCGCCATCGGCGCCCGCCAGAGGGTCATGTTGTCCCCTGAGTCCGCCACGCTCCCAGCGATGCCGAGGAAGAACTCGCCGTCGGTGTGAAGCTCCCGGATCGCCTGCTGAGGCGGCTGAGTCACCCACGCCACGGCGTCGAGGGACAGCGCATCCTGTGCCAGGAAGTCCGCCGAGAGTCGCACCATCGCCGCCCCGCGATCCGCCACCACCGGTGCCCTCAAGCCCAGCCAGATGCGGCCATCGGGATCGGTCATCGCGCCCTCAATGTTGAGGGTTCCGGTGCAGTCTGCCGCAGACTCCGCCACCGCATCCTCCGCCGCAACGATGGCCGCACACAGCAGCCCGACGTCCTCGCCCACAGCGCCACCGAACAGGTTTTCCCGACAGGCCTCCGGCGAGGCGGTCATCGCCGCCCACTCCTCATCGTTGGTCTTCACCCGTGCCTCGCCCACGCCCAGCCTCCGACGCTCGGACTGGGGCTCGCAGCGCTTGTTGCGGCTGTGGGAGCCGACCATGAGCACCCCGACCCCGTCGATGCCAGCGAGGGCCTCGATGTCCTCGATTCGCTCCTTCTTGCTGTCGGCGAACGCCTGGCGCTCCTGCCCGATCAGTCCGTTGTCATAGGAGAATGAGAACAGGGCGTCCTTGACCTCGTTGTCCGCGACCAGAACCGAGCCATCAGGCAGGGTCAGCGCCGCGGAGGCCTCGCACATCGGGAACCCACCCAGCACAGAGACCTGTGGCACCGACTCGACCGCGACCGGCTCCTCCAGCGCAGCACAGGCAGCACCCGGAGCGTCGCGCGTCTTCTCCCAGCAGTACAGCGCCTCGCCCTCGGCGTCCTTGAACCGAATGGTCATGGTGCCTGCAGTCAGATCGACCACCGCATAGCCAAAAGTCGACTTCGAGAACAGCGGCATCTCCTCGCCCTGACACTCTGGTCCCGGACAGTCCGGGCGCACCCGAACCTTGCTGCCTGCCCCGCTGGTCAGCGCTGGGATGCCGTCGTAGACGCCAAATTGCAGGAAGTGGGCGTGGCCGTTGATCCAGAGGTCGGGCTTTGTGGCGCTCTCAGACAGCCACTGCCGAATCTCAACCTCGCTCTCTTTGTCAAAGGCGGTCTTCAGCACGTGATGACCGCCCATGATGACCCAGCCATCCTCGGCATCGATCCGGCGCTTCATCTCGGCAGACGGCCAGCGCGAGGGCGCGCGGTTGGTGTCGACGACGAACAGGTGTGCGAGCCCGAAGTCGACGGTGTAGGCCGCCTCCGGGAGACGAATGTCGTCGGTGGTTGCGGCGTAGTAGCGCAGACATCGCAGGCGCTTCTGCGAGTAGCGGTAGTGCCCGACGTCGTGGTTTCCCAGCGCCAGCCAGGTGGTCGGCAGCCCCTCAAAGTAGTCCCCCAGCGTCGGGTCGAGCCACTCCTCAGCGACCGTGTCGGTGTCCCGGCACTTTGGCGAGAGCTGGGCGAAGGTAGGCCCATAGACCAGATCGCCCATCGCGACGATGCTGTCAGCGTCCTCGGCACCCATGCTGCGCCGCAGCTGATCGCGCAGCTCGGCAGTGTTGTAGTGGCTGCCCTCCCAGGCGGCCCCTTCTTCGGCAACAACCGGCAGCGCACCGGTGTCGCCCACGATGATCAGCCGGACCCGGTCCCCGTCGATGGGGACGCTCAGCGCCGGGTATGCCGCCTGGGCACTCAGAGTCAGCAGAGTCAGCAGAGTCAGCACACACACCCCCAATCGGACGGCGATTGTACACTCTCGCCCATGCCCGACCCGCCCGACGGTGCCAGAAACTACGTCCTGCTCATCCTGGACTCCTGCCGGTTTGATGCCCTCGTCGCCGCCCGCCCCCGGCACATCTGCCGGCTCGGCGAGATCCA
This sequence comes from Myxococcota bacterium, assembly GCA_047621685.1. GTDB lineage: Bacteria > Myxococcota_A > UBA796 > UBA796 > UBA796 > JAQXDW01. The sequence goes on along the minus strand of JBLHNG010000464.1, from coordinate 690 downwards.
GCGGCGGTTCAGCTACGCGACCTGGACCGCGCCGTCTCACTACAACCTGCTCATGGGCCTGCTCCCCCACCCCGCACCGACGAACGTCTTCGCCAGCGCCTGGTATCAGCACGATCTGGCCCGGTTTGCCGAGCGCCTGGGGATCCCGGGGCTGGGCTTTGAGGCGCTGCTGCCCCGGCTGTGGCTGCCGACCTACCTGCGCAGCATCGGCTACCACACCCGAGCCCTCGTCAGCATGCCGGTCCTCAACCCCGCCACCCCTCTGGCGTCTGACTTCGACAGCTACGCGTCCATGGAGCGTCACAACGACCTCGCCGCGATGCTCCCCCTGCTTCGCTTCTCTGAGGACCGGCCCACCTTCTACCTGCTCAACACCGGCGAGACCCACTACCCCTACGCTCCGCCGGGGGAGCCCGAGCAGCAGTGGCCGCGGATCCATGGGGTCCACGGGGTGTTCAAGCGGCTGAGCGCCGGCCAGCTCCTGCACACCTCCGAGGCTCCCCGGTACTTCAACCAGGACCGCCTCGACCAGCTGCGGCGTCGGCAGATCCTGGCGATTGACGCCGTGGACGCTGCGGTGGAGCAGCTGTTCGATGTCCTGCCAGACAACACCTGGGTGACCATCACGTCAGACCATGGGGAGCTGTTCGGCGAGGAGGGCTACTTCGGCCACGGTCCGATCCCGCACCG
>JBLHNG010000463.1:0-7077 GCA_047621685.1 Myxococcota bacterium | reverse complement strand
CGGGCACTCGCAGAGGCGGCTAGAGCCGGCACTCGCACAACGGAGCTGCGACCGCGGAGGGGACCCGTAGCGATCAGAGCCCAAGGACGGAGACGTCGCTGGAATCACCGCCGTACTTCAAGGATTCGCCGATCTCTGCTTTTGATATTGCCGACCTGTCCAGCTCGCCCTTCAGTCTTCTCAGCCAGGGGCGCTCTCAGCCAGGGGCGCTCTCAGCCAGGGGCTCTCGATTCCGAAGGCTCCCCCCTCACCCATGCGCTGAGGTTCACCACCCCACGCAGCCTCAAAGGACCGTCCTGTGCCTCAAAGGGTGCCCAAAGTCCTCACAGCGCTTCAGTGCTCATCCGCCGCGCCGTCGGCGTTGCGGCCCTGGACGTGGTAACGCCGGGTGGTGGTCGCTCCCTGGTCGTCGATGACCTCGACGGTGAGGGTGTGGTGTCCGCCGCCGATCTCCACGTCGGTGAGCAGCTCTGCGGTGCTGCCCTGACCCTGGAGCCAGGCGATCTTCTCGAAATCCCACCACACGGTGACCGAGGCAATACCACCGTCATCCGCCGCGGAGATGCCGATCTCGTGATGTCCGGCGTCTGCTTCAGTGGGCAGGGTGGTGGCAAGGGTGGGCGGCTGCATGCGGACGGTGTCGCCGCTCTCCGGGATGCTCAGCGGCACCCGGAGGACCTCTCCCCGGCCCTCCACATCGACCCGCAGCTCCAGCGAGAGGTCCTCGATCGGCCCCTCCGGCAGCACAACGCCGATGTCGACCGACCCGCTGCCACCAGCACTCAGCGCCTCCAGGGCAACCTCGCGGCTGAGCAGCTCGATGGTGGCTTCGTCGGGCAGGGCGATGCGGGCGCGGATGTTGGCGAGGTCTTCGATGCCGTGGTTCTCCAGGGTCAGGGAGATCCGAGCGTCGTTGCCGCTGCGGATCAGGGCTCCAGAAGCGGCCATCGGGGTGGCGGTGCGGGCCTCAATGGACAGCCGGACGCTGTCGGAGGCGACCGGGGGGTGTGCATCGGCGTAGACATCAACGTGGACCTGATCGACCCGAGAGACGGTGGACATCGGCAGGGTGACCATCGCGCTGCCCAGCCCGACCTCGCCGGGAGCCAGCGCCCCGATGGGCAGGGTCAGCCCCTCCCACGGCAGCCGGCTGTCTTCGGCATCCAGGCGGATCCGAAGTCGGTTGAGTGGGGTGGTGCCGAGGTTGCGGACCTCCGCCCGGACCTCGACCTTCTCGCCGGCCCGGGGGGGATCGACCACAACCACCGAGACCTCAACATTCGGGATGCCGCCGGGGATCGAGGCCGGGGACCAGTCGAGGGTGCGCCAGCCGAAGGTCTGCACCATCAGCGCCTCCTCTTCCTGGCTGGCGACGGGCAGGAGGTTGTCGATCGCGGCGAGCATGGCGGTGCGGTCAGCACCCTGAGCCGACAGGAGGGCGCGCTCGGCGAAGGTCTCCAGGTAGTCGCCGCGCTCCAGGGCCTCGCCATCCCGCCAGCCAGTGCGCTCGTTGACGTAGGTAAGGACCGGGGTGGAGGCAGTCTCGATGAGGTGGTCGGGCAGGGAGACGCCGCCCCGGGAGAAGGTGGTCGGCAGCACCCAGAGGTCAGGCTCCAGCCCCTCGCCAGCCAGGATGGCCGTGCGATCCTCTCCGAGCTTGTACTCCGCGACCGTCAGCTTCATCTCGACCCGGGTGTCGCGGTCTCCGCTGCGCAGCTCGTGGCGCATCTGCACCGTGCCCTTGCCGTGGGTGCGCTCGCCGATCATCACCGCGCGCTCCTGGAGGGCGAGCGCTCCGGCGAGGATCTCAGAGGCACTGGCGGAGCGGTCGTCCACCAGGAGGACCACCCCGACCTCGACCTCGTCTCCCTCGACCCGGGCCGGGTAGCGCCTCAAGAGGTTGCGCACCTCCGCGCCACCGCGCCCCTCGGTGGTGAGGATGAGGCCCTCGGTGAGGAACAGATCGACGCTGCGGCAGGCCTGGAGCATCGAGCCACCGGTGTTCCCGCGCAGATCGACGATCACCCCGGTCAGCTCGCCAGCATCCCGGAACTCGGTGAGCGCCTGACGCATCCAGCGAACGGTCTGCTCGGAGAAGTTCTCAATTCGGATGATGCCCACCCCGCTGTCCGTGCGCTCCCAGCTGACGTTGGGAATGCGCACGACCTCGCGGACGAAGCTCAGGGGGAGGATCTCGGTGGAGTCACCGTCGTCGCGTCGGACCGTGAGGACGACTGGAGAGCCCTCCGCGCCTCGGATCCGGCTGATCGACTGGTCGGTGGACAGCCCGACAGTGGAGAAGCCGTCGATCTCGAGGATGACATCGCCGTTGAGCAGCCCGCCGCGGTATGCCGGCCCATCCGGGAAGACCTCGCGGACCACCAGCTCCCCGTCCTCCTCCCCAATTCGAGAGCCCACGCCGGTCAGCCGCCCCTTGATGCGCTCGTCGAACCGCGCCAGTCGCCCCCGGTACATCACCACCGAGTGGCGGTCCATCGCCCGGGAGACGCCTCGGAGCAGCTCCACGGAGAGATCAACCTCCTCAGGGATCTCGCCGGGACCAGAGCGGATGCTGTTCTCCAGGAACATCAGCGCGGTGGTGACATCCGACAGGTCGCCAGCGGAGAGCTTCACCCGGGAAAACTCCCCGGATGTGCCATGGGACAGCACGATCTCACCATCGGAGGTCTCGACGATGAGCCAGGGCACTGCATCCTCGGCAGCCTCTGCAGCAAGCTCCAGGGCGTCGACCGCATCCAGCTCATCCACCCAGAGGTATCGATCTTCGATGAGATCGATGGCGCGGGAGTAGATCTCGGGATCCGACTCAGCAAGCGCAGTGGAGAGGAGTAGGGATAGAGCGGCTGGAAGCATGGAGAATCCTCTCGTCCAAAGGGTAACGCATATACCGGTGCTTCGAGTCCTCGCGAGGTTATACCCAGAGTCGATTTTCGAAGGAGACCGCCATGGATCGCGCTCGCACCCGGCAGCTTCTCGAAGGAATTCAGCGCGGAGATCAGAGCATTGAGGGTGCCCTAGAGGCGCTCTCCCGGCTCGGCCTGGAGACCGACGAGGCCCACATCGACACTCACCGGCAGCTCCGCACCGGCCACGCCGAGGTCGTCTACGGCTCTGGCAAGTCGGCCATGCAGATCGTCAGCATCCTCGGTCGGCTCCACGCTGCCCGCCAGGACGGCCTGGTCACCCGGGTCACCCCGGACAAGGCCGAGGTGGTCTGTGCAGAGCTGCCCGACACCCTCTGGCATGCCACTGCTGGCATCCTTCATCGCCCCCACCCTGAGGCCGTCAAGCCCGTCAGCGAGGGCCGCATCGCAGTGATCTGCGCGGGCACCAGCGACCTGCCGGTGGCCGAGGAAGCTGCGGTCATTGCAGAGGCGTTCGGCCACGAGGTCGATCGGGTGAGAGACGTCGGGGTCGCCGGGCTGCACCGCATCCTCGGAAAGCTCGACGCCCTGAGAGACGCCTCCGTGCTCATCGTGGTTGCCGGGATGGAGGGCGCGCTGCCCAGCGTGGTCGCTGGCCTCGTCAAGCAGCCGGTCATCGCGGTGCCCACCTCGGTCGGCTACGGGGCCAACTTCGGCGGCATCGCTGCGCTGCTGGGGATGCTGAACTCCTGCGCCTCGGGCGTGGTGGTGGTCAACATCGACAACGGCTTCGGGGCTGCCATGGCCGCCTCGCGGATCCTGAGGGGGCGCTGATGGCACGGACTCTCTATGTCGATCCGGTCTCGGGCATCGCCGGGGACATGCTCTGTGCGGCGCTGATTGATCTTGGGGCGGACCTCGACGCCATCCGCGCCGGTCTAAAGGGGCTCAACCTGACGGGGTACACCGTCTCCGTCGAGCAGACCCGACGCGGGGTGTTCGCCGCCCGACGGTTCATCGTCTCTCCAACGCTCACGATCGTCCCGCGACCCACCGCTGATGATGCCCACAGCCACGAGCATGGCCACAGCCACCACCACGGCCCTTCGCCGGTCCACTGGCCAAACCAGCCGCACCGGACCTGGCGGGACATCCGAGCGCTGCTCACCGGGTCTCAGCTTCCAGAGCGGGCCAGACAGCGGGCAATGGCCACCTTCGCCATGCTCGCAGAGGCTGAGGGCAAGGTCCACGGACACCCGCCCGACGAGGTCCACTTCCACGAGGTCGGCGCCATCGACTCGATCGTCGACATCACCGCCGCCTGCCTCGCGCTGGAGCTGCTCCAGGTCGACCGCATTGTCTGCGGGACGCTGCCGCTCAGCAGCGGCACCATCACCACCGCCCACGGCGCCACTCCCCTCCCCGCGCCAGCCACTGCCGCGCTGCTCACCGGCTGGCCGATCCGAGCGGGGGTCCCCGGGCGCGAAGAGGTAACCCCCACCGGTGCGGCGCTGATGGCCGCCCTCGCCACGCCCGGTCCGCTGCCAGAGATGACCCTGCTGGGCACCGGGGTGGGCGCGGGCACCCGGGACTTCCCCGACCGCCCCAACATCGTCCGGGCCATCCTCGGCACGGAGACCACCGCGGACTCTCCCACTGACGTCTGGGTGCTCTGCGCGCAGATGGACGACCTCACCGGTGAGCACCTCCCGCCGCTGATTCGCGCGCTGCTGGCTGCCGGTGCCCTCGACGCCTACGCCAGCCCGGTGCTGATGAAGAAGGGGCGAAGCGGACTGCTGGTCACTGCGCTGTCGGTGTGGGATGCGGTCGGGGCTGTCGAAGAGGCCCTGCTGCGCCACGGCAGCACCTTCGGGGTCCGCCGCCACCGCACCACTCGCCGCGTCCTCGACCGCCGACATGCCACCGTGGAGACCCCGTGGGGCGCTGTCCGCATCAAGCTCGGCAGCCTCGCCGGAGAGCCGCTGCACGCCGCGCCGGAGTTCGAGGACGTCCGCCAGCGGGCAGAGGATGCCGGGGTAGCCGTCTCTCGGGTCCACGCAGCAGCCATCGCAGCGTGGCATACAATGGCCTCGGAACAACCCTGATGCGAATGACCCTCCGCGGGAACCCTCCCGACGACATCCTCGCCGCGATCAGCGCCGCGGGCTTCCAGGCCAGTCCCTCTCCAGAGGTGGTCTTCCACTGGCTCCAGGACGAGCCGCCCGAGCCCGGTGCGGTGGTGCTGCTGTCGAACCCCGACCGGCTGACCGAGGTGCTGGCGTCGGAAGCCGCCGAGGTGTTCCTGGTGGTGAGCCCTCAAGCGGTCCAGCTTCAGCTCTCCCGATGGCGGCGTCAGCAGGCCACCCTGCACCGACTTCGCAGCGAGCGGCGGGCACTGGGGCAGAAGGGTCGCGCCCTCAAGCGCCTCCAGACCGAGCTGCTCATGACCTCTCCCCAGCCGATCCTCGCCTCAGACCGGGTCGGCAAGATCGTCATCTTCAACCGGGCTGCCGTCGAGCTGCTCGGCTACAGCAGCGACTACGCCTGCTCCCAGATGCACGTCTCCGACATCTACGCCAACCCCACCGAGGCCCGTCGGGTGCTCTCGGAGATCCGGTGCAGCCCCGACGGCTACCTCCCGCGGTTCTCCGTCCGGATTCGGGCACGCAGCGGAGAGCAGCTGCCGGTCTACCTCGCTGCCACCGAGGTCCTCGGTGACCAGGGCGAGCCCACGTACACCATCGGCATCCTCAGCGACCGCCGCGTCGAGCTGGCCCTGCGCAATCGGCTGGAGGCCGCCTCAGAGCAGGTCCTCAGCAGCGAGCAGCGCGCCTCCGGGGTCACCTCCACCCGGATCGCCATCCACGAGATGAACCAGCCCCTCACCGCGCTGATGGGCGCGATCGAGCTGATGGACATGCGCAAGGATCTCTCGGACGAGGTCCGCAGTCGGCTCAACGGCATGTATGACCAGCTCGACCGGATGGCGGAGATCGTTCGCGGGTTGGGTGAGGGCATTTCATTGAAGGAGTCCTCATGATCGCGCTGATTGCTTTGACCCTGACCGCGCTCGCCCAGCAGAACGCCGGTGAGATCATCGAGCAGGCCAAGCAGACCCAGAAGGTCGACAACTCCATCCAGCAGATCCGAATGGTCCTGGTCAGCCGCAGCGGCGCGGAGCGGGTCCGAGAGCTGGAGATGCGGATCCGCAGAGATGGCGAGGTGCTCAGCAGCTACACCCGCTTCTCCCACCCCTCCGATGTCTCCGGCACCCAGCTCATCGTGGTCGACAGCCCCGACTCCCTCGACGAGCAGCTCCTCTATCTTCCGGCGCTCAAGCGGGTCCAGCGCATCGCCGGGCGGGCGCGCACCGGCTCGTTCATGGGCAGTGACTTTGCCTATGAGGATCTGGAGATCTCAGGAGCCGATGCCGCACAGCACACCCTCGTCTCTGAGGATGCCGAGGTCTGGATCATCGACACCATCCCCGGCCCCGACTCCAGCTATTCCCGGATCCGCACCGCGGTCAGCAAGGCGGACTACCTGCCCCGAAAGGTGGAGTACTTCGACAAGAAGGGCGCGCCCCTCAAGGTGCTCACCGTCGAGGAGACCGCCATGGACGGCGAGACCGTCATCCCGGTGCGCTCGGTGATGCACAACCTCCAGAAGGGCACCACCACCCGGCTGGAGATCCTGGAGCATCAGCTCAACGTCACCCCCGAGCAGATCCCCGACGAGACGTTCACGGCCAGCTTCATGGAGCGCAATGGTTGAGCTGCTCCTGCTGGCCGGTGCTGCATCCGCGGAGGAGACCGCCCTGACCCTGCGCAGCATCTCAGCGATCGATCTGGCTGCGGACCGGACCGGCGAGGACACCCTGGAGACCACCACCCGCATCGCGGCCAGCGCCCGGGGCGGAGACGAGACCCTGTGGTTCATCGGGGTGCTCGGCGAGCACACGCTGCGCACCGGAGACGACACCGAGGCCCTCATGGGCATCCGGGCGGATGAGTCGGGCATCGACGCACCGGTCGGTCCGGTGCGGATCCGGGCGGGCTATCTCGTGGAGCGGTGGGGCCGCCTCGATCTGCTCTCAGTGGTCGATGTCATCAACGGACGGGATCTCCGCTACGGCTTCCTCACGCCACCCGATCACCTCCGGCTGCCTGCACCCATGGCCCGCGTCCAGGTC
>JBLHNG010000462.1:0-7099 GCA_047621685.1 Myxococcota bacterium | reverse complement strand
TGCGGGCCACCGGGGCCAACCAGACCATCGATCAGGTCAAGATGTTCGGCGGCGTCACCCGCTGGTACGCCGAGGTCCCCTGCCCCGGCACCGGCCTGCCCCTCCAGGCCCTGCTGACCACCCTGGATCAAGCGGTCCACCGCACCCGCTGTGAGCCCCCCGGCCCAGTCCACCTCAACCTCTTGTTCCGAGAGCCCCTCTCCGGATCGGGTCCTGACCTCGGAGATCCCCACCCCGGGGATCCCCGTCTGGATCGATGGCGGGGATCCGGGGATCCCTGGACCCGCGCCCGGCTCCCCCGACTCACTCCCGCGCCCGGGGATCGCACTGAGCTGCTGGAGATCCTGGCGACCGCACAGCAAGGGCTGGTGGTCATCGGATCGATCCAGGACGACGCCGAGCGCGCTGCGGCACAGACCATCGCCACGTCGCTGGGCTGGCCGGTCTGGGCGGACATCACCTCCGGGCTGACCGGCACGGTGCCCCTGCTCGACGCCCTGCTCGGCTCGGATGCGCTGCGGGCCGCCCTCGCTCCGGATGTGCTCCTGCACCTCGGCGGTCCGGTGATCTCCAAGCGCTACCTCGGCTGGCTGGCAGACGCTCCACCAGCCCAGCATGTCGTGATCCGACCCAACCCCGGCCGCCTCGATCCGGCCCACTGCGTCACCCTCCAGCTCACCGCCCACCTCGCCGCAGTCGGCACGCTGTCCCCGGTCGGCTCGGGCAGCGCGCTGCTCATCGCGGCGGCACAGGCGGCACAGTCCGCAGTGGGCGCGATGCTGCCGGAGGGCTCGGAGCCGGACATCGCCCGACGGGTGGCCGCAGCGGGGCTGCCGGTGTTTGCTGGCAACAGCATGCCGATCCGCGACCTCGACCTGTTCGCCGATCCCCGCCCCCCGGCCCTGGCCGCCAACCGCGGGGCCAGCGGGATCGACGGGCTGCTGGCGACTGCGGCCGGCTGGGCGAGGGGACGGGGGGAGCCGGTGGCAGCCCTCATCGGCGACCTCTCGACCCTCCACGACCTCTCCTCCCTGGCGATCCTGGCCCGCAGTCAGCCGCCGGTCGCGGTGGTGGTGGTCAACAACGGCGGCGGTGGGATCTTCTCGTTCCTGCCGATCGCCGGGTTCACCGAGGGGTTCGACAGCCACTTCGCCACCACCCACCCCTGGCGACTCGCACCCATCGCCGCCGCCTTCGGGCTGCATGTGGTCGAGGCGAGCGGCAGCACACTGTCGGCAGCCCTGGCGGACTTCGCAGAGGCGCCCCGTCCGACCCTGATCGAGGTGACCACCGACCGGGTGGACAACGCCGACCTCCACCGCCGGCTGCACCGCGCCGCGATCGATGCGGCCGAGAGGCTTCTATGAGCAAGAACACCTGGATCAGCGCCGCCCGGCTGCGCACCCTGCCCGCCGCCCTCGCGCCAGTGCTCATCGGCACGGTGATGGCGGTGTCTGATGGCGTCTTCCATGCCGGTGCGGTCGCTGCCGCCCTGCTCGGGGCGCTGCTCATCCAGATCGGCACCAACTACGCCAACGACTACTTCGACTTCGTCAACGGCGCGGACACCGACGCCCGGGTCGGGCCCTCCCGAGCCACCCAGGCCGGGCTCGTCACCCCTGCCGCGATGAAGTCAGCGTTTATTCTGACCTTCGCGCTGATGATCCCGGTGGTCGCCTACCTGACATTGCGGGCGGGCTGGCCAGTGGTTGCCATCGGGGTCGCCTCAGTGGTCTCCGGCATCCTCTACACCGGCGGGCCGAAGCCGCTGGGCTACATGGGCCTCGGCGACCTGTTCGTGTTGGTGTTCTTCGGGCCGGTCGCGGTGGGCGGGACCTACTTCGTCCAGGCCCTCACCGTGCCCCCAGAGGTGCTGATCGCCGGGCTGGCCCCGGGGCTGCTGTCGACCGCGATCCTGGTGGTCAACAACCTCCGAGACATCGAGTCCGACGGCCAGGTCGGCAAGAACACCCTCGCGGTGCGGTTTGGCGCTGGCTTCGCCCGGGGGGAGTACCTGCTGACCCTGGTGGGCGGGGCGCTGATCCCGGCGGTCCTGTTCGCGATGACCGGCGAGCATGCTGCCGCCCTGATCGCCTGCGGGGTGATCCTGCCTGGCATCCCGGTGATCCGCTCGATGTTCACCCAGTCCGGCGCGGCACTCGACCCCAACCTCGGGCGGACCGGCAAGCTGCTGGTGCTCTACAGCGTGCTGTTCTCGGTGGGTTGGCTGCTGTGAGTCTCTGGCATCGCTGGCGGCTGTACCGCTACCGCCTGCCGCTGACCCGTGCGCTGACCACCGGGGTGGACAGCCACACCCGCGTCGGGCTCATCCTGGCGCTGACCGATGCGGCGGGAAACACCGGCTACGGAGAGGCCGCACCGCTGCCGGGGCTGCATGTCGAGACGCTCCCAGAGATCGAGGCTGCGCTGATCGCCGCGCTGTGCGAGGAGGCTCCCGCTCCCCCGGTCGCCCGGCTGGCCATTGAGGGGGCTGTGCTGATGCTCTCGGCGGCGGCTCAGTCCACTCGACCGGCCCGAATCCTCTCGCGAGATGTCGCGGACTTCGTCTCGTTCAACGCCCTGATCGCCGGGACCGACCCGCTGGGATCCGCACAGGCCGCCGCAGAGGCGGGGCACGGGGTGGTGAAGCTGAAGGTGGGGCGGGGGCATCCCGATGACGATCTGGCGGTGCTCACCGCGATCCGAAGTCGCTTCCCCGCACTCCAGGTCCGACTGGATGCCAACCGGGCGTGGAGCCTGCCGACCGCAGAGGCGTTCTGTGCGGAGGCAGCCCGGCTTGGGGGGGTGGCCTACATCGAGGAGCCCCTGTCCGACCCGTCGAGGCTGTCGGACCTGCACCGCGCCACAGGCATCCCCCTGGCGCTGGACGAGTCGCTGCCAGAGGGTGTGGTGGACTTTCCAGAGGGGGTGGTCGCGCTGGTCATCAAGCCCTCGGTGCTGTCGCTGACCGGGGCGATGCAGTGGAGCGCACGGGCGCGAACACAGGGCATGGCGGCGATCATCAGCGGGGCATTTGAGTCCGGAGTCGGCCGACGGGTCCACCTCGCCCTGGCCGCCTCGCTGGGCTATCCAGCACCGATCTCGGGGCTGTCGACGGCGGGATGGCTGGCCGAGGACGTGCTCGATCCGCCGCTGGTGCCGATCAATGGTCGGTTCGCGCTGCCCCATGTCGCCGCGCTGCGCACCGATCGGCTCGAAGTGGTCGCTGAGGGATGATCTGCCCCCTCACCCATGCCGCCGACCGGTTCGGCGAGGCTGCGGCCCTCATCGACGGCCCCACGGTGCTCTCCTTCGCTGAGCTGTCCGCCCGGGTCGCCGGCTGCACCCTGCTCGACGATCTGCCTCCTGGCACCCGGATCGGCATCTGGGACCCCGACCACCTCGCCGCGATCCCGGTGATGCTGGCGGCGTGGCGGCGGGGAATTGCGGTGGCCCTGATGTCGTCGCGGCTGCCGGAGGTCTCCGGGATCGCCGCACGCCTCGGGCTGGTCCGCATCTTGCGCGGCGGGGATCTGCGGCTGCCTGAGCCCGCCCCGACCCGACCCGCCACCGTCACCGACGGCATCGCGACCATCCTGCTGACCTCCGGCAGCTCCGGGCAGCCCAAGGCGGTCGCTCATCCCTTCTCCGCCCACCTCGCTAACGCCACCGGCAGCAACACCAACATCCCGTTCGCCCCCGGACACCGCTGGCGGCGCTCCCTGTCGATGTCCCACATCGGCGGCCTCGCGATGCTGTTCCGCGCCCTGACTGGCGGCGGCGCGCTGGTGCTCGATGCCACCACCCCGGTCACCCACCTCTCCCTGGTCGCGGTGCAGCTGCGTCGGCTGCTCAGCCAAGCCACCCTCCCCGACCTCTCCGCGCTGCTCATCGGCGGCGGCCCGATCCCGCCCGACCTCATCATCCAGGCCCTCCACCGCGGCCTGCCGGTCCACACCACCTACGGCATGACGGAGCTTGGCAGCCAGGTCACCACCACCCCGCCCGGGGCCACCGCGCAGCAGCTCACCACCGCCGGACGCCCCCTGCCTGGCCGCGAGGTCGCCATCGCTGACACCGGGGAGATCCTCATCCGGGGGGAGACGCTGCTGTCGGGCTACCTCACTGACGACGGGCTCACCGCCGGGGTCGATGCGGGGGGCTGGTACCACACCGGCGACGTGGGGCGGCTGGTGGATGGGTGGCTGACTCCGACCGGGCGGCTGGATCAGATGTTCATCTCTGGCGGGGAGAACATCCATCCCGAGACCATCGAGCGGGTGCTGGGCGGGCTGGTCGAGGCATCGGTGGTGGTCGCGGTGCCGGATGCGGAGTGGGGGGCGCGTCCGGTGGCGATCATCGCCGGGGACTTCGACGCCGACACCCTGCGCGCCGCCCTGTCTGGACGCCTGCCCCGGTTCGCCGTCCCCGACGCCTTCCTGCCCTGGCCGCCGGATGCACCTGGGACCACGGCGAAGCCACCCCGGGCATGGCTCCGCGCATGGGCGGCGGGCCGGATATCCTGACGGTCATGCTCAACTTCCTGATCCCGGCGGCACTGGCTGCACCCCCGGACCTCAGCGGCAACTGGGAGATCGTACTCACGGTGGTCACCTCAGCGAAGATCCCGGTCTTTGGTGACACGGAGATCAGCACAAAGACCACCCTGATCGCCAACATCGATGGACTCGTCCAGCAACACTCCACCTGCCGGGTCGAGCCAACCAGCCCGCTGAGGGTGGTCACCACCACCATCCCCGACGACTTCGTGCGCCTCATCCCGGTCAAGACCTACCCGATCACCCTGACCGAAGACGGCGGCTACCGGGTGGACTTCGGGCCGCAGTACATCGCCTATGATCCCAACCTGTCCGGCGGACTGCCCCCGTCTGAGGCGGACCATCCGGCAGTGACCGACTGGGAGGGCGATGGACAGCCCGGGGCCACCATTCACCTCGACGCCCCGGTGTTTGGCCGCAGCGAGGTCTACATCACCCAGCTCGCCCACACCCGGCTCGCCGGTCGCATCACCGGTCCAGACGCCATCTCCGGCGGGGTGGAAGTCCTCGCCATGCAGCAGCGGTCCATCGGCGCGAAGCCCTCGATGTTTGCGGCCAATCCGGAGGTCACTGCAGTGCCAGAGGCCAGCGGCTTCACGATGCGACGGCTCCCGGCGGGTGCGACCTGCGCGGACCTGTAGGTCCTAAGGTTAAGGTCGAAACGACTCCACCCGCGCCAGGGCCTGCTCGGTGGTGTCCCGCATGATCTGCCAGTCATCGCCAGCCCGAAGCATCACGAACACACCGAGGAGCGTGACCGCGAGGAAGCTGGCGAGGGACTCGATCGGGGTGCAGTCCGTCAGCTCGCCCGCCGCCACGGAGCGCTCCAGCGCATGCCGGAAGGCGCTGCGGAGCCGATCAACGTAGGAGATCCCGGCTTCGCGGCCCGCGTCGGGGTTGGGAGCAAGCTCGGTGATGGTGTTGGTGATCAGGCAGCCCAGCATCGGGTTTTCCTCGCGTGCGGCGCTGCCGAAGAAGCGCAGCACCCCCTGGATGTCCGCCAGTCCCGCATCTTCCCCCTCCAGTCGGCCGAAGTGACCGGTGACGACCCCACGGTCATAGCGCTGGATGGCAGCTTCATACAGGGCCTCCTTGCTGTCGAACTCCGCGTAGAGGCTGTAGACGTTGATGCCCATGGCGTCGGTGAGATCGCGGGTGGATGTCGCATGGAAGCCCCGATCCCAGAACAGCCGCATGGCCTTCTCCAGCACCTCGTCCCGGTCGTAGCGCTTTCGTCTTCCCATCATGCCTCCACAGGCAGCATGACCTGCTCATATCTGTAAACCAACCGAACGATTAGAAAAAGCATTGTATCTAAACGATCGATTAGATACAATTGATGAAGTCCCTAAAACCAACTCCGGGAGCCTCATGTCTCACATCCGAAGATCAGCCTTCTTGTTCGCTTCAGCATTTCCCAGCGCGGCCTGGGCTGTGGACGCCCCAGCGATCGGCCATGCTCCCACGGAGATCACCCTGTCGATCGAGGACGACAGCAGCGCTGCCCTCTCCGACGTCGCGGACCACTGAGCGCCATGCCCTTCGACAAGATCTCCCCCTCAATGCTTCGAATCATGCGTCTGGTGACGTCCGCCATGCTCATCGCTCTGGGTGGCGCCATGGTCTACCTCGGTGGTGTCGGCGCGCTCGGAGCAGACGCCGCCCTCATGGCATGGGCGCTTCCGGTGTCTGCCTTTGTCTACGGCATCTTCCTCGCCAACGCCGGCCTGATGCTGCTCGAGCTGACGACCCGTCCGCCGCTGAAGCTGTCCATCAACGTGCCGTTTGTCGCAGCGAACTTTCAGACCGCGCTGTGCTTCGGGCTGGTGTCGCTTGCACCTGCGATCGAGGGTGCCTGGTCCGTTTTGTCGATCCTCTGTGTTGTCGGGGTTGTTCTGAACCTCTCGTTTGTGGTGATGACGAAGATGCACTGGAACTTCACGGAGAACACTGGAAAGTCCCTGCCTAAAGGGTAGGCGCTGGGAGAGCTGGGGGTGGTGTACTGCCATTGAGTGTCGGCAAGGGCCGGGGGCGCCCTTCAGCCAGGGGCGCTCTCAGCCAGGGGCGCTCTCAGCCAGGGGCGCTCGATTCCGAAGGGTGCTCCCTCACCGGATGGTTGAGGCCCGCCATCGTCGGCGCCATTCTTTTTCTGGCCACTCCGCTCCAACGATGGCCTTACAGCCGTGCCCAACTCCACTTCGTGAGTGCCGGCTCCAGCCGTCTCCGTTTCACTCCGCCTTCCAGCGGCTAATGGCGCTGCGCTCAAGGGGGGCTGCACTTCCTGCATGAGTGCCCGCTCCAGCGGCCGCCTCACGTCGGCTCACTCACCGACCCATCCTACAGACCTCAGAACGCCGGGTAGTCCCTCACAGGTCTTCTCTATTCCTCAGAGATCCACTGATCCAGAACCGCTCCTGAGACAATGGCAGGGATGATGCTTCTCTCACTCCTCAGCGCCTGCGTCTCCGAGCCCGTCACCGAGCCCGAGCCCGAGCCCGAGCCCGCGCCACCCCCGCCCTCAATCCTGCTCATCACCCTGG
>JBLHNG010000461.1:0-7109 GCA_047621685.1 Myxococcota bacterium | reverse complement strand
AGACGACGGCGGACTGCCGGTCGGTCTGGAGAACACCATCACCACCCTGGCCGTGGGCTCCGGTGAGCTGACGGTCACCCTTCGACACCTGCCGCTGGAGAGCGACCAGGCGGTCAAGGTCGACGGCCTGGCTGAGGACGTTGCGGATGGCGGATTTGGCGCCATCGGTGGCGAGAACGATGTCCAGGTCACCTTCAACATTGAGGTGGAGTGAGCTCCACCTCTCCCCCACAACAGGAGAATCCCCATGAAGACAATCCACCTGCTGGCCCTCACGGCCCTGCTCACTCTCAGCGCTTGTGGTGCCGGCGATGCTGGCGACGAGTGCTCCTCTGACGACGACTGCGCAGATGGCCTGGAGTGCCACTTCCACGATGACCACGACGACGAGGAGGAAGAAGAAGAGCACGACGAGGAGGAAGAAGAGCACGGCGTGTGTGAGGAGCATGAGGACCACTGAGCTCCGCACCGCAGCAGGATGTTAGGCTCTGGAACGGGAGGTCCTGCTGCCAGACCACATCGAAAAGGTGCGAAGCGAGATCCGCGCTCTCCTTCGTGAGCGGGAGATGCGGGCGACCGCGGCTCGCATTGCGGTGCTGGTGACGCTCCATGAGCAGCAAGGTCCCATGACCCACGAGCAGGTCATGGCGATCCTGCCCTCCGGGGCCTACGACAAGGCATCGGTCTGGCGAATCCTCTCGGACCTTGCGGACTGCGGGCTCCTGCGGCGCATGGACCTCGGTGATCGGATCTGGCGCTATGAGCTGCGAGATGCCTGCCGTACAGTCACCGATGACCACCCCCACTTTCTGTGCGAGTCGTGCGGAGATGTCAGCTGCCTGCCCCCGCTGGAGGTTCGGGCGAAAGACGGCGCGTTGCCTGCGGTGCTCCTCAACGCCAGGTTTCATGTGCGGGTGATGGGCCGGTGTGCCGGCTGCATCGCGGGCTGAGGAGAGCAGCCCTGCATGGACGTGCGCCAGGACTGACGGCCGGATCCGACACTGCAGGCGTTTTTGGGACACCAGTCATCTCATCCCCTTCTAATGGACCGTCTGTTTCAGAGGATGCCTGCGCGAAGCGGGGGTTTGGGGGGAAACCCCCGTCTCAGACAAAGAGCACCAGTCAAGCGGGATAACTGTCCACCGCGATGACTGGTGCCGTTTTTGGATGCGGGTGAGGCGCCGGTCTACATCGGCTTCGGCTCGATGACCGCCCGGAGCAGACCGCCCAGGCCATCATTGATGGGGGTACAGAAGGCCGGCGTGCGCGCGATCCTCGCCACGGGCTGGGGGCGGCATCGACGACCCCCGACTGTGTGCACTTCATCGAGTCTGCGCCGCACGATGCGCTGTTCTCGCATGTCCAGGCTGTCGTGCATCACGGGGGGCCGGCACGGTCGCAGTCGGTCTAAGGGTGGGCTGCCCGACCCTGGTGTGCCCGGTGGCTGTCGTCAGTTCTTCCAGGGCAATCACCTGGAGAAGATGGGCTGTGGCCCAGCCCCCATTCCGGCACCCGTCATGTCGCCCCCTTCTGGCGGACAGCCTGTGTGATACGGATGCGCACTGATCCAGAGCGCATCCGTAGGCTGAAGATCCGCTTGCGGATTTTGCAGCGCATCGCGCTGTTGTTGGGCCGCTGAGAGCGGGTAGTGTAGGGGGATCAATCCCCCTGCAAAAGGCTGCAGGGGTGTTATCGGAACACCCCATACGGTGGAGCGTCTTCAGCGCGGAACCGTATGACGGACCACCCGAGCAAGGCGATCACGTTCGCCACCCGCCCCATTCGCATCAGCTCCCGCTGAGCACTCACCGGATCGGTCACCTGACATACCGCCCTGGCGACCAACCAGATTCGAGCGCCACAGGCAGGGCCGCTCAACGAGCTCCACGCTCTCAGGCAGGGCCGCTCTCAGGCAGGGCACGCACCCGGTGGACGGGTCAACCGTTGTGGAGCAACACATCTCGGCCAAATACACGGTACAGCAGGTCCTCCCAGGGCACCAACCACGAAGCGAATGTTCATCGTATCCAGGTGCCTTCTTGCTCTGCTTGTGCTCCCGAGCCTTCTTCTGACGCAGCACCCCATCGGGAACAATGAGAGCCCTCCATTTCGCGGCTGAAGCCGCTGGGAGGCGCAGCGCAGCGGAGGCGGCTGGAGCCGGCACTCACGCAGTGGAGCTGGGCACTCAAACGCCGTGGTGCTCACACGCGTTGTGCAGCAACGGGTATGCACCATATTCTTTATCGGAGAAGGAACAATCGCTGCGAGGCGCTCGACCGCAGGGCGGGCACTCAGACCTCGGGCCTGAGGTGGTCCGTCACACGGCGGCCCCGCTCAAAGAGCAATGCATCGGTGCCATGAACGGGGCCGCCTTCGGCCAGGGTCGCTTCAGCTTCAGGATGATCTGCCCATCTTCTCGCAGGCTCAAACGCTCCTTGGCGAGGGGAGCCCTGAGGTCACGACCGTCTACCTGGTGAAGTGTGCCCGAACCGCTGCGTATGGATCTCTCATCGACTCTCCTGTCAATGGCGTTTCCGACCACAGAGCACGGCAACCACACCCAGGCGTCGTCCCAGCTGGTCGTTTATCGAGCGGTCCAGAACATCCGATATGATACTGTGAACGCTCAGGGTTGCCGATGAGGAGCACCATGAAGAAGACGAGTGCTGTGACCCGAGCTTCGCGAAGCCAGCGGGCTGCGGTGAGTGTGTTTCTCTTCTCTTCACTTGTGGGGTGCCAGGAAACCCCCAACACCGGCACCACCGTGGCAACCACTCCGGTCACCTGGGAGACCTGCGACGACTTCCAGATGACTCTGTCGCAGGAGTGGGACAATGACACGCTGCCCCAACGAAGCAGCGCGGAACAGAGCTGGCCTGGCCAGGCGCTCGGAGACTTCAACGGCGATGGCTCAGCGGATGTCCTCATGGCCTATGGCGGAGGCTCGTCATTGTTTCTGGGCGATGGCACCGGCACGCTGACCATCTGGGAAGAAGCCACCCTGGATGGTGCTCCCCTCCCCCGGGCCCGTGCCGTTGCAGCCGCTGACATCGACTCCGATGGCGACCTCGATGCCTTCCTGGGCCTCTACGATGAAGACACCAACCAGATCTTCATGATCAACGATGGCACCGGGCACTTCACATCACGGACCATCGAAGGCAGCGCACATGTCCCGTGGGGGGGCAGCTTCGGTGATCTCAACGGCGATGGTCTGCTCGATCTCTACATCGCCACCTACACCACCGCCCACACTGCCGCGCCGATCATGGCGGGGGAGGTTTTCGGGACAGGGCACGGGGTCTACTTCCAGCAGACTGACGGGACGTTTCGAAGAGAAGACAGCGCCCTTCCGGCAGAAGTCGACGTCGCGGTCAGCCTCCAGGGGGCGCTGATTGACGCCGATCTCGATGGCGATCTCGATGTCTACATGACCAACGACTTCGGTCCGTTTCTCCTGCCCAATCGTCTGCTGCTCAACGACGGCACCGGACACTTCACCGTCGACGCATCGTGCACCTGCGATGTTGCGATGTACGCGATGGGTGCGGCGGTCGGAGACGGAAACGACGATGGCGCACCCGATCTGTTCGTCTCCAATATCGGCAGCCCGAAGTACCTGATGAACCTCGGTGATGGGTCTTTTGCCGACGCCACACTGAGCAACGGCTCCTTCATCGCCCCCACCCCGGAGAACATGACCTCCTGGGGCACCACCTTTCTCGATGCCAACCTCGACAGCTGCATGGACATCATCGTCGTCTATGGACGTCTGAATTCCGATGGTGCGCTGGTGATGGACTACGAGAGCGGTGGAGAGTGGACGGAGGGAGACGAGCAGGGAGATCTGCTTCTTCTGGGAGACTGCGCCGGTGGATTCTCCCGGGCCGCTGAGGATGTGTTCCACAACCCCCTGCGATCCCGGGCGGTCGCCATCGGGGATCTCAACGCCGACGGTCGGCCGGATGTGATCGTCTCCGGCAAGCACTTCCTCAACGTCTGGCTCGGCGAGGGTGGGTGCGCACCCGGACTCACAGTGGCACTGGACAGCGGACCTGGAAACCGCCACGGCATCGGGGCGAGTGTCGCTGTCGATCTCGGAGAGCGTGCCGTGACGCAGTGGATGCTGCCCGACACCACCGCCTCCTCTTCGCAGCACACCCTGTACTTTGGCTTCGGAGGACGCTCCCACGCGGACAGCGTCACGGTGACCTGGCCAGACGGAGCCACCGAGGTCTTCGAGACTGTCGAGCCGGGCACGGTGTTGAACCTGACCCGGTGATTTCACCTACCACCACACCATCTCGATGGGGTCGCGGTTCTCTCGCATGATCGCCTGCCACGCCGCCGCCTGCCACGCGGCCTCTGGTTGGGTCCGGGGCGGTGGGTAGAACCGCTCTTGGAGATCAAGCACTTTTGTGGGTCGAAGGTGGTGTTGGTCTTGAAGATGCCGTAGATGGCATGGAGCAGCTTCCCCATCACAGCGATATTCGCTTTCATTTTGGGCTTCCCCCGTTGTAGAAGCCGCGAATAGAAGGCCCTGACGGCCTGGTCGTGCTGGTGGGCGGTCTAGGGCTGCTCACAGACGCTGTGTAGCAGCGGCAGCAAAATGGCCCCCCGCTCAACGAGCTCCAGCTCCCGCTGAGCACTCACCGGATCGGTCACCTGGCATACCGCCCTGGCGACCAGCCAGATCCGGGCACCACAGGCTGGGCACGCACCCGTTGTGGGGTGCAAGCGCGACCTGTGGGAGCACGTCTGAGACTCTCCGGTCGGACATCGGACGGAAAGTCGCCGGAGGTGGTCGATGAACCGACATCTTGGCGGGGTCGGTGGCGGCGGGCACTGCGGGTTTCTGGCGTACACGAAGACGCTGTCCGCGTGGGCTGGCTGGATGTGGCGGCAATCGAGCGGCTGACGGAGTCGGGTGAGACTGCGGTCTTCACGGCGGGCTCACTGCGGTTCGCCATGAAGACTGGTGACGATGCGTGATCGGGATGCGCTGGCTGGATGAGGACTTAGGAGGCACCGCCAGCAGGAGCCTTCAAGCCACCACACCGAGATCGCTCGCAGCCCCTGAACTCAGCGCCACCATCAGCTCAAAGGTCACAGTCATCGGCCCGTTCCCGGTGACTGCCACAACGCCGCCCTCCCCCACGTAGACCGCCTCGCTGGCGGATCCGCGCTGGACAAACAGGTGCATCCTCACCCCGCTGTGCTGGTGCTGTGTGATGCGCTGCCCGGCCGTGTTGTCCTGGCGCTGCTTGTTCTGGCTCTGCCACTGAAAGCGGGTCGGTGAGAGGAAGCGGTTGATGTACTGGTACTCCGCATGGGCATTCGACGTGTCCAGCTTGGTGATGATGGCGGTGTGCTGGTCGAAGTTGAGCACCCCGGTGCCATGACGAGCGGGATCGTACTGGTGGCCGAAGTGGTTGACGATCTCGGCGCGCCTGTAGCGGCTGTGCACGACCAGCGCCTCGGGAGTGCGCAGCACACCGCCATGACGAATCCGAAAGTCCTTCTCCAGCGTCAGCTGCAGTCGACCGAGCACCTGCGCAACGAGTTCCTCCACGGGAACCACCCCGAAGATGCTGCTGACCAGCCGCTCTCCCCCAACCAGCGGCCCGAGCTTCTTGCCGATGGTCCGCCACGCCTTGCTCTCAGAGAGCGCCTTCTTCTCCACCCGCCAGCGGGGGAACCGATCGAAGAAAGCCAGATAGCCGACCGCTGGCTCGATGCGGTGAGTGATCAGTCCATAGAGCAGGGCATAGGCGTAGACCCGCTGCTGCTGCCAGTCGCGCTCGCAGCGACGAAGGAGATCACAGAGCGCATGGTCTCTGGGCAGGCGCTTCTCCCAGGGCGCGGCATCCCCTGCGCTTGTCCTCAGGCCCATCCAGTCCTTGTAGGCCACTCGGAAGTCCCCGAAGGGCGGCATGTCATCGCGACCCCACAGGTCGATGGGGAACGGCGGGGCATCGCGCTCGATGCGGAGCTGTCGGTAGGCGGCCAGACAGCGGTCCTTCTTGGAGCGGCTGTATCGGTGGACCTTTGTGAGGATGGTGAGGGTCTGATCGTCGAGGACGATCTCGCAGCCTCTCGGCGGGGTGATGCCAGCCCGTGTGGAGGCGTTGGGGGACTTCCGGGTGTCGTTGAGGACCTCAAGGGCCAGCCAGGCATTGCGGTGATGGCCGACGAAGTCGATGACGGTGAGGACCTCGCAGCCACTTGTGAGGCGCAGTCCGCGACCGAGCTGCTGGAGGAAGACGATCGGGGACTGGGTCGGGCGAAGGAACAGGAGGCTGTTGATCGCGGGGATATCGACGCCCTCGTTGAGCAGGTCCGCGACAAACAGCCACTGCAGCGGGTGCCCCGGATCGGCGAATTGCGCCATCACCTCCGCCCGCGCCTCCAGGCGGTCCTCTCCAGTCAGGACCGCAGCGTTCAGGCCACGCCGATTCAGGGCGTCCGCCATGTAGCGGGCATGCCGAACCCCCGCGCAGAACCCGACCGTGGTCCGCTGTGCTCCATCAAAACCACGATCCCGAGCAGCCCGAAGGATGACCTCCACCCGCTCATCCAGCAGCAGGGCGTTCTCCAGTGCCGTGGGATCGAACTGGCCATTCTTCCAGGGGATTCGATCCCATTCCACGGTGGTGTCCGCCACCCCATAGTAGGAAAACGGCAGCAGCCAGCCCCGGTCGATCGCCTCGATAAGCCGGACCTCATAGGCGATGTTGTAGTCGCAGAGCCGGAGGACATCCTGGCCGTCCTGTCGCTCTGGTGTGGCGGTCAGACCGAGCAGGAAGCGGGGGGAGATGACCTGGAGTGCTTGCAGGTAGGACGGTGCCGCGGCGTGGTGGAACTCATCGACCACCATCAAATCGAAGCTGCGCTGGAGGAGTGGGGAGCCCTCCCGCAGGCTCTGGATGGAGCAGAAGACCAGGTCTGCGGTCGCATCAGTGTGACCGCCACCGACCAGACCGGTGGTCGCCCGGTTCCCATAGACCCGCTGGAAGGTCTTCTGGGCCTGGGTGAGGTGCTCAAGTCGGTGAGAGACAAACAGGACCCGCCGCGCCTGCATCTGACGCGCAAAGAACGCCGCGAGGTAG
>JBLHNG010000460.1:0-7115 GCA_047621685.1 Myxococcota bacterium | reverse complement strand
AGCTGCTTGGCGAGGGCTATCACAGCGGGGAATCGTTTAACTACGTGTCGTCGCACCAGTGCAAGTGGTTCTGATCCGACTCAAGTACATTGGCTCAGCAAGCCTACTATCACGACAGTGAACAGGCAGAACAGGCGTCGAAAATGGCCCCTGCCTGTACACCTCCAAAGTCCGCGTCAAGCGCCTTGAGCGATGCTTCACCGGGATTGCCCGCTGGGGTGTCGCCTGATGGATCTGAGCCTCCCGCCACAGGGCGAGCACGGTGTCATCGCCCTTCAGTGCGACCTGACGCCCGATGACGACCTGGAGGCCAACGTCGGCCTGAGGGAATCGCGGACGGTCTTGCCCTGCCAAAGCGGGGGAGATTGGACCCTCGTGGGTCTGCGTCCCACCCGCTCATGTAGCGAACCCCACTCAAGGCTCCGGCCACTCAGTCCGCCAGCGCACACCCCTCCATTGTCGATGCCGTCCATCGCCCATGTGGAAGCAACCAGTCCGTAAGCGGGACCACATTGTGGGTGCCAACGGACACGATGCGGCCCCCTGGGAGCAGCCTCCCAACCACCACTCCCTCCACACTCAATGCGACGGGCTCCTCGCAGACCAGAGGAGAGCGGTAAAGTCGCCGCTGTCCACTTCCCACACCCAAGCTGGTGAGGGGCATCAGCCCCTCTCGCCAGTATTGCTCTGGCGCATCAAAGCCGGAGGCACTCTCCCACCCCATCCAGACCGTGCCCCACGCATCGCTGTAGGCGTACAAGGCGGACCTGCCGCTGACTCCGATGCGCGTGAAGGCCAGTGGCTGGTGTCGGGTTCCCGTCAGCTTCAGGGTGCTCTCCCCGGCAATGGTGGCACGTAGCCCTCCCGCAGCATGCAGCAACACCCCATCGGTCGCGGGCTCGGTGGGTTCGATGGGTTGGTTGGGGATGGAGACGGCCAGCAGCTCGCACCCAACCAACACCCGCACCTCCTCTCGAACCTCCACATCACCATTGGCGATGCTCTTGGGCACAATCACCACGGAATCCCCGTCCATCTCAAGCAAATGAACGGTCGCTCCGCGCTGAATCGTCCCGTGCATCCCCCAGGCCAGCGGCGAACCGATGTAGGTAAATTCCTCCACTTCCATCTCCCCCTCAATTTCAAGATGCTTGTCGTGAATTTGTACATTCATGCGCGCAACACCAGGGGTGTAGAGAACTTCTGCCACAGCAGATCCGGCACTGGGTGCCAACCGGGCAAACGCACGCGAGCTGTTTGGCATCAGAAGCGTGCGTGATGGCAGTTCTTCCTGCTGAATCGTCCATGTACAGGTGGCAACAGCTGTCCCCATCGCAATTAGAATCACCATTCACCACCCCTCCAGGCTCCTTTGTCCGTGCGTCTCCCAGGACGGTTCCAGCAAAAGGCTGCGCTCACCACAGCTTGTCCACAGACTGCAAGTCGCAACGTCGGCCGGTGCTGCCTCGAAGTTTCGCGCTGACCTGGGCACGAACGGTTCAACTCCAGTAACCAAGCGGAGGCCCTTGCCATAGGCAGGGATTCATCCTGGAGCAGACTGTGACCGTGAACTCGACTCAGACCCAGACCCACCTCGACGTCCAGCGGTACTACGGTGAGATTCTGAAGACGAAGGCAGACCTGCAGACAAGCGCCTGTTGCCCGACGGCGGCACCTCCGCGGTATGTGCAGCGTGCACTGGAGCGAGTACCGGCAGAAATCCAGGCCCGCTCCTACGGCTGCGGCTCACCGGTGCCCTTGGCGTTGGAGGGATGCACAGTCCTCGATCTGGGCTGCGGGACCGGCCAGGATGCCTATGTCTGCGCCGAACGTGTCGGTCCATCTGGTCGGGTGATCGGGGTGGACATGACGCCAGCACAGCTGGTGGTGGGGCGTGAGCACCAGGAGGCGCACCGGCAGGCACTTGGCTACGCCGTCTCGAATGTCGACTTCCGGCACGGCTTCCTGGAGGAGCTGGGGGAGGCTGGGATCGCGGACGCCTCGGTGGATGTGGTGATCTCCAATTGTGTACTGAACCTGGCGCCGGACAAATCGCGGGTTTTCTCCGAAATTATGCGGGTCCTCAAGCCGGGTGGGGAGCTGTACTTCTCGGATGTGTTCGCCAGCCGTCGGCTGCCAGCGTGGATGCGCCAGGACACGCAGTTGGTTGGCGAATGCCTGGGTGGGGCGATGTACACCGAGGACTTCCGGCGGTTGATGCAGCAGCTGGGCATCGCCGACTACCGGATTGTCAGCAGCGGACCGCTGGAGGCCACCTCACCAGAGGTGGCGGACAAGATCGGACTCATCGCGTTTTCCTCACTGACGGTGCGGGCCTTCAAGCTGCCCGCACTGGAGGATCGCTGCGAAGACTACGGGCAGGTCGCGTATTACGAGGGAAGCATCCCAGACGCACCGAACGCGTTTGTGCTTGATGACCACCATGTGTTCGAGCGGGGTCGACCGGTATCCGTGTGCTCAAACACGGCGATGATGTTGACGGACACACGTCTGGCGCCTCATTTCCGGGTGGCGGGGGACACCTCAACCCACTTTGGGTTGTTCGACTGCGGCCCACAACCGGCTGATGATTCGTCAGCGGGAGCGTGCTGCTAATTCCGATTCTGCTCGACAAAGCAGGCGGGGAAGCCATGCCAGAGATGCCCATAGGCACTCTAGGAAGCCGCGAGCTGCCTACTGAAGACGTGACGGATTATCAACTGTGACTTTCGTCAGATTATTATCCAGTTTCCGGCATCTAAAGACGAACGAACACCGCGTATCGCGTGGACCGCTTCTTGAGGTATGTGCCCCCGTCAGATGTCGTCATCTGGTGTCTGGAAGGGGTACATCGGCGGTGTAATTACTGGAATTGAGGGCCAACCGATGCAGGCAGGACTGGTTTTAATTGGCGCTTTTGCTCTCCTCCAAGTGGTCGGAGATGGAGCCCGGCTCCTCTCCCCTTCTGAGACACCAGCCGGGCTCCAGTCCCTGTCTGGAGGACTCTCCATCCTGGAGGCTCTGGCCTTCGCACTGCTCCTGACTGGAGCCGGACTCATCGCCGTCCGGGAGCGACTGGTTCCCTTCGCGATTGCCGCCGTTGGGGCACTGGTGTGGTGTCTGGGATGGCTGGCCTGGAACCTCTCCGGGAGTGCCCTGCCCATCCACCCCGACCTCCTGATGTTCGCCACCATCGCCGCAGTCTGTCTTGGCCTGCGCCGAAACCTCGCAGGCCTTCAGCACCTCCCGCTGGTAGCAGCCGCTCTCCTCGCGCTGGTTCCATTCCTCACAGCGGTCGCCCACGCCTCACCAACGAAGGCGGAGCGCTGATCGCTGACACCGATGATGTCACCAGCCTCGGACTGGCCATCGAGGCGATGGGCCTCGGCGTGGGCGATCTCAACGCGGATGGTCTCCCAGACCTGGTCATCACCGACCGGGATGCCATCCACATGATGATGTCCAGTAAAGGCTTCTGGTACGACGCGGCCATGAGCCAGGGCCTCACCCCCGGCACGGATCAGCACACAGCCTGGAGAGTCGAGCTGGCGGACATGGACAACGACGGAGATCTGGACGCCCCGATGGTGTCCGGCCCCCCTGAGACCGGGAAGTTCACCGACCAGCCCGACGCGCTGTGGATCCAGGCGTCAGACGGCACCTTCACCGATCAGGCCGCGCAGTGGGGGCTGGCGCAGACCAGCAGCGGACGGGGGCTTGTGACCGCAGACCTCAACGACGACGGCTGGCTGGACCTCATCAAGACCGACTACCTCGGCGGACCGGCAACAGCGCACCTCAGCCGATGTGGCGCGGAGGGCTGGTTGGTCGTTCGCCTGGACGGGCATGCCCCGAACACCGGCGGAATCGGTGCGCGAATCACCGCGACCGCCGGAGACGCCACCTGGACGCGCTGGCTGTCTGCCGGGAGCACCTCACTGGGCTCCTCGAGTCCACCAGAGACCCACATCGGACTGGACATGATCGACACCGTCGACAGCTTGACCATCACCTGGCCTGGCGGCGGGGAGACCACCTACACCGACATCCCAACCCGTCAGGTGCTCACGGTGAGTCAGGACGAGGCCGACCTCGACAGCGCCCGCTGATCGGCAGACCTGATGGCGACCAGTCAGAAGCTGTCCGCCTGAGGTCTGCCGTATCCAATGGAGCAGGCTACTGAAGTGCCCAGCACAGGAGGCCACCATGGCACGCACCTCAGTCATCGCAAACCTGGGCAAGATGCTCAAGGTGAAGTCCGGAATCGAGCAGGGACTCAGCACCAGCAAGGCCTGCAAGGCTGCGGGGACTTCCTCAGGCACCTACAAGAAGTGGCTGGAGCGATACGCCGCGCACAAGACCCCAATCGCCGTCGCTCCCCTCGCCCGGGAGGGTGCGTTCCAGCTCAGCGGCGACGGGCGCTACCTGTTTGTCCTGAACTTCGGCCCCGAGGGGCTCGCCCTCACCCGGGTTGACACCGCCACTGCCGCTCAAATCTCCCACCACATCCACCACCCCAGCGAGCCCTACAGCTACCGGGCGGTCATGGCTGTGGGGACCTCCCAGACCGGTGATCGGATGCTGCTCCTGCTCAACAAGGGAGAGCTGCTGTGGTGGACTCCAGAGACCGGCGAGGTGGAGGAGTCCTCGATCGACCTGAAGGATCGCGTACATGGCCTCGGCAGCCAGACCAGCTCCGGGGTGCGGCGCTGGACCACGGTGGCCTTCTCGGCCGACCTCAGCACCGTCGCCTTCTGGCACACCTCGACTGAGTCCAGCGCCGTGCTCAAGATCGCCGATCTGACCCAGGGCAGCGAGCGGGTGAGCCGCACCATCGAGGGGCGGCACATCCAGGCACAGCTCGTCTTCCACCCCGCCCGACCGCTGCTCGGCTTCCTGGGGGACAACAAGCTGATCACCATCATGAACCATGAGACCGGGGAGGTCCTCGTCGAGAAGGGACCCCAGGCACACAGTGTCTCCTTCAGCACCGGCGACACCGTGCTGTACGACGACTGGTACGGAAAGACGAAGGTGTTCAACTACACCGACGACACCAACCACCACCTCAGCCCGGGCTGGGGCTCCCATGCCTCACAGAGCACCCGGTTCATCACCGCCCGTGCGACGGAGCTTCACATCAGAGACACCACTGACCCGAGCATCGATCAGTTCCTGCCCTTCGATGAGATCATCGAGTGTGGCCTGTCGGCGGATGGTCGCATCCTCGCGGTGCGCACCGATCATGTCGCCATCTGGAATGTGGCTTCTCTGCTCAGCGAGCCGTAAGCCGAGATGAGGGAGCACATCGGCACCTCACCTCACCTGATACCTGTCACTGCACCGACCGGGTGTCGCTCCTAAAGCACTGTCGGATCTCAGGATTCCCCTGAAGGACATGCCGCAGACCCGCCTCAGCAGGCACAGTCGCAGAACATGCGCTCCCATCGGCTCACCACATCGCCTTCGGTATCCCGAAGTTCCCAGGTTCCCGTCCAGTCTCGGACGATCCACCGCCAGGACGACCCCACCTGCGCGATGCCGACCGGCGTGGTCCATGGCAGCGCCACGAACGGAAGGACGACCTGGCGATCCGCGTCGACCACCGCATGCAGAGGGGCGTTCAGGTCGTCGTAGCCGCAGACATTGAGGCCCTCCCCGGTGATCAGCTCGACCCCGATGTGTTGCAGCGTCGTGCCAGTGACCTCACCGACCGTGCCAGACTCCTGCAGCGAGGCATCGAGCCTGGCAGCCTGAGCGGACAGGTCACGGTGGATCGACTGAAAGCGATCCAGGGAGCGAAGGTGCTCCGACAGGGGCTGCGGGGTCGAGGGGGCGAGGCCATGAACGGTCGGCGGGGTCGAACCAGCGGGAACCACCAGGGCGACCTCAGCGGCATCGCAGCTCAGCACCGCATGGATGCGTGGCTCCCCGCAGCCGGGGCTGTCCAGCTCGCCGCGCTGGAAGTAGCCAAAGTGGGGCTGCCCCTCAGTCAGCGCACTGAAACCGGTGACGGTGCAGTCCTGTGCCACGCCATCGAGCCCGACCGCGGTGTAGCCCGCCCCGAGGGAGACCGTCCCGATCGTCTGAACCGGCAGCGGGGCGGACCAGCTTGTCGCATCCGCCAGCTTCTTCGGATCCGCCACCCCCTCCAGCGCCCGCTCATGGACGGCATCGGGTAGAGACAGCGACAGGTGCAGTGCGCCGGCCCGAGACACCGCGATGTCCGGCCCATCGGCTGCCGTGACCACCGCAGGCTCACAGGCGGCGTCGATGCGGGGGTCGGGACCGACGTAGGCCCCGGCGTTCTTGATGTAGTTGTCCACCCCCGAGACCCGCAGCCCCTCCGACAACAGGCCCGCACCCTGGCGATCGGGGATGCCCGCTGCAATCACGATCTCGTAGCAGGGCATCAGGCCCTTGAAGTGGCTGGAATTCAGCCGCTCTGGCCGGGCACCGTCCCGGGAGATCGCCACCAGGGCGTCCCAGGACTCCGGCAGCTCCCCGGATGTGCGAGAGGAGTGGACCACCACCAGCCAGGTGTCGGCGTACTGAGCCGGATCAGCAGAGACGGTGATGGGATCCGTTGCCCCTGTGACCTCGGCAGGATCCGCACTGGACTCCGCAAAATCACAGGCGAGCAGCAGGGTCAGCAGCATGGGGAACTCCGTGGATGTCGGGATATCCTCCTCTGCGGCAGCAGCCGAGAGGGGTCATGGGTCCGTCGACCTCTGGCAGCTCGCAAACAAGCGTAAGAAGGTAGCGGTTCGCTCGGTCACTTCGATTTCACCACTATTACAGGAATGGTTTGGAAGCCGTGGTACGCTCAAGCCTGGAGTACGCCAACTCCAAACAAACAACTCACAACGCGAGTCCCCCAGAGTGGGCTGTCGTTGCGGCGTGAGTGAACCACAGGAGCAGAGATGCGGGATCTCTCACCACAGTCAAGTGCCCCGGATCAGAGGGACTTCCGATTTGTCGGAATCATCTGGTTTGTTCAGGTCAAGCAGGGCTGGCGCTCCGAGTTTTATCGACTCTCCGATCTGCGCCGATACCTCGCTGAAGGGCGTATTCAGCGCTCGGATCGGCTGTCGTATGATCGAGAAAAGTGGACC
>JBLHNG010000459.1:0-7126 GCA_047621685.1 Myxococcota bacterium | reverse complement strand
ATCCCCGATGGTCGGGATCGACTCAGTAAACACGATGGTGTTGTTGATGCCGCTGTAGGCCCAGCCAGTCGCAGCATCACCATTAACAAAGACCTCGATGGTGCTCTGGACCGGGGTCTCGGTGAGGTGGAAGATGGGCCATGCCACAGAGGCATCTACCAGCAGGTCGATGTCGTCGGTCCACGCATCGCAGATCGACAGCAGCTCACCGCCGGTCGCTGTGATCGCCTCGGCGTAGCCGGTGCCAGGCTCTGCGCCATCGCAGCCCTTCGGGGTGGGGCCGATCACGCCGGAGAACACCACCTGGTTGGTGTCGCCCTTGGCGGCGATGATGGCCTCGGTGTAGACCTGCCAGTAGTCTGCATCGCCTGCATCCCAGCCCGGGGAGTTGTCGTCCTCGTCGGAGATGAAGATGACGTGGAGACGCGCATCGTCCCGGACAAAGCCGGCGTTGCAGCCTCCGGAGGTGCTCTCCGCGACCGCCTGGGCGCTGTTGGACAGCCCCCACTCGTCCACGTCGTCCTCTCCGGGCGGGGTGGTGATTCCGGCGGAGAACAGGGCGGCGTAGTCGGTGGTCTGGGGGGTGAGCACCCCGTTGACGCCGCAGCCGCTCGGCCCGGTGACCGCCAGGAGCTGCCAGCGGTCGGTGTAGGTCGCGAGGCGCTCGACGAAGGTGGTGACCTGACTGCCCAGGGCCTTCAGCTCCGCCGCCATCGAGCCGCTGGTGTCGCCGAAGAACAGCACATCGATCCCGGCGACCTCGTCGAGATCCCAGGAGTCGGAGTGCACGACGCTCTCCGGCGGTGCGGTGTCGATGGGTGGCGGTGCGGTGTCGCCCTCAGAGACGGTGGGCTCGGGGGCAAACTCGTATTCGCTGCATGCCAGCAGCAGAAGGAGCGGCAGGGTGCGCATGGGGAACCTCAGAGGAGACGCATTGTACCGCAATCCAATGCCTGTCCTGTGTGACGTCTCTCGGACTTGGAGCTCGGCAGGTGTAAACGATGTGAACGTCCGATGGATGTCGAATGTAAAGCATCAGCTACACTCGCCATGGTGAATGGCCGATTTTGTAGGTGGCACGGTTCATGCTCTGTAGCGGGGCACCCCACCACTGAGGTCACCCCATGACGCATCATGATCCCTGGCTCACCGACTGGCTCACCCAACCACTCTCTGCACTCCCCGCTGGAGTCTCCCTCGACACTGAGGCGATGGTGATGGCGATCCAGGTGTACCGGCAGTGGCATGAGCGCGGTGGTCTGGAGCGACTCCAGCGTCAGGCGGCTCGGCTGAGTCGGGACAGCGATCAGGTCATGGATGCCCTCAATGAGACCTGGCTGGACATCCGGGAGCGCATGGTCGGGTGTGTGGAGCGGGCGGTGAACGGACGCTCGTTTCCGAAGTTCCAGACCATTAAGGGGGTCGAGAAGTACCACTGGATCCAGCTGCGTCTCCGTCTCCAGGGCCGATGGGGCCGGCCGAGTCGGGAATTTTCAACCTGTGAGATGGAGCTGCCCACCCAGTCCCGGGCGGAGGCGCTCGTCGCGACCCGTCGGAGCGCCCTGCCGCTGCACTTCGCCGCCTGCTGGACTCTCGCGGATCTCCCCCGTCGAGCGTCAAAGAAGGGCGCAGGTTGGTGGTGGTCGATGCTCCGCCACAGCCTGGACATTGAGAAGCAGTCGAACCTCGGCGGTGCTCGGAATGACCCCACGGAGGCGCTGGATCGCCTCCGTCTTCGACTCGCTTTTGCCCAGGGAATGCGGCCCTGGCTGACCCACTGGGCGGCAGGGCGACCGGGCTGGACGGACCTGCAGGTCTCGCTTCCAGAGCGGTGTCCCAGTGTGGACGCCGTCGCTTTCACGCTGCCAGCGCTCCAGGGTGCCATTGGTGCTGCCCTCGGTGTGGTCGGGCTTGGCTTTGAGGAACGACTGGGCATGGAGAAGCTGCTGCTCTGCGGGGCCACTGTGCGCGGCAACCTGCACCGGTTCAGCGGCGAGGACCGCCGGGGTCGAGTCTCAGAGCTGGCGGAACAGCTCGGAATGGTGGCGTGTAAACGAATGATGACAAGTGCTGTCCTGGCTTGATGACAGTCTGACCGTAGAACGTATTGAATGACGTTGTGTGAGCCTGGCACGCTTCCTGCTTTACCTCTCTACAGATACCCCACCCCGGAGCCCCCCATGCTGACCGTACTCGCCCTCTTCGCTACCGCCAGTGCTGACACCACCCCGCTGCCGCCCTCTCGCTACATGCACGGCTTCCGAGTCGGCTACTCCTTCATCAATGGCGGCGAGGAGCATGAGCGTCTCTCCTCACCCCACCTGTTCGTCATGGGCTACGAGGCCACCCAGCGCATCTCTGGCGGCGAGTGGCTCAACGTCATCACCGTGCAGAACTTCATGGTCGGCGGCATGAACCAGTCGGTGTTCATCCCCACCGCCAACTTCCTGCTCGGCTTTGAGGTCAACGAGCAGTTCCAGGTCGGTGTCGGGCCAAACATCAGCCCCTTCTCCGAGAGCAGCGAGATCATCCACATGATCGGTGCGGTGGGCTACACGCCGAAGGTCGGCGACTTCAACGTGCCGGTGCATGCCAGCTACATTCCCGATGTGGGCGGCAACTACCGCATCTCGGTGACCACCGGCGTGAACTGGTAATCCCATGCTCGCCCTGATGACCCTCGCAGTGTCCGCTGCCGCCAGCCACTCTGCCGCCACTGCTGCGGCGATCTCACACCTCGGAGAGGTACTCGGTGCGCCGGTGCTCATCGCGCTGGAAGGCAATCCAGACGGCCCGGCGTGGCTGCGGATCTCCGGCTGGCTCAAGGTGCCGGTGAGTGTGGTTCCCTTTCCGATGTCAACGGACCCTTACACTTTGATCCACACGGAGCTGAGCCGCAGCGGGCTGCCCTGTGCGGTCCACCTGAGGCAGACTCAGGATGGGTGGGAGGGGGCGCTGCTTGGTGCCTGTGGTGACCTTCGGCTCCCCGAGGGCATGGCCCTGACCGAGTCAGTGGTGGCTCCTGCAGTATCGTTCAACGGGGAGAGCGTCCCTGAGATGCACCACGGCTTCCGGGTCGGCTATGCCTACACCCGAGACGATTCCTTTGCAGCTCCTCATCTCCTGGTGATGGGCTACGAGGTGAGCCAGGAGATCACTGGCGGTGGCGGGCTTGATGTGCTGATGCTCGCCAACCTCTCGATCAGCGGGCTCAACCAGTCCGTCGCCTGGCCAACCCTCAACCTCCTGATCGGCTGTGAGCTGTCCGATGCCCTCCAGATCGGCGTCGGCCCGTCGATTGCCTGGACGATGCCGGAGGACAAGGTGCTGCACATGGTGCTCGCGGCGGGCTGGGAGGCTCGTGCCGGGACGCTTGGAGTGCCCCTCCACTTCGCCTGGATCCCCGACGTCGATGGGGAAGACCGGTTCATCGCCACGACCGGGGTGACGTTCTGATCAGGCCAGGGCGGAGGCCGGTCCGAAGAACTCATAGTGGATGCGCTCCGGTGTCACCCCGAGCCCGCCAAGATCCGCCAGCATCGCCTTCATGAAGCCCTTCGGACCGCAGACGTAGGCCTCCAGGTCCGGGTGCGCTGCGGTGATGTTCGCCAGGGCCTCTCGGGTGATCCGGCCCCGGTGATCGTAGTCGCGTCCCGGTCGGTCCTCCGGGGTCGGCTGGTCGTAGACGGTCAGGATCTGGGGGTGGCAGCCGCCTGACCGGCTTCGTCGGACTCACCCCGTCCCCGCTCCTCTCCACGAATCGGCAGTGACCCCGCCTAAAGGCCGGCTACTGCCGTCACTCACTGGCGGGGACACTGAGCCAGCCACCTGACCGGCTTCGTAGAACTCCGCCCGTCTCTGCATTTCTCCCCGCAGGGCAGCTCGCCACCTTCGGCTGGCTGCTGCCCCAACTCAATGGTCAGTCCACAGCCAGCCTCCTCAACCGACCGGCTGCTCGCTGATGAGCCGGAAGGTGAGCACGCTGGCCCGGTAGTGCGGGGGCACGGCGCGGCGACTGGCACAGCGCAGCTCGTCGGGCTCGGCTTGCCAGGAGCCGCTGCGCACTGCGATGAGGTTGCTGTCCATCATCGAAAGGGTCCACTCCGCAGCGTTGCCGGCCATGTCCAGGCAGCCGAACACCGAGGTGTCGATGGGGAAGCTGCCGACCGGGGCCGGACCGGGCTGATCGGGGATCGAGCGGGCCATGTTGGCGAACCGGGGATCGAAGTGGCTGCCCCAGGGCCAGGTCCGCCCATCGACCCCGCGCGCGGCTTTCTCCCACTCCTCCTCGGTCGGCAGGCGCACGGCTCGGCCGGTCTGCGCGCTCTGCCACTCGGCGTAGGCCAGGGCATCGTGGAAGCTGACCCCGATGATCGGCCAGTCTGGTGACCAGCCCTCCGGCATCGTCCAGCCAGCCTCCGTGCGCTGCCAGGACGAGGACGAGGAGCCGAACCGACCCCGCCGCCCCGGGGCACGCCGCTGGGCCTCTTCCTCGGACAGGGCGCTGAGGAATATGCACCACTCCTGGCAGGTCACCGGCGCACTCATGATGAAGCGATCGCCGATGGTGGGCCGGCAGGGCTCCACGGATCGGTGGGCGTCTGGATCGCCGCCGAGTCGGAACGGGCCGCTGGGCATGTAGACCCAGCCGGTGCCGATCTGGTCGGGGCTGTAGAAGCGCAGGCGGTTCTGGTGATGCTCCAGCCGCCCCAGCGCCACCGGGTAGCGGGTGACGAAGCCTTCGGCGGTGGTGGCGGTGATCAGGTAGCTGCCGGTGGGCAGGGCGAGGCGCTCCAGGGGGAGGTGTCTCCGATCGATGACTTCTGGGACGAGCTGCCGCTGTTCCTCGACATAGCGGGCGATCTCGACGGATGCCGGGGTCTCTGCGGTGAGGGTGAGGTGGGAGGGAGCGAGCAGGGTGCGGCCCTTTCGCTCTGGATCTGCCTGGAGGACCTGCTGACGAGCCAGCCAGGTCTCCCGGGCATCCCCTCGGGACTCTGCATCCACCATGCGCTCCCACCACAGCTCGCCCAGCGTTGACTGGCTCTCCCGGCTGTCGGGCATGAGGGTGGCGGCGAGGGTCGCCTGGCGGGTGGCACGCAGCCAGCTGAGCCACCGGTCGGCGGTGAGCTGGTAGACGCGATCCTCGGCCTCCCACAGCGGACGCTTGTGGTGAAGATCGGCGTGTCCCGGGATCTTCTGGCTCTGCACGAGGACGACCCGGCGCTCCTCGATCAGCCGGACACCCAGCTCATGCCAGCGCAGCAGGTACTCCCGGGCCTCGCCCATCAGAGACTCGGCCATCACCTGTCGATGCTGGACGTCGGCGAGGGCGGACAGGGCGCCGTCGAGCAAGGTGAGAAGCTCCCGACAGGTGCAGCGCCGTTCGGGCTCGGGCTGGAGGGCGGCGGAGAGGGCCTCGGTGAGTCCGGGGTCAGGGGCATCCGGAGGCCCGGCATCGCGCCAGCGGGCCACGAAGCTGCCGAGATCCTCGCCCCGACGCCGAGGGCGAAGACGCCGACCGGAGAACAGCTCCCAGACGAGGACGCCGAGGGCATAGACGTCGGCAGCGGGGGAGGGAGGCTGTCCGTAGAGCAGCTCGGGGGCGGCATAGGCCGGATCCCCGGAGAACGTGCCCAGCGGACTCGCGCTCTCTCCGGACCAGTCCAGCAGGTACGGCTCCCAGGATGGGCCGACCCCGACGTTGCCCGGGTGGATGTCGCCATGAACAATGCCCTGCTCGTGGGCGCGGGCCAGGACGTCGGCCACCGTTCGCAGCAGGGACAGCCGGCGCTCGACGGGGGAGGTGAGGAGGGTCTCGGGAGACTCCAGGAGCACCTCCAGGGTCCGCTCCGGGGCGAGGGCATACTCCACACACAGCAGCCCCTCTGCGGCGACGATCCGGTGGACCGGCAGCACCGCAGGGTGCTTGAGTCGGGCGGTGAGCCTGGCCTCTTCGAGCAGCGCCATCCGCGCCTCCGCGCCGCCATCTGGTCGGCTGATCTTCACCGCAACGCTGCGCTCCAGGATCGGATCCCAGGCCCGAAATACCCACCCATGGCCCCCTCGGGCGACCAGCTTGGGCTCGGTCAGGCCGAGACTCATCGGGAACCCGGGCTCCTCAGCAGCGATGGTGGCCTGACGCGAGGCCCCGGGGACCATCTCCTCCAGCAGCTTCTCGAATTCGCTCACAGCAGGCCCTCCCGGGTCATCAGACGGTGCAGCCACTGGCGACTGATGCCGAGGGTGCGCGACGCCGCGCTTCGATTTCCGTCGCTGGCGGCGAGGGCGGCGATGACCTGCCTCCGCTCAAACGCCACGACCTGCTCCTTGAGCGAGCCGGTGAGTGCAGCGGCGGGCGTGGGTGTGCCGGAGGGCTGGAGGTGGCCTGGGGAGAGGGCGCCGCCGCCGACCGCGAAGCACCGGGCCGCCGCGCCGCGCAGGGTGTTCTCCAGCTCGCGGACGTTGCCAGGCCAGTCTCGGGACATCAGCACGTTGAGGGCGGCTGCTTCGAGGTGCATCCGGGGGGCGCCAGGCAGCTCGGCCTGGATCCGGGCCAGCAGGTGGTGGGCGAGGGCGGGCACGTCGCTGCGCCGATCCCGCAGCGGGGGCACCGGCACGACGCAGGCCGCCATCCGGTAGTAGAGGTCCTCCCGGAAGTCGTCGTCCTGGAGGCTGCGGTGGGTGGCAGCGACGATGCGCCCGGCGAACCGGAGGGTCTGGCTGCCCCCGACCCGCTCGTAGGTGCCTTCCTGGAGCACCCGGAGGAGCTTGACCTGGAGGGTGCCCGACAGCTCCCCGATCTCATCGAGAAACAGCGTGCCCTCGCCGACCCGGGTGATCAGCCCGTCCCGCCGGGCGTCCGCACCGGTGAAGCTTCCCTTCTCATGGCCAAACAGCTCGCTCTCCGCGAGGCTCTCCACGATGGCGCCGCAGTTGACGGCCAAAAACGGTTCGTCGCGGCGGGGAGACAGGGCGTGCAGTGCGCGGGCGATGGCCTCCTTGCCAGTGCCGGTCTCCCCGAGGATGAGGGCAGGCCAGGGCATCGGGGCGAAGGCGTGAACGGTCTGGTAGAGCGCCCGCATTGCCGGGGTGTCACCGACGAGTCCAGGCACCCCGGGGGCCG
>JBLHNG010000458.1:0-7134 GCA_047621685.1 Myxococcota bacterium | reverse complement strand
CTGGATGCAGGACATCAACCACCGTCGATCCCACCGCCCCGACTCCGGGCGCCCACCGCCACCGGGCACCATCCTGCACGTCCGACTCCCTCCGCGTCGTCTGGTGTATCGGGCGGTCGTCCTGCGCAACGATCAGGTCCGCATCCCCGCGCTCAGCCGGATCTTTCGCCTCGACGAGGTCCAGGTCCAGCGCATTGAGCAGGAGAAGGCCCCGCCGAGCACCAGCAGCCACCCGCTGCGCAGCGTCCTGGATGCCCGCCTCGAAGAGCTGAAGAAGAGCATCGAGTGAGCGGCTGGGAGAGCCTGTGTTACCCTCGGCTGCGATGAGTCTGGTCGTCCTCCTTCTGCAATTGTCTCCCGCCAGCGCCCAGGGTGGGGAGCTCGCGCTGATCGAGGAAGAGGCCGAAGAAGCAGGGCGCCACATCGGTGGGCCGATGTTCATGTTGGCCTATGTCCTGCTCGCTGGCCTCGGGGTGCTGACCGCTGTCCGGACCGGAGCGGAGGAGTAGAGAAGTCATGGGCAGCCTCACCATCGTCGGACTCGGGCCGGCCCGTCCAGAGCACCTCACCGCCGAGGCCATCGCTGCGCTGAGCCAGGCCCCGCCGCACGCCCGCGCCTACGGTCTCGCCCATGCCCGGCAGATCGCTGCCTCGGTGGCCCCGCAGCTGGAGGTCCGCTCGCTGGACTACCTCTACAACCTGCCCGGCGTTGACCGACCCACCCTGTACCGGGATCTGGCCGCGATGCTGCTTCGCCGGGCATTCGAGGACGACATTGATGTCCTCTACCTCGTCGCTGGCAGCCCGCTGTTCATCAACGACGCCGCCTTGCTGATCCGCGCCGATGGCCGACCGGTCCGGCTCATCCACGGGCTGTCGTTCGTGGATCTGGTGCTCGATCAGGTGCTGTGGACCGGACACCGGGGGCTCCAGCTCTACTCGGCCTGGAACATCGGATTTGACGGCATCGCCATCAACCCGACCGCCCCCGCGCTGCTCTGCCAGCTCGGGGAGTTCTCCCAGGGCTCCGAGGCCCTCCAGACGCATGGAAGCACCTCGATGCTGGCCGCCCTCCGAGATCGTCTTCTGGCCGACTACCCCCCGAATCACCCCGTCGCGATCCTCTACTCGTCGGGTCATCCCGACTACCGCTCCCTGTCCCGGGCCACCCCGCTGAGCGATCTCGCGGATCAGGAGGTGCCGGTCTACAGCAACCTCTGGGTGCCGGCGTTTGGTGGACCGGCGGTCGAGTCGAGGCTGGCACCATGAGGGGCATGCGCGCCGCGCTCGGCAAGCAGATGATCGCGGTCCTGGAGTCCGAGGGTCCGGCAGCGGCAGCGGACTGGCTCCAGGCATGGCTGGACACCTGGCCCCTGGCCGCGCTGTCTGCCACCGCCCGGGATCGCTGGCAGGATCACCACGACGGCGTCGCATTGGCGGTGCTCACCCGGCGCTCAGAGATCCTCACCATGCTCGGCGAGTCCCCGATGCCGCTGATGCTGCCCGAGGACCTCCCGCCTCACCGCGTCCTGACTGGTGCACAGCTTGTCGCGGATCGCGCTGCGGTCTGCCGGGTGCTGATCCGCGGAGAGATTCAGGCTGCGGTCATCACCGATCCGCTGCCAGAGCTTCCAGCCTACCAGCTCGCCGTCGGAGAGCTTCGCCTGGAGGGTGGGCCGGCCCAGGCGTCCGTCCTTCGCTACGGTCGCGCCGGCCTGCTGGCCCCGGGTGCGCC
The DNA here is from genome assembly GCA_047621685.1 of Myxococcota bacterium. Taxonomy (GTDB): domain Bacteria; phylum Myxococcota_A; class UBA796; order UBA796; family UBA796; genus JAQXDW01. Next base: position 5,399 of record JBLHNG010000458.1, on the reverse strand, counting down.
CGCTTTCACCGAGCTGCTCTCCCCGCCACCGCCCGGTCAGCCCGGTCCCCGACTCCGCCAGCTCGCCGATGCCATGGTTCTCCCCGGCACTGTGCGCACCCTCCGCGCCGGGCGGGTGGTCCCGACGGGCTGGCTGCTCTGGGAGGGGCCGGTCACGCCGATCCCGGTGAAGCCGGTGGCCGTCGAGCTGCTCCGAGCCCTGTCCGCCGGTCTCCAGGAAGCCAGCGCGGCGCTCTCTCTCACCACCGAGCAGGCCAGCGAGATACTCGATGAGTTGGTCGCTGTGGGTGCGCTGACTGCATCGAGCTGAGGGGAGGGGACACATGGGCGCGCTGATCTTCATCGGGGGCGGAGCACGCTCCGGCAAGAGCACCCTCGGGCTGACCCTGGCCGAGCGTACCGGGCCGCGGCGGGTGTTTATCGCCACCGCGCAGGCCTGGGACGACGAGATGATCGCCCGCATCACCCGCCACAGAGACGAGCGAGACGACACCTGGCACACCGTCGAGGAGCCCCTGGCGGTCGCAGGCTGCATCCGAGCGCAGACCGACTGTGACGTGGTCCTCCTCGACTGCCTCACCCTCTGGCTGACCAACCTGCTGCTGGCGGAGACGGCCGACATCCAGGCCCACGTCGCTGATCTCATCGCCGCCATTGCGTCCGCACCGTTCGATGTCATCGTGGTGACCAACGAGGTCGGCCTCGGGATCGTCCCCGCCAATGCCCTCTCCCGAAGGTTTAGGGACGAGGCTGGTTTTGCCCACCAGGCCCTCGCGGCAGCGGCGCAGTCGGTCTACTTCGGCGCGATGGGCATGCTGCTGCGGCTCAAGCCTGGCCCGGTCGAGCCGGTCCTCTGACGTGCGCACCTTCTTCCTCGCGCTGGGCTTCCTCACCCGAATCCCGACCCCCCTCGTCATGCCTGAGGGCGGCGAGATGGCCCGGTCGATGGTGTGGTTTCCCCTCGTCGGACTGCTCCTCGCCATCCCCCTGCTTGGCGTCGCGCACCTGCTCACCGGCACACTCTCCCCGCTGCTGATCGCCGCGATTGTGGTCGCTGGGCTCGCTGGGCTGACCGGCGGCCTCCACCTCGACGGGGCCGCAGACTGCTTCGACGCCCTCGGGGTGTTCGGAGACACCGAGAAGCGTCTGGCGGTGATGAAGGATCCACGGGTCGGGGCGCTTGGGGCGGTGGGTCTGGTGAGTGTGATGGTGCTGAAGATCCTCGCCCTGGCCGAGGCCGGACCGGCGCTGCCGATGGTGCTGCTGCCAGCACTGGTGCTCTCCCGGTGGACCGCGGTCCTGCTCGCGGCAGCGTTTCCCTACGCCCGACCCGCAGGCACCGGGCAGGCGATGGCGACCGGGGCGGGGTGGCTGGAGGTTGTCGGGGGTGGGCTGGTGGTGCTCGGCGTGCTCGGTGCGCTGGGCGGCTGGTGGGCGGCCGGGCTGGCGCTGGTCGCCGGGCTGCTGCTGGCGGCGCGCATGCACGCCCTGCTCGGCGGACTGACCGGAGACGTCTACGGCGCTGCGGTTGAGGTGGTCGAGGTGGTCTTCTTCATCGCACTGGCTGGAGGCATGGCATGAGCATGGAATTCGCAGGACAGGTCGTGGTCGTCATCGGCGGCAGCGGCGGCATCGGACAGGCCATTGCCCTGCTGGCTGCCCGGCGGGGTGCCGATGTTGCCCTGACGTATCGAAACAACCGGGTCGCGGGCGAAGACCTCGCCGCGCAGATCGGGGCCATCGGGCGTCGTGCGCTGGCCCTGCCCCTCGATCTCACCGATGCCGAGTCCGTCACCCGCTGCCTCACCGCCGTCTCCGAGCAGCTCGGCGCCATCGACGCCATCATCTGTGCCGCTGGCCCCGACCTCCCCCAGCCCGCCATCGCAGCGGTCACACCAAAGCAGTGGCAGGACGTCGTCCTCGCCGACCTCGCCGGCGTCTTCCACCTCGTCTCCGCCAGCCTGCCCCACCTCCGGGCCAGTGCTGGCGCCCTCGTCGCCCTCTCCAGCGCCGGTGTGCGCCGCTATCCGCCCGGAGACATCCTCTCCGTCGCCCCCAAGGCCGCTGTTGAGGCCCTCATCCGAGGGGTCGCTCGGGAGGAAGGGCGGCACGGTGTCCGGGCAAATGCGGTGGCGGTCGGGGTCATCGAGGCCGGTCAGTTTCTTCGCCTCCGAGAGACCGAATTCTCAGAGAAGTGGGAAGCCGCAGCAAAGCGCAACACCGCGCTGAAGCGCCTCGGAAGTGCCGATGAGCTGGCCGAGGTCGTCCTGTTCCTCGCCTCTCGCCGCTCGGCCTATGTCACCGGACAGGTCATCAGTGCAGACGGAGGATACAGCCTCTGAGCCAGCGGTGGAGGGTGTGTGTCGGACTTCTCAGCGTCAGAGCAGCGTGCGGTCTATCGGGCGATCTATGCCCGCCGGGACATCCGGACCTATCGCCCCGAGCCAATCCCCGATGACGTCCTCTGGCGCATCCTCGATGCCGCTCACCACGCGGCCTCGGTCGGCTTCATGCAGCCCTGGAACTTCCTGCTGATCCGGGAAGTCGAGCGCCGTCAGCGCATCCACGATCACTTCAAGGCCGTCAGCGCGGCAGCCTCAGCGCAGTACGACGGCGACCGCCAGCAGACCTACCTCGCGCTCAAGCTCCAGGGCATCCTCGACGCCCCCCTCAACGTCCTCATCACCTGCGACACCACTCGCGGCGGGAGCAACGTCCTCGGCCGATCCACCATTCCCGAGACCGACGTCTACTCCACCTGCCTCGCGGTGCAGAACTTCTGGTTGGCTGCGCGGACGGAGGGAGTCGGAGTGGGCTGGATGAGCATCATGGAGCCGCCGGTCATCCGCGAGCTGCTCGGCATCCCCGACCACATCGTGCCGGTGGCCTACCTCACCGTTGGCTACCCCATCGCCTTCCCCCAGACCCCGATGCTGGAGCGGGTGGGCTGGCGGAGCCGGGAGTCGCTGGCGTCCCTGGTGTTCTCGGAGACCTGGGGACAGACCGGCCCGAGCACCCCGCCCACCCCAGCCCCCATCCCCGCTCCCGATCTCGCCCCACCGCCGGCGGCCATTGCCCGAAACGCCGACCTCACCCGCCCCCCGGGAAGCCTCGGCAAGCTCGAAGACGTCGCCCTGAAGCTCTGCGGCATCCAGGGGCGCATCCACCCCCGCTGCCAGGACCGCCACCTGCTGCTGCTGGCTGGCGATCATGGGGTCTGTGCAGAGCGGGTCAGCGCCTACCGCCCCGAAGTCACTGCGCGCATGGTCTACCAGTTCATCGCCGGTGCCTCCGCGGTCTCCGCCATCGCCCGGGAGGTCGGGCTGTCGGTGTCTGTGGCAGACCTCGGGGTGGACCACGACTTCGGAGACGCGACCGGGCTGACCCACCACAAGGTCCGCCGGGGCACCCGCAACCTGCGCCATGAGCCCGCGATGACCGCTGAGGAGTGTGCGAGCGCTGTCGCTGCTGGTCGGTCGCTGCTGGAGGGGCTGAGCCAGGTGGACCTCGTCGCGGTGGGCGAGATGGGAATCGGCAACTCCACTTCCGCCGCCGCCCTCACTGCTGCCCTGCTTGGTCGGGAGGCCGCTGAGGTCGTCGGACCAGGCACCGGTGTGGGCAGCCAGACCCGGCAGCGCAAGATCGCCACTGTCGATGCCGCTCTCGCCCTGCACCGCGACCACCTCTCCGACCCCAGCGAGGTCCTCCGGCGGCTCGGCGGCTATGAGATCGCCGGACTGGTCGGGGTCATTGAGGCCGCTGCGGATCGCGGTGTGGCGGTGGTCCTCGACGGCTTCATCACCTGCGCGGCCGCCCTGGTCGCCCTCCGCCGCACCCCGTCCGTGCAGCCCTACCTCATCGCCTCGCACTGCTCCTCGGAGCCCGGCGCGGCCCCGCTGCTGGACGCCCTCGGCGTCACCCCGCTGCTCGACCTCGGCCTGCACCTCGGCGAGGGCTCTGGCGCCGCACTGGCGGTCGGGCTCATCTCCGCGGCGTGTCGCACGATGAACGAGATGGTCACCTTCGCTGAGGCTGGCATCGATCATCCCCTGGCTCCCGGCGGTCGGACTTAGCCCCGGGCGTGGGGCCTGCAGCCGGGTAGAGTCAGAGGGTGCTCCCCCTCCTCAGCATGCTGACCCAGGCCCACGCCACTGACGGTGTGTTCAGCTGTATACGGACCGACACCGGTGGCTATGAGAAGGGCCGGACGCTGGCGCTGGGAGAGGGCTGGCTGTTCTCTGTCGACAATGACAACCAGCGCTACCGGCTGATGCTGGAGCTGCTCCTTCCGCCTGACAGCTGGGCCTGCCTCACCATCGGCGGTCGTCTGATCGCTGCCACCAGTGTCGGCCAGGACATGCTCGCCACCAGCGCGAGCTTCGAGCTGACCCCGGCAGAGGCGAGCATCCTCTCCAGTCGCCTCTCGATTCCCCGCAAGGACCGCACCCGTCTCGATGAGGGGCTCCAGGTGCGGTTCGAGTCTGCGGACTGGACCGTCGGCGGCGCGATGGTGGTGGTGATCACCCTGGAGAACCGGGGGGATGCCCCGGTGGCGATCACCCTCGGTGGTCGGTATCGTGGGGCCGGGCGGGACAACCGGTTCTCATTCGTGGTCACTGGTCCCAGCGGTGCCCTACCGGACATCGGCACCGACATGGACCTCGGCGGCCTGAGCACCTGGGCGGTCCTTGCCCCCGGGGAGCACCTCCAGGTCCAGGAGGACGTCTCCCGCTGGACTGTCCTTGCTGTGCCGGGTACCTACACCGTCGACTGCAGCTTCGACCTGGAGCTGAGCGTGCCCCGTGACGGGTTCTCGATGGCGTATGCCCATGAGCGCTGGGAGCGCACGGTGGCGAGCTCGCTGACAGTGATGGTTGGGCTTTGAGGAGGGGGAGGCGGCTGGTGTACCCGCCGGTGAGTTCAGCAAGTGCCGGTCGCAGACGGGCTGATTGCTGATTGGGGGAGAGGCACGGAGACGGGCGGAGGCATCCGGAGTCGGTCGGGTGGCTGGCTCCGTGTCCCCGCCGTTGAGTTCAGCAAGTGCCGGTCGTCAGACGGGCTGATTGCTGATTCGTGACCCGGCGCGGGGACGGGGTGAGTCCTACGAAGCCGGTCAGGTGGCTGCCTTCTCTTTCACTGACCCTGAAGTTCGACAAGTGCCGGTCGTAGACGGGCTGATTGTCGATTCGGGGAGCGATACGGGGACGGGGTGAGTCTTACGAAGCCGGTCAGGTGGCTGCCCCACGGACCCGCCGGTGAGTTCAGCAAGTGCCGGTCGCAGACGGGCTGATTGCTGATTCGTGACCCGGCGCGGGGACGGGGTGAGTCCTACGAAGCCGGTCAGGTGGCTGCCTTCTCTTTCACTGACCCTGAAGTTCGACAAGTGCCGGTCGTAGACG
>JBLHNG010000457.1:0-7142 GCA_047621685.1 Myxococcota bacterium | reverse complement strand
ATCTCGGAGATGTTGCCCGACGAGTGGGTGTGGAGCTGCTGGCGGTTCAGCGTGAGGCCGGTGGGGGTGGGGCCATGGGCGGGCACGGTGTGGCCGGGTGTGTGGCCGGGACGTGGAGGGGCTGCGGGCTTCGCGGCGACGGGCTTCGGAGTCGGCCTGGCGACGGGCCTCGGCGCGGGCTTCGCTGGTGTCGGCCTGACGACTGGCTTTGCTGCGACGGCTGGCTTCGGAGCCGAGGGACGGACGACCGGAGCGGGCACTGGCGTTGCGCGTACAAGCTGCTGAGGCACCGGCTGGGCGGGCACCGGCTGGGCGGACTCCGGGGCTGGTCTCGCGTGCACGAACGGCTGAGTCGCCGGCTGAGCCTGCTGGTGGAGGAGGGCCATCATCATGTTCTGGCGGGACTGCATGAACTGCTGGTGGAGCCGGGCCTGGGCGGCCACGAACTCCTGATGCATCCCGGCGAGCTGTGCGACGTGGGCCTGGTGGCGGGCGTAGATGGGACCCATCGGGTCAGACGACGTCGGCGCGGCGGCCACCGGCTGGGCGGCCACCGGCTGGGCGGCCACCGGAGTCGACGGAGCAGGCAGCGGGGCGACCGGTGCATCATCGAAGGCGGAGGGCAGCGCGGGGGCGGGGGCCATGGCCTGACGGCCGTTGGTGGATTCCATGGGAGCCTCAGCGAGTCTGGGGGCCGGGATCGGTGGCTTGATGGGCGCACCGGTCGACACGGGCCGGGGATGTGGCTTCTTGATCCGAAGCGTCGGGATCGACACCGGATCGGGATGTGCGGAGAAGCGAAGCGGGATGGCCGGCGCGGGTCGGGGGACCGGCGGCGGGGTGGTCGCGCGGACGAACCGGGCGGTCAGGGCGTCGACATCGACGGAGATTCCGGCGGCGAGCAGGGCGGCGACGGCCTCGAAGACCTGCCGCACCCCGCGCCCACGGCGGTCCAGAGAGACCACCACGGCCTCTCGCTCGCCGAGAATGCGTCGGATCCAGCTCGCGCAGATCGCCTGCGGGCCATGCTCAACGAACACCCGCACCCCGTCGGACCAGGCACGCTCGATGACGCCGGTGAGGTCGAGCGTGGTGAGCGCCTGGGCGTGGATGGCCTGGGCGGCGGACTCGGTGTCGGGGGTGTAGGGAGTGGCATCTGCGGTGCGGTAGAAGCGCACGCCGGGGACCGGGAACGTCTCCCGACGGTGCAGGGCGAGCCAGTCCGAGGAGACTGCGGACAGCTCGGGCACATGCACCGCGAGGTTGTAGTCCAGCGGACGGTATCGCCGACCGGGCAGGGCGTGGAGGATGTGCTGGCAGCGCGCGGTCTCTCCAGCAATGACCAGATCCCCGGTGGTGTGTCGGATCGCGAGGTGGACCCGGGGCTCGTCGGCCAGCAGCGGGGCCAGCTCGTCCTCGTCGACCATCACGCTCCACACCGACCAGTCCACCTGATCCACCCCCCAGGCGGAGGCGACGGCGGTGAAGTCTCCGGCGAGGGCCTCAGAGAACAGCCCGGAGGTGTGGGTGTCGGTGTACAGGGCGTCGAGGTCGCGCCAGGCGCCCATGGCGAGCAGGGCGTTGGTCTCGCCCGACGAGTAGCCGATCACCGCATCGGGGGTCAGCCCGAGGATGTCCCGGCTGAGCGTTGCGTGGAGCTGGCACAGCGCGGAGGCACCCCACAGCATCTCAAGCGGGGTGGGATCGTCGGGGACGGTGAGGGCTTCGGTGAGGTGAGGGAAGCCGAGGCGATCGGACAGCTCGGGGATGGCGGCGAGCAGCTCGGTGCCGAGCCCGGGGTAGGTCAGCCCGGCCCCGGTGAACATGAACGCCAATTCGCCGACAACCGGGCTTGCCCGGAAGTGAACGCCCTCACCGGCTGGAGCACCGCCGACGAGGTGACGCTCAGCCCGGAGGGTGCGCTCGGACAGCTCCCCGGCGCTCTCTGCGACCAGGACCAGCCGGGCCGGGCCGTCTCCGCCGCGTCGATCCGCGCGCAGGGCATCGAGCACGCCGTCTCGATCCGCGCCGGTGTAGACCACCAGCTCGGGGGCAGCGGCGGTGGGGCGGTAGAGGTGCCAGGTCTGGTGGTTGCCCTCCATCGCCTCGACGGTGACTGTGGCCCGGTCGGCGGTGACCGGGCGTCCGGTAGCATCAACGCGGTGGTGGAGGCTGAGGGCCGCGGTGGCAACAGCGAGCAGCCCGGAGGCGGCATGGGCGTGGCCGATGGCGGGCTCGGGAAGCGTGGGCCCGCCCGGTCCGCCGAGCACCGCGAAGATGCGATCCCCGGCCTTGTGAGCATCCGGCAGGCGCTTGAGGATGAGGACCACCGCGGCATCGCCGGGAGTCTGCTGGTCGGGACGGAGCAGGACCGCGGCGGCAGCCTGATGGACCGGCTCGACGCTGAGATCCACCGCACCGACCAGCGCAGCATCCAGCTCGCCCACTTGCAGCGCGCGGATCGCGGACTGGAGAGCCACCAGACCGGAGTGCTCCTCCGCAGAGAACACACAGCTCGGACCGGCGAGGTCGAACTGGCTGTTGAGGCGGTTGGCTGGGATGTTCGGCATGGTCCCGAGCACGCCCGCGGCCTTCAGCAGCGGCACGAAGCCCTCCCGAGCCGCATCCACCCAGGACGGGTCCGCCGAGAGCTGACGCCCCCAGGTCGACAGCCGCCAGCGGGCGCCGTAGCGGGCGACCTCCGGGTCTGCGCCCATGCCGACCCGCACCCCGGTGGTGTCTCGGGGCAGGGGACTGGTCTGTGCGAGGGCCTCGTCGGCCACGGCCATCATGAGGAGCTGCTGGCCGAGCGCTCGCTTCAGATCGTTGGGCGGGAACTTCATGCCCTTCAGGTCGAGTGTGATCTCAGCGGTGGCCCGATCATGCCCTGCGAAGCCGCGGCGCATGGCGTCGACATAGGAGGGATGATCCCCGGCACTGCCCGCTGCGATGCCGATGGCGACCACCGCGATCTCCGGGCGACTGCGGGGGGCGGTCAGCTCGGCGGTCGAGGCGAGGGGGTACTGCTCGACGATGAGGTGGGCGTTGTTGCCACCAAACCCGAACGCCGAGACGCCCGCAATGCGACGGCCTTCCCAGGGCTCTGCGGCGGTCAGCAGGCGGAACGGGGTGCCAGACAGGGCGGGGTTGGGATCCTCGACGTGAAGGGTCGGCGGACGGACTCCGGCGGCCATTGCCCCGAGGACCTTGATCAGCCCAGCGGTCCCGGCAGCAGTGATGAGGTGGCCGGTGTTCGACTTCAGCGAGCCCAGCGGCAGGCCGGGGTTGTTGGCGAAGACCGCCGCACTGCTGCGGACCTCGGTGGCGTCTCCGACCGGGGTGCCGGTTGCATGGCACTCCAGCAGGGTGATCTCAGACGGATCCACGCCGCTGACTTCATACGCCTGCTGCATCGCCCGGATCTGACCTTCCTCGGCGGGAGCCAGCAGCCCGCGCGCCCGACCATCGTTGGCGAGCCCGACCCCACGGATGACCCCGTGGATGGTGTCGCCGTCACGCTCGGCGTCCTCCAGGCGCTTCAGGGCGACAAACGCCGCACCCTCAGCAGGGACGAGGCCGTCTGCTCCGGCATGGAACGGGCGGCTCTGCCCGGTGCGGCTCATCGCGCTGAGTGCACAGAAGCCAACATGGATGAACAGGTCGTCGCTGCAGTTGACCGCCCCGGCGAGCATCACATCGGCGTCGCCGTCGTGGAGCTGGTCACAGGCCATCTTGATGGCGTACAGGGAGCTGGCACAGGCGGCGTCGAGGGTGAAGCACGGCTCGGTCAGCGACAGGGCCCGCCGCAGCAGCAGCGCGGGGAGGCCGGACATGAACCGGTTGCGTGGATCGACCGTTGGATGCCCCAGGCGCTCCCGGGCGTCGTCGGAGAGTGCCTCAGCGAGCCACTGAGACTCGGCGTAGCGGGAGAGCCCGGCAGAGGGGAACGAGAGGTTGCCAAAGATCGCCCCGACTCGCTCGCCGCTGGTGATGCCGGCGTCTTGGAGGGCTGCGCGGGCGGTGTGCAGGGTCCACTGGAACAGCGGATCCAGGCGCTGGATCTCGGTGGCGGACAGCGCGAAGCCTTCCGGGTCGAAGATGTCTTCGAAGCCACGGACGTAGCCGCCCCGCTTGCTCCAGGTGCGGTCTCCGGCGTGGTCTGGATCGTCGCAGAGGATGTCCTGGGGCGCGATGCCCCAGCGATCCGGGGGGGCATCCGAGGTGAGGTCGGCACCCCGGGAGACCTGCTCCCACAGCGCCTCGACGGAGAGGGCGCCGGGCAGCACCGCAGCGCGCCCGACAATGGCGATTGGTGAGAACGAGGTCATGTCAGTCCCTGATGCTCCGGCTCAGTCCCGACCCGGCAGCAGGTGGGTGACCACCCCGTTTAGCTCGGCGATGAGCTGCCCGTCGCTGTCGAGGAAGGCGAGGTCGGAGACGGCCTTGCCCCGGCTGACCGTGCGGCCCTTGAGCACGCAGCGGAGTCCGCCGGTGGAGGGCGTGTCGGTCCAGGTGAGGACCTCGCCGATGCCGGTGGGCAGGCAGGCCCCGCCGAGCACCCGCTGTGACCAGAGCAGGGCGAGCTGGAGTCCGCCGTCGAACGCTGCCGGGTCGGTGCGCCAGTTCTTGCCGGACCAGCCGATCGTCGTCACCCCGTCGAGTACTGCGGAGATGCCATCATCGGAGAGCCCCTCGACCTCGCGGAGGACCTGGAAGTCCGGGCCATGGAACAGCACGTCGCTGTCGTAGATGGGCTGGCCTCCCCAGTCCTCCAGGCTCAGCTTCGGCGCGGTGTGATCCGGCGCGATGCGGTCGACGACCAGCCGGGCGGTGGCGGTGTAGTGCAGCCGCCCGTCGATCCCGCGAAGCTCCAGGGCCACGGTCGCGCCGTCGCCGTTGGAGAGCTGGCGGCAGGAGACCTGGAAGCGGTCGCCGCTGGTGTCGAAGTTCGTCAGCCGGATGCCGCTGAGCACCTTGACCTCAGAGAGCCCGGTGAGGGTGAGGCCAGGCTTGAAGCTGGCCGCCGCACGGGCGAACCACTCCACCACCAGCACAACCGGGACGACCGGGGTGCCGTCGATGGCGTGGGCGGTGAGGTAGGGGTGGCTGGCGCGATCGACGCGCAGCTCCATGCGCTGCTCGGCAGCACCGCCCTCAGAGATCAGGGCCTCTGCACGGGGTGCGCCGCCGAGGACCAGCTCGACGCGATCGGCGTCGGCACGAAGCTCGTCGACCAGCATGTCCGCCCCTTCCTTGAGCGGGATGAGGGTGACCCCCAGCGACTCAAAGTGGGCCTTGAGCTGCGGGCTGACCATGCCGCCTTCCCACGGACCCCAGCCCAGGGAGCGCACCGCGATGCCCCGGGAAGCGGACTCGGCCTGTGCGACCTTGTTGAGGACCTCGTTGGCCATGGCGTAGTCGACCTGGCCGCGGTTGCCGCAGCGGGCAGCGACGGAGGAGAACATCACCAGCGCCTTGAGCGGGTCGTCGGCGGTGGCGGACAGCAGCGCGGTGAGGCCGCCGACCTTGGTGTGGAACACCCAGTCGAAGTCCTCGCCGGACTTCTCGGCGATGAGCTTGTCGTTGATGACTCCCGCACCGTGGATGATGCCGGTGATCGGTCCCCAGTCTCCGCGGACATCCGACAGCGCGCTGGCGAGTCCGTCGGTGTCGGTGACGTCGATGGAGATGTAGCGGGCGGCCCCACCGGCAGCCTCGATGGCCTTGATGGTGCCCCGGATCTCGCGGTTGGCGAGGATCTGGCGGACCTGACGGCCGAGGGCAGCGGGGGTGGGGAGCGCTCCTGCGGACCGGGCAGCATCGAGCAGGGCGCGCTTGAGGCCAGCGTCGTTGGTGGCGCCCTGGCAGGCGGCGGGCTCGTCGACCAGCGGAGTGCGGCCGAGCAGGGCGAACTTCGCGCCGGTGGCGGCGGCGAGGGCGATGACCGAGCTGGCGGTCACACCCCGGGCACCACCGGAGACGACCACCACATCCGATGCACCGAGGATCAGGGCGCCGGTCGGGGCGGGCAGGCGCACATCGTGGAGGATGCGGCGGGTGCCGTCAGCAGACAGCCCGACCTCGCGCTCCGGGCCACCGTCGAGCAGCTCGTCAGCGAGGGCGGAAGCCAAGGCGGCCGCGCTGCGCTCACCACGCTCCAGGTCGATGGTGCGGACCTGTGCAGCAGGCCATTCCTGTGCAGCGGTCCGCGCGAGGGCGGCCAGACCGGACAGCCAGGCCCGGTGCGCGGGGATCGGGGTGAAGCCGAACGCTCCGCCGGTGTCCTGCACGGTGACCAGCACCCCGCCAGACTCGGCGAATCGGGCGGCGACAGCCTTGGCAGCGTCGAAGCCCTCGCGGTTGATCGCGGCGGCGTCGGCATCTGAAGAGACCGCACGCAGGCCGCCGAGGAAGATGAGCACCTCTGCGTTGGCCGGGACATCGTCCACGGTGCGAGCCGGGACACCCCGGGCGATGAGCGCCTCTGCCAGTGCAGCAGCAACGCCAGCGCCGTCGTCGGTGATCACCACCCGCTGCCCGTCGAGCAGGCCAGGAGTCGTCATGCCAGCCGCCGGGGCCTCGATGGCCTCCAGGGCGTAGCGTCCGAGGTCGACCGCCGGGGCTGTGGGGGCTGCCTCAGCGACGACCGGGGCCGGTGCTGCTGCGGCGGCAGTGTCGCCGAGCTGTGCGCCCATGTAGTCGGCGATCTGTCCAAGGGTCTGGAGGGATGCCATTGCGCCGGCGTCGACCTCGGGAAGCTCGGGTGCCTTCTCCTGCATCGCGGAGAGGATCTCAACGCGCTTGATGGAGTCGATGCCGAGGTCACCCTCAAGCTGCATCTCCATGTTCAGCATCTCAGCGGGGTAGCCCGTCTTCTCGGCAACCACCTCAAGCAGCAGGGCCTGGAGGTCGCGGGACGGGGCGGCGGGGGCAGCGGTCGGAGTCGGGGCGGTTGCATTGAGCTGTGCGCCCATGTAGTCGGCGATCTGGCCGAGTGTCTGGAGGGAGGCCATGGCTCCAGCGTCGACTTCCGGCAGACCGGGAGCACGCTCCTGCATCGCGGAGAGGATCTCAACGCGCTTGATGGAGTCGATGCCGAGGTCACCCTCAAGCTGCATCTCCATGTTCAGCATCTCAGCGGG
>JBLHNG010000456.1:0-7163 GCA_047621685.1 Myxococcota bacterium | reverse complement strand
CAGCAGGGTGTCGGGGACTGCGCCGGTGCCGATCTCTGGGAGCTTCTCTCGATGCAGCCAGAGCGCGAGGTCGCCCTCAGTGCCGATGGCGGAGAGGCTGGGCGCGAGCAGGATCTGGCGCGAGCGGTCGTCGGGGTGGGGGGGCGCGTTGGTCAGCGCGGAGAGCACGCGGAGCACCAGAGCCGGGTCGGTGGAGAAGCGCCACGATCCGAGGAGCGCAACCGCGTCGGCGGGATCGCCCGCAAGCAGAGACGCCGCAGCCCCCAGGACCGCCGTCCGCCGTTCATTGTGGACCTCGACAAAGTCCGTCCAGAGCACGCCACACCTCGCCTGCGAGCATACCGCAGTCATGGTGTGACCTCATCGATCCCTCGGAGCAGGGTGGCATCTCCGAGCTGGATGATGTCCCCGACGGAGAGCCGGGCCTGCTTGAGTTGGGCAGGGGGGAAGCCGGGGCGGAGGTGAAGACCGGCGGAGAGGAAGCGGACCTGACCGCCGCCCTCCCAGCGGAGGTGTGCTCGGGACAGCCGGCGATCCCACAGCAGGCAGGTGCTGTAGAGGGGGTGATCGCAGCGGGCGGGCTCGCTCCAGCGCCCGATGAGCGCACCGGGGCGGGGGAAGATGCAGTGACCGTCCTCGGGGCCGCCGAGGACCTCAAGCCCGACGGCGTTCAGGCCGCTGATGGTGAGGAGCTGTGCCGGGGCGGTGGTTTCGAAGTCGCCGGGCCCGCTCTGAGCCAGGGGGCCGCCGAGGAGGTGCTCGATGAGCGGTGCGCTGTTCAGGCAGAGCGCTTCCCAGAGGTCGTCGAGGGAGAAGCCCGGCTGCAGCGCGTCGGCCAGTGACCTCAGCCGGGGGGTGCCGCGCCAGTCCGGCTCACCGGGGCCGATGGTCAGGCCGGCGAGCCGCTCAGTGAGCCGGGCCTTGCGGGCGAGGCAGAGGTGACAGATGCGCTTCATGAAGCCCACTGCGGGGACGCTGGCGAGGGCGAGGAGGAGGTGCTCGATGCCGACGAAGCCGCTGGAATCAGCGAGGGTGCGGGCCTGCTGAAGCAGCCGGGAGATCACCGCGTCGGGACGGGGCCAGCCCTCTGGTCGCCAGCCCTGCCACATCAGGAGGTCGGGGGGCTGGAGGCTGGAGAGGGTGAGCTGGAGTCGGGACCAGCGGGCGTCGGGCCAGGGCAGCGACAGTGTGCGGACCGCTCGTCGGCCCGCCCCGACCACCCCGATCAGCGACCCGCCCGCGACGATTGCATCGGTGAGGCCGTCGAGGAACGCCCCCGCGGCCTCAGCGGCGAGGGGCCCGCAGGGCGCGACCACCGCCGTTGCGCCGTGGCTGAGCAGCTGACCGACCATGCCCTCCAGCTCCGTCGGCAGGGCCACAGCGCTCTCGCAGACCGACAGCACGACCAGATCGACCTGCGGGAGGAGCGGGATGAGCTGCTGGAGAACACCGTCGACATCCCGGGCGGTCTCATCAAACAGCAGCGCGAGCTGATCCCGGTGGCGCTGTCCGTGGCAGATGATGTGGAGCACCACCACCGCGTCGGGATCAGGCGCTTGTGTCCCGGCGAGGATCGGGTCGGGCTGGTGGTGGCGACGGGCGGCGGCGGTCAGGGTGGCGAGGAGCCCGGCGGAGATCGGCTCGTCGGGCTGTGGGCACCAGACCACCGACTGGAGCAGACCCCGAGGTGGGGCCGGGATGCGCAGGGGGCCGGGGCCGAGTCGGGCGACGGTGAGGCGGGCGCGCTCCAGGTGGATGCTGCTGTCGTCTCGGGCGATCAGCTCCCACGGCAGGGCGCGCAGGGTCGGGTCGGAGACGTCGATCGCGAGCAGCAGCTCCGACCCGGCCTGGTCTGCATGTCCGAGGTAGAAGGAGAACAGACCCGAAAGCCGGGGGTTGGCGTTGAGGACACCGGAGAGGGCCTGACCCGTCCGACGCTCCGCCGCGACCTGATCGAGGTCGCTGTCCGGGCTGAGGAAGGGATCGAGCCCAGAGACATCGCCCGCAGCGACCACGGCATCCAGGAGTCCAGCGACGGCCTCCACGCTGAGCACGCCGCCTTCCGGTTTGGTGTCCCGGTGCCCCAGCGCGATCTGCCAGTCCCCGGTCGGGGTGACATCGATGCGGAGGTGCAGCGGATACACAGTGGGCTCAAGTTTGGGTGCGGCGTAGACCATGGACGTCCAGGTGGATGTCCATGTCAGGCTCTGGGGGAGGTGTCCCCATTCAAACACATCCCCCGTCGGGGCCTACTGAGAGGCTTCCACCGCTTCCCGGATCTGATCGGAGATGTCCAGCAGCCCGCCCGCAAAGCCGACCGCCTGATCGGTGGAGGTGAACGCTGCCGCACAGGTCTTGGGGATGTCTCCGCTGAGCAGCTCGTTGCAGGTGACGGCGTCGAAGCCCCGCATGCACTCCCGGGCACCCTGTCGGGCGGTGTTGACGTCTTCGAGGCTGGCCTCGGGGAGGTAGAGCTGCTCGTCGGTGCAGGAGGTGGTGAAGGTCGCGATGCCCGGGGAGTCCTGGCACAGCTCCACCGCAGAGCCGCCGAGGTTCTCCCACACGGAGTCGGGGATGTCGCCCAGCTCACTGATGAGGCAGGCGTCCATGGCCTCGCAGTAGGTGGTGGTGAACCGGCTGCAGAGCTGGTCGTTGGTCTCGGCGACCGCATCCCGGGCGACCTCAAAGGTGGCCTGGGCGTCGGCACCCTGGGAGACGCACTCCGTCGGCGTTGTTGCGACCTTCAGCTCGTCGATCGTCCCGGTGAAGCCCCCGCACTCCCCGGCTGCGGCCTCCGCATCGACCGCGTCGGTGCAGGTGGTCAGCAGCCCGCCACCCGCAGCGACCCCATCGGTGGAGGCGGTCGCGCAGTCGGCTTCGGCAGCCTCGGTGGCGGTCAGGCAGTCATCGACGAGTCCGTCCTCGACGTCCCGCTCTCCGGCGGCGCACTCGCTGGCCCAGTCACACAGGGCTTCGCAGTAGGAGGTCTGCGGGGTGGTCTCGCAGCCGAGGAGGAGTGTGAGAATGATGGACATCATGGTGGGCTCCGGGGGCAGATTCACCGGGAACTTTAATTGAATCCCACCGGAGATTGCGCCTTTTCTTCTGTGCCCGAGGCGAAACCTCTGCCTATCCCACCACGTCCGGTGCCCGACACCGCGCTGCGGCGAATGTCTGCCAGATCTGTGGCTCGCGGGGAAGCTCAAACAGCGGCTCGATGCTGGCGAACTCCTGGTCGTTGAGGGTGTACTGGAAGCCGACGATGTACTGCTTGAGCCCGTGGGCGGAGTGGGGGTCGTAGACCTCGGCCAGCTCCAGCGCCTCCAGCAGCATCACCAGCCCCGGGCCCGGGCTACCACTCTCTGCGAGGAGTCGCCCGGCCAGCCGCAGCGCCCGGCCCTGTCCCGCGGCGTTCTTCTCTGCTCGCTGCAGCCGCCACACCAGCCCCAGGAGGGCCACGGCGTCGTCCAGTCGTTGCTGATCGGCGGCGAGTCGGGACAGCTCCTCCAGGGCAACGGTCTCCGCGCGGATGTCCCGGGCGCGCTTTGCGGCCTGGTAGGAGCTTCGCAGGTAGACCTCAGCGGAGCGGTAGTCGCCCTGCTGCTCGGCCGCGCTGGATCGTCGGCGCCAGGCAGCGGCGGCGAGGGCGTGGTCGTGGGTCATCTCCGCAGCCTCCGCGCACAGCCCGGCGAGGATGCCGCCCAGCTCCCACTGCCGCTCCTCCAGGGCACCGTCGGCTTCCTCCAGAAGCACCCGGGCCTGATCGCCGGCTTCCTCGAACAGCTGTCGGGCCTGATCGCGGTGGCCGAGCATGCTGTGGGCGCTGCCCTGGTCGCGCTCGGCGGCAGACCGGATGGCGGGGGGGAGGCGGGGGATCCAGTCGATGAGCAGGGCGATGACCGGCTCATACGCCAGCGGACCGTCCCGGGGCAGGACCTCGCGGACCTCGCGGCCGAACACGCGGAGGGTGTCGTCGACCAGCGGATCGCCCATCCCGGTGATCGCCTCGACGGAGTTGAGGGTCATGGACAGCGCCCGCTTCAGGTTGACCGGCTCGGTGCCAGCCACCAGCGCGTTGAACGGCTCGCTGGCGGCGAGCAGGGCCTCCTGGGCGTGGAAGAGGGCCATCGGATCGCTGTAGGCGTTTGTCTCGGCCAGGGCCACCGCTGCCGCCCGACGCAGCGCGCCGCTCAGGGCGTCTGAGAGCACCGCCTCGCCGCCGTAGGCCGGGGCCAGCCGGGAGAGGGCGTCGGGGAGGAGCTCGTCGAGGGGGGCGTCGGGGTGGCTGACGAGGCGGGGAGCGCCCAGGCGAAGCCAGCCGCGGAGGATGAGGTGCTCAATGGCGCGCATCAGTGTCTCACCAGGATGTCGACATAGGCGGTGCCGGGGTTGTCGGAGGTCGTACAGGAGGCGATGCCCTCCAGGGTGCCCAGCCGCACGGTGTCGGTGGACTCCGAGCGGGCGATCGAGAAGTCGTAGCCGCCGACGTAGTTGGTGTCGCCTGTGTAGTCGGTGGTCGACATTCCGCAGATGCTGCTCCCCCAGTTCAGCGGCACGCCCCAGCTCTCGCTGGCAAACTGGAAGCCGAGGTTGTTGCAGCCGGTCATGTCCGAGGGGTAGGAGCAGTGGGCGTGGACGGTGCCGCTGTTGTAGACAAACAGAGCCTCGCTCCAGCTGAATCCCTCGGAGTTGTAGTAGGTGGTGTCGTAGCCGGTGCCGTAGACACTCATCGCATCGCCCACCAGCGTCCAGCCACCGCCGTCAGTGGTCATGTCACAGGTGTAGGTGCCCAGATCCAGCTCATAGTCGCCGTCTGACGCGGTGCTGTCGTCGGCGAGGATCTCGGTGCAGTCCTCCGCGGGACAGGCCGTCCCGGTGCCCAGGACGCCGTTGTCATCCACCCCGTCGCAGTCGTTGTCGTCTCCGTCGCAGACCTCGGTGGCATCGGGATTGGTGGTGGACTCCGCATCGTCGCAGTCGGTGTCATCCTCGACGAATCCCGAGGGCGCTTCGCAGTCCTCAGTGGTGTCATCGGGGTTGCCGAATCCGTCGCCGTCGTCGTCGGCGTAGAAGGTCTCCATGTCGGCCACATCCTCGTCGATGTCGCCGTCACAGTCGTCGTCCTCACCGTTGCAGACCTCAGTGCCATCGGGGCTGATGGTGTTGTTGCCGTCGTCGCAGTCTTCGTCGTTGCTGACGTAGCCAGACGGCGCCCCGCAGTTCTCGGTGGTGATGTCGGGATCGCCGTAGCCGTCGCTGTCGTCGTCGGCGTACCAGGTGGTCGGGTTGGCTGCGCCCTCGTCGATGTCGCCGTCGCAGTCGTTGTCGATCTCGTCGCAGACCTCGGCGGCGTCGGGGTTGGTGGTGGACTCTGCGTCGTCACAGTCGGTGTTATCGGCGACATGGCCGCTGGGTGCATCACAGGCGTCGGTGGTGGAGTCGGGGTCGCCGAAGCCGTCGCCGTCGTCGTCGGCAAACCACGACTCAGTGTCCACGGCATCGTCTTCGTCGATGGTGCCGTCGCAGTCGTTGTCGTCGCCGTCGCAGTACTCGTCTGCCCCGGGGTGGTTGTTGCTGTCGGCGTCGTCGCAGTCGGTGTCGTCGGAGACATGGCCGCTGGGCTGATCGCAGGCGAGCGTGGCGTCGTTGGCATCGCCGTAGCCATCGCCGTCGTCGTCTTCGTACCAGGTCAGGGCATCGTCGGCGTCGTCTTCATCGGTGGTGCCATCACAGTCGTTGTCGTCGCCGTCACAGACCTCGGTGGCGCCGGGGTTGATGGCAGAGTCGCTGTCATCGCAGTCGGTGTCGGAGGCGACATGGCCGGAGGGCTGATTGCAGGCGAGCGTGGCGTCGGTGGCATCGCCGTAGCCATCGCCGTCGTCGTCTTCGTACCAGGTGACGGCGTCGGAGGCGTCGTCTTCATCGGTGATGCCATCGCAGTCGTTGTCGACGCCATCGCAGACCTCCTCGGCGTCGGGGCTGATTGCTGCATCGCCGTCGTTGCAGTCTCCGGCCTCCTCGGCGTAGCCGGTGGGGAGGTCGCAGGACTCGGCGGTGGTGTCGGAGAGGCCGTAGCCGTCGGCGTCGACGTCCTCGTAGTAGGTGGTGGTCACCCCCTCATCGACCGTGCCGTCGCAGTCGTTGTCGGACTCGTCGCAGACCTCTTCGCCGCCAGGGAATGCGGTGGGGTCCGTGTCGTCGCAGTCGTCACCAGCCTCGACATAGCCCTGCTTTGGATCGCAGGTCTCGATGCCGGCGTCCGGGTCGCCGGAACCGTCCCCGTCGGCGTCGGCGTACCAGAACTCGGTGAGGTCCTCGTCGATTTCGCCGTTGCAGTTGTTGTCGAGGCCGTCACAGCGCTCGGGGGCGGAGGGGTAGACCTCCTCGTTGGTGTCGTCGCAGTCGTTTCCGATCGGCACGTACCCGGCAGGCTGCTCGCAGGCCTCGGTGGGCGCCTCGGAGTCCCCAAAACCATCGCCGTCGGTGTCGGCGTAGAACGTGGTCGTGACGCTCTCATCGACGACGCCGTCGCAGTTGTTGTCCACACCGTCGCAGATCTCGGCCGCACCGGGGTTTACGACCGAGTTGGCGTCGTCACAGTCCTCAGACGCGTCGTACCCGTCGGCGTCGGCGTCGGGGGTGTCGACCTCGGCAGCGATGCCGGTGTCGATGACGTCGGGCTTCTCGCCGGTGCAGGCGGTGAGGAGGAGGACGGTGAGGATGGGGAGGCTGCGCATGGTGTACTCCGAGGAGGGACAGTATGCGTCAGATCGTTCCTGTTGGAGGGCAGCAGGGAGTCAAATTCCGAGCGCCTGCTCTGAGCGGAGCTGCTCAACCGCCGCCAGATTGAGGCCTGGAGGCGGGCGTGAGACAGCTGGATGGAGAGCACGGAGACGGGCGGAGTCCGACGAAGCCGGTCAGGTGGCTGCCTTTTCTTTCACTGACCATGAAGTTCGACAAGTGCCGGTCGCAGACGGGCTGATTGTCGATTCGTGGAGAGGCACGGGGACGGGGTGAGTCCGACGAAGCCGGTCAGGTGGCTGCCTTCCTCCCTAATTTTGTTGATTGTATTGTTTTGGATCGCCTGATCTGGAGTCTCAGTTCGCCCGGGCGCGCGCAAGGGGACACCGGAGTGGGCCGTGTCGGAGGGGCCGAACGCCAGA
>JBLHNG010000455.1:0-7177 GCA_047621685.1 Myxococcota bacterium | reverse complement strand
AAGGTCGCACTGGTTGCGGCAATGAGGAAGATGCTCATCCACCTCAATGTCATCAGCAGAAGGCAACGAAGCGCGCTGACTCACACGGCGCTTCAAAAAGCCGCCTGAAGACGGTTGCTATTTTGTTTGTATGTATTGTTTTGGATCGCCAGTTCAGGAGTCTCAGTTCGCCCGGGCGCGCGCAAGGGGAGCCCGGAGTGGGCCGTGTCGGAGGGCCGGGGGGCGCCCTCAGCCCACGCCAGATTCTCTGGCGGCCCCGGAGGCAGCAAGCGACCCGAGGCTTGAGAGAAGGGGCAACCCACTGAGATGGCTGGCCGACAGGGAGTGAAGCGCGGACCGCGGAGGGGACCCGTAGCGATCAGCGCCCAAGGACGGAGACGGGGTTGGAATCACCGCAGGACTTCAAGGATTCGCCCATCTCTGCTTTTGATAGTGCCGACCTGTCCTGCTCGCCCTTCGGTCTTCCCAGCCAGGGGCGCTCCCAGCCTCGTGGCTCTCGATTCCGAAGGGTCCTCCCTCACCCATGCGCTGAGAACCGCCATCCTCCGCGCCATTCTTTTTCTGGCCACTTCGCATCACTTCGCCCTACCCGCTCTGAGCGGCTTAGGGCTCATGACGCTCGTTCGAGGGGGGCTGCACTCATTTCGCTGAGTGCCCGCTTCGCGGCTGCGCTCACCTCCAGTCGTCGCTCCCCCTGTGACCCCCCAGCCGGACACTGGTCGCCGCTTCCCCTGGAACCCGCCCAGTCGGCTCACTCACAGAGCACCGGATGCCATCATGCGTCGGTGTTACCGTAGCCGTCATGCTGCTGACCCTGCTGCTGGGCTGCGACCAGACCGCACCATCCTCCCAGACCCTCCCCCTGACCCCCTGCCACGTCACCAACCTGGACGCGGAGAGCCTCTGCGGCACCTTGTCGGTGCCCGAGGATCCGTCCGCGCTGGATGGCAAGACCATCGACCTGCACGTCCTGGTCGTGCCTGCAGTCAGCCCCAACCCCGAGCCGGATCCGCTGTTCTTCCTCGCTGGTGGTCCCGGTCAGGCCGCCAGTGAGGTCGCTGCGGCGATGCTGCCAGCACTCGACCGCGTCCAGAAGCGCCGGGATCTGGTGTTCGTTGACCAGCGCGGCACCGGAAAGTCCGCCCCGCTGCACTGCCCGGATCCCGGCGAGATGACCCTGGCGGAGGAGCTGGCGCTCGACTCGGCTCAGTTCGCGGTGGACTGCCTGGCGTCCCTGGACACCGACCCGGGTCTCTACATCACCCCCATCGCCATGGACGACCTCGACGCCGTCCGTGAGGCGCTGGGCTACGAGACGATCAACCTCTACGGCGCCTCGTATGGCACCCGGGCCGGGCTGGTCTACATGCGCCGGCACCCCGAACGGGTCCGAACCGCAATCCTCGATGGGGTCGCCCCGCTGGAGATGGTCCTCGGCTTGCACTTCGCCACAGATGGCCACGCCGCCCTGACTGCGGTGTTCGATGACTGCGCGGCTTCTCTGGCATGTGCGGAGGCATTCCCAACCCTCGCCGTGGACTTCCAGGGCCTCCTCGACAGCCTCCCCCGCACCATCGACTTCACCCAGGGACGGACCGGGGAGCCCGAAATGCTGGAGCTGACCCGGGAGCTTCTCGTCGGCGGGGTGCGCGGTCAGCTCTACTCGCCCACCTTCGCCAGCCTGCTGCCCCTGGCGATCACCGACGCGGTCGCTGGAGACTTCTCGCCGATCATGGCGCAGACCATCGGCTTCTCGGAGGGCATGGCGGACTCGATGAGCGACGGCATGCAGCTGGCGGTGCTGTGTGCGGAGGACGTCCACCGACTTCCGGCGGACCTCGGCCCGTTCATCGACGGCACCTTCCTCGGGGATGCGGTGATCGCTGACCTCGCTGCGGTGTGCGCCGGCTGGCCGACCCCGGCACTGCCAGACGGCTACTACGAGCCCGTGAAGTCCGACGCCCCCACCCTGCTGCTCTCCGGCGTGCTCGACCCGGTCACCCCACCCCGCTGGGCGGACCTCGCTGCCGAGACGCTGCCCAACAGCCGCCACCTCATCGCGCCGGGGGCGGGCCACAACGTCGCGCCCCTGGGCTGTGTGCCCCGGCTGATGGCGGAATTCATCGACGCCGGCTCCGCGGCAGACCTGGAGACGGACTGCGTGGACACCATCACCCGGCCCCCCTTCTTCATCGACTTCGCAGGACCGGCCAAGTGATCCGTGCAGAGGGACTCCACAAAGCGTTCGGCAGCATTGTTGCTGTCAAGGACGTCAGCTTTGAGGCTGAAAACGGAAAAATAACCGGGCTGCTTGGTCCCAACGGGGCGGGCAAGTCCACCGCGATGCGCATGCTGTATGGCCTCGTGAAGCCCGATCGGGGGTTTGCGAGCATCGACGGGGTGAAGGTCCAGGATGATCCGGTCGCTGCTCGGCGGGCGCTGGGTGTGCTGCCGGATGCTTTGGGGCTCTACCCCCGGCTGACCGCTCGGGAGAACGTGCGCTACTTTGGCCGACTCCACCGCATGCGGGGGGCCGCGCTGGAGGGGCGCATCGACGTCTTGATCGACCTGCTCGACATGCACGCCATCGCCGACCGACGCACCGACGGCTTCTCGCAGGGGGAGCGCATGAAGGTCGCGATCGCCCGCGCCATGGTCCACGACCCGCGCAACGTCCTGCTCGACGAGCCCACCAACGGACTCGACGTCATGTCCACCAGAGCGATGCGGAATCTGATCCGCCGGCTCAAGGACGACGGGCGCTGTGTGGTGTTCTCCAGCCACGTCATGCAGGAGGTCTCCGCGCTGTGCGACCACATCGTGATCATCGCCGGTGGGCAGGTGGTGGCGGCGGGGAGCGAGGCGGAGCTGCTGGCGGTGGCGGATCGGGAGACCCTGGAGGATGCGTTTGTGGCGCTGACCGGATCGAATGAAGGCTTGATGTGATGGGGCTCCTCTGATGCTGCATGTCCTCCTCGCGATTGTTCACAAGGAGCTGCTGGACGGGGTCCGGGACCGCCGGGCGGTGCTCAGCGCGTTCTCGTTTCCGCTGTTCGCTCCGCTGCTCATTGCGTTCATGCTCAACAGCCTCGCCACCCGCACCGACGATCCGCTGGAGCTGGCGATCATCGGTGGGGAGAACGCCCCGGAGCTGGTGGGCTTCCTGGAGAACCAGGGGATCGAGCTTCAGGAAATCCCCGACGATCCGGAGCTGGCCATTGCCGATGGCGTGCTCGATGTGGTCCTGGTGATCCCAGAAGACTACGGCGAGGACTTCCGGGAGGGGCGCCCGGCGAGCGTGCAGATCATGGTGGACAACTCCCAGGACACCGCTCGCTCCGGCATCACCAAGACCCGAGCCCTGCTGCGGGCGTACTCCGGGCACATCGGGGCGCTGCGGCTGCTGGCCCGGGGCGTGGATCCGGGGCTGATGAGTCCGATCACCATCGACGAGATCGACCAGTCCAATCCCCAGAAGAAGGCCGCCAACCTGCTCGACATGATCATCATGTTCGTGGTGCTCGGTGCGTTTGTGTGCAGCATGTACATCGCCATTGAGGCCGCAGCAGGGGAGCGGGAGCGCAAGTCGCTGGAGCCGCTGCTCATCAACCCGGTCTCCCGGACGGTGCTGGTGGTCGGCAAGTGGCTGGCTGCGGTGGCGTTTGGGTTTGTAGGGGTGGTGCTCACCCTGGTGGTGATGATGGTGGCGATCCGCGCGATCCCGCTGGAGAGCCTGGGCTTCCGCATCATGCTGAGCGTGGAGGTGGGCTTCTGGATCTTCCTCATCGCCGCCCCGCTCGCCCCCCTCGCGGGTGCGCTGCAGCTCCTCATCGCCAGCTTCACCCGCTCGTTTAAGGAGGCGCAGCTCTACATCTCCCTGAGCCTGACCCTGCCGATGATGCCGGGGCTGATCATGAGCCTCAAGCCGGTCAAGACCGAGGCGTGGATGTACGTGGTGCCGCTGCTGTCCCAGCAGGTCCTCGGGGCGAAGCTGCTGCGGGGAGAGCAGATCGCGGCGCTGGACTACATCCTGGCCGCCAGCTCGACCCTCGCCCTGACAGGTGTGTGCCTGTGGGCGACGGTCTGGCTGTTTAGTCGGGAGCGCATGCTGTTCAGCAAGGGGTGAGGCTCACATCGACCGCACCGTCAGCCCGACCGCGGTCGCCCAGATCCGGATCTGCGCCTCCTCTTCGGGAGCGGGCCGCCGGTTGCACTGCCCGCGGGCCTGCACCACGCAGCCCTCCGCCAGCCGCACCTCGACGGTCATCTGGCGGATCTTGTCTCGGCGAAGCGAGAAGATGCTGCTTCGCTTCGCCATGATGCTGCTCCAGTAGGTCGCCACACAGTGCCGCATCACCGAGCCCTCGGCCGCCAGAGCAATGCCGGTGGGGATCTCCTGCATGCTCCAGGGCTGCGTCAGCTCGACCTCGGGGATGCCGGAGTCCGGCAGGGGGCCGGGCTGGATGGAGATCCCGGGGCGGATGTGCAGGCCCTCGTGCCACTCAAGCGCGCGGCGGAGGGCGGCGGAGAGCGGCTGGCGGATTCGCTGTCGCCGGTCTTGAGGGGGGAGGGTGAACAGCCAGTCGATCAGGGCACCGACCTGTCCAGTCGGCAGGCTGTTCTGACCCACACACAGCCAGGCGATCACCGGCTGCCAGAGGTGCTCGTCGCTCTGGAGCTGGCCGAGTCGGGTGCCTCGGAGGATCTCCAGCAGCCCGTCAGAGCCGCCGAAGGTTGCAAATTGCGCCTTCCGGATCGCATGACTCAGCGTCATGTCCCCCTCCATCGCCAGGAGCTGGTGGTGCATCTTGCGGGTCAGGCAGGCGGGAATGAGGCCGAGGTCCCGCGCTGTGCGCATGGTGCCGCCAGTGCCGAGGTGGGCCAGCAGCGTCAGCTGATCGCGATTGGCGATGGTGCCTGGCATCCACCTGTAGGTGCTGGAGACACTGGGAAGAGAGAACAGGAAGTCTGGCAGCGGGTAGCGCACTGTGATCAGCAGGTGCATCAGCAGGCCCTTCAGCCCGCCGGTGCCGTCCCAGGCCCACAGCGGACGAAGCCATGTCTGCTCGGAGATGAGCTGGAAGGAGACCCGGTGGTCGGTGCTGACCAGCTCTGGGACGAACAGATCGGCGGCACGGTACAGGGAGAGGATTCGCTTGCCCAGGGAGCGGGGGCGAATGCACTGGGGTTTGATGCTGGCGATCACGGACTGGAGGCGGGCCTGACGATCTCGGATCGTCGCCACGGTGGGAGCGGTTGTCATGTTCAGACTCATCGATCGGGGTCGAGTGGTGACCCTGACGACGGCGACAGATCCGCGATGGAGCCTCTCAGCGGACTGAAGAGACTGCGTGTGGATTGCGGAGATTGCTGCGGAGGGGGCGAGCTGGAAGAGGCTTGCCCGGCCGTGCGTCAGAGCTGCTGTGATGTCTGAACGAGTACCCGCAAAATTTCACCTCAAGTGTGTAGAGCTACACACGTTGAGGCGACTGTAAGGCAGACAGCGGGAATCGACCGCCGATTTCTGGGCTCAGCCCTTCGGCAGCTCTCCGACGACCTGACGAACCGCAGCGAAGAAGATGTCGATGTCGGCGGTGGTCATCGCGGGGTTGACCACGACGAGCCGGATGGTCTTCTGCCCGGCGACCATGCCGGTGCCCACCATGGCGAGCCCGCTTGCGTGCAGTGCCTCGGTGATGTCTGCGCTCTGACAGCCATCGACCGTGAAGCAGACGTTGAGGGCCTGGGGGCGGTGGTGGAGGGTCATGTCCGGGGCGGCCTCGATGATCGAGACGGCGTGGGCGGTGAGGGCGACGAGGTGATCGATTCGGGCCGCGTAGCCGGCGTCTCCGTGGTGCAGCCAGGCGGTCCACAGCTTGAGGATGTCGTTGCGACGCCCGCACTGGATGGACCGTGTTGCCGGGTTGTAGCGGTCGGCGTTGCCCTGGAGGAGGTAGTTTGCGCGCTCGCTGAGGTGGGCGGTGAGCAGGTCGGGGCGCCGGGTGAGCAGGATGGAGCAGGTCAGCGGCACGCCCATCATCTTGTGGGCATCCCAGGTGAACGAGTCCGCCCGGTGCAGACCGTCGAGCCGGTGGCGGGTGGTCTCAGAGAGCAGGAAGGATCCGCCCCAGGCCCCGTCGACGTGCAGCCACAGCCCCTCGGCCTCAGCGATGTCGGCCAGCGCCGGGATCGGATCGAACGCACCCTGGACGGTGGTGCCGGCGGTGGCGTTGATCATCAGCGGAGTGTGCCCGGCGGCACGGTCGGCAGCGATTGCAGCGGACAGGGCGACCGGATCCATGCGCCCGGTGTCGTCTGCAGCAACCGAGACGACGTTGCTCCGGCCGATGCCGAGGATTCCAGCTGACTTTCGGATGGAGTAGTGGGCCTCTGCGGAGGAGTAGATCCGGAGGCGGGCACCGGACATGCCTTCCTCGCGGCAGTCTTCCTGGTGGATGTTGCGGGCGAGCATCATGGCGGTCTGGTTGGACAGCGAGCCGCCAGGGGTGAAGGTGCCTTCGCCACCGGACATCCCGGCGAGGGCGGCCATGCGGGCGATGAGGGCGTTCTCGATGAGGACGTGGGGGGCGGCCACCTTGTAGGTGTACATTGAGGTGTTCAGCAGGGGCGCGAGCATCTCACCGAGCAGCGCGGCGGGATCCTGGCCGCCGAACAGCTGGTTGAAGAACCGGGGGGAGGTGGTCGCGGGTGTGTGGGCGAGGGCCACAGCGAGCCGCTCTGCGATGGCCTCGAGGGAGAGGCCCTCGGTGTCGGGGTGGACATTGAGCTGGCTGGCGAGAAGCTCTGGGTCAATGTAGGGCCGAACGGGACGCTGCTGCACGTCCGCGTGATGCTCCAGTGCGATCCGCTGGTGGAGATCGAGCACTGTTTTTAAGTCAGTCATGGTCTGGAGCCGGTATCCGTCTGCTTCAGGGCGTCCAGTTGAGGAGATGAGATGGGGAAAAGTATCGCTGATATCGCCAGAATCGAAGAAAAACGTCAGGCATCCGGGATTGCGGACATCGCGGGTGAGTCAGTTCCGCTGGCCGGCGGCTTCCTGTGCTACACCGCCCCGGGCTCCTGGAGCAACCAGGCCTGCGGGCTCGCGATGGGGCAGGCGATCACCGATGCGGAGCTGGATTTGCTGGTGGACTTCTACGTTCAGCGCGGCTCGGTG
>JBLHNG010000454.1:0-7194 GCA_047621685.1 Myxococcota bacterium | reverse complement strand
GCTTCGCCGCAGCCACCCTGATGTGGGCGTCCAGGGATCTGGCAACCCGCGGCTGCATCGTGGTCTGGCAGGCGCTGGTCCGGCTCACCGCAGTCATCTCGACCCTCGCCGCCATCCAGCTCGGCCTCGTCGAAGTCATGATGGAGCTGTATGGCCTGGAGAAAGCAGCGATCTACGGCATTCTGTACGGCGTCTGTGTCTTCGACAGCGTCATCGCCAGCGTCTACATCATCGGAACCTCCCGAATGGAGGGACATTCCTTCCTCGGACTGCTCCGAGGGCAGCCTGCTCAGGGGGTGTGAGGCGCAGTCTCGGTCTGGATCGCGGGCTGGCGGAGGCGCTGGAGGCGGAAGGCCACGTAGCTGAGGGAGCCCTGGATCAGGCGCCTCAGGTTGATGGGGACCACCGTGAGCAGCCCCTCTCCATTGGTATAACGGTGGTTTCTGGCGGTGCAGGCATCCCGGGTCACCCAGCCGACCTGGTACGGTGCTGAGATTACGGGACAGCGGGTGATGTTCCTGACGCCCTGCGGGGTGGGCGTGGAGTCGGGGCTGTGCATGACGACGGACGGCGCGGTCGAGTCGGTCGAGAAGCTGGAGGCGATCCAGGCGCTGCTCGCTGTGGAGTAGGCCCCGGAGCGTATGCTGGAGGCATCTGGGAGGCGTCTGTGGCGGAAGAGTCTGTGGCGGAAGAGTACGACTACATCATCGTCGGTGGGGGATCTGCGGGTTGCTGCCTCGCCCGACGGCTGTCGGATGCTGGCTGCGAAGTGCTGCTGCTGGAGGCCGGCGGAAACGACAAGAGTCCGCTGATCCAGACCCCCATCGCCTTCACCCGGCTGATGTACGACCCGAAGTTCACCAACCTCTACAAGAGCGAGCCCGAGCCACACCTCGATGGACGGACCCTCTCTCTGCCCCGGGGGCGGGTGCTCGGTGGGTGCAGCGCGATCAACGGCATGATCTACATGCGCGGTCAGCGCCAGGACTACGACGACTGGGCTGCCCTGCCTGGCTGTGAGGGCTGGGACTTTGATGCGCTGCTGCCGTACTTCAAGCGGTCGGAGGACTTCCAGTGCGGCCCGGCGGACGACTACCACGCCACCGGCGGGCCGCTGTGCGTCTCCCGGGTCCGCCATGAGTACCCGATCACCGAGGACTACATCGCCGCAGCGGTCTCCGTCGGCATCCCTCGCAACGACGACCTCAACGGCGCGACCCAGGCGGGCATTGGCTACACCCACGTCAACATCAAGGACGGGGTTCGCCACAGCTCGGCGGCGGCGTTTCTCACTCCGGAGGTCCGCCGCCGGGACAACCTCACCATCACCCTGCATGCCCGGGTGGTGCGGATCCGGATCGATGGTGGCCAGGCTGTGGGGGTGGTGTACCGGGACCGCAAGGGGGCCGAGCACGAGCGCGGAGTGCGCCGAGAGGTCATCCTGTCTGCTGGGACCTACAACACCCCGCCGATCCTGGAGCGCAGCGGCATCGGGGATCCTGCGGTGCTCGCGGAGCTTGGGGTGCCGGTGACCCAGGCGCTGCCGGGCGTGGGTGGCAACCTCCAGGACCACTACCAGGTCTGGTGTCAGCACACGGTCGCCACCCGGCAGACCATGGGCGAGGACGGCAAGTTCCCCCGGATCCTGTGGCAGGTCCTCCAGTATGCAGTCGCCAAGAAGGGCTTCCTGGGCTTTGCAGCGGCCAACCTCGGGGCGTTTGTGCCCGGCGCGGACGGGGGGCGGCCCATCTTCCAGATCCACTTCACTCCGGGCGGCGGGAGCATGGATGCGTCCGGCAACATGGTCGCCTCCAAGCAGTCGGCGGTCAATTCCACGGTCACCCTGCTGCGGCCGACCTCTCGGGGCAGCGTGCACGCCCGAAGCACCGACCCAGAGGACGCCCCGGTCATCTGCCACAACTACCTCGCCACGGCGCACGACCGGGAGAAGAGCGTGGAGGGCTTCAAGCTGCTGCGGACGATCTACGCTGCGGAGCCGTTTGCGGCCCAGGCCCGCGGTGAGCTGCTGCCGGGGGATGGTGTGCAGACCGACGACGAGATCCTCGACTACTGGAAGGGCGAGGGGATGAGCGTCTACCACCCGGTGGGGACCGCGAAGATGGGCAGCGGACCAGACGCGGTGGTCGACGCTGAGCTGCGGGTCCACGGGATCGCGGGGCTGCGGGTGGTGGATGCCTCGGTGATGCCCCTGCTGCCGAGCGGCAACACCCATGCACCGGTGGTCGCGATTGCCGAGCGGGCTGCGGAGCTGATCCTCAGCGCGCGGTGAGTCCGCTCAGCGCAATGCGGGTCTGCCGAGACGCATAGCCGCCGCGCATCCGGTGTCCGGGCGACCAGCCGACGAGAAAGCGCTCGAAGTCCGCCCAGGCCAGCGGGAGCAGCCCCCGCCACTCCGCCTCCAGGGCGTCGGCGTCGATGTGGGCGGGCAGGTGTGCCGCGAGCCGGGCGAGGTAGTGCGTCACCAGCCCCTCTGCCTGTGCGTCCAGCCCGGCGTCATCCAGGGCACTGCCGAGGAAGTAGGCCACGTCCTTCATGCCGCAGCCGCCGCCGACGTACTGGAAGTCCAGTGCTGCCACCGCGTCGGGGCCAAAGCAGAAGTTGGCGACCTTGGCGTCTCCATGCACCAGGGTCTGGAACCGGGCCGACGACAGCGCGGCATCGAGGGCGGCAGCGGCGGACTTCAGCGGACCGGCGGGCATGACGGCGTGCTCGTCGGGGCGGGTGTCGAGGTGCCAGTAGGTGCCCACCGGCCAGAGCCCGTCTGGCGGGGTGTGGAGGAATGCTGCGTGGAAGGTCGCCAGCCAGTCGAGGCACCGCAGGATGTGGGGTTGCGAGAGCCGCCAGCCGCCGCGACCGGAGAAGCCTGCGTCGTCGAGGTCTTCGAGCACGAACAATCCCGGGGCGAGGTGGCGGGAGAGGGGGATGCGCGCCGGGCAGCGGGGGGCGTAGTCGGCGTAGAAGGTCCGCTCGACGATGTAGGACTGACGCTTTCGCTGACCGCCGCGATCCGAGCGTCGGATGGCTGGCGGCTGGACGCGCTTGAGGATGACGCTCTCGACGCTGGCACCGGTCAGGTGGAACCGCACGATCTCCCCCCAGCCGCTCCACAGCGACTGAATCCGCTCTCCACGGCGGGCGGCGGTGGCACCGGTCGCCGCACAGATGCAGGCTGCAACGTCCTCGTCTGTCTTCATGGGGCAGACCATATCCTCGCGATCTTTCTCAGAGCATCGCGCCGGTCTTCAAGGTCAGCCGGGCGGTGGTTGCCCACCGGGCGAGGATTCCCCGCTCTTGCTGGTTGGGCCGACGGTTGCTGCGCCCACGGACCTGGATGATGTGCCCCCGCTGGTTCTCCACCTCGATCGTCAGCACGCGATCACTGTTGCAGGTCATCGACCAGATTGAACTTCGCCCTTTCTGAATCGCATCCCGGTAGCTGAACACACAGTGCCGAAGCGCTCGCCCTTCGGCGGCCAGGGTCTTCTGATTGCTGATCTCGGTGACCGCCCAGATCGTCATGCTTCCCTTCGACTTCAGCTCGAAGCAGCCTCCAGAGAAGCCGGAGGCGAGGAAGGTCTGATCCCGGATCTGACGGATCTGGTGGAGTCGGGCGTGCCACTGCTCCATGTCTCGGATGAGCGAGTCTGCAGTGCGACCTTTGATGGACCATGACGCGCGGCCCCCTGCTGCGGCCATCCCGTGCTGGTTCCGGATGTAGTCGAGCATCGGGCGGACCTGCCTGGGGTTGAGCATGGGCTGGGCGCAGAGCCACTGGATGATGCCCTGCCAGAAGGGCGCATCGGCCTGGAGGCTGCTTCCGAGGGTGCTGGCGCAGACCTGTGTGGCCATGGCGGTCGAGCCGCCGAAGGTCACGACCTGGGTGACTCGGACGGCGTGGACCAGGGTGGATGCTGGAGTCTGGAGGAGCCGGTGGAGCATGCGCTTCGTGAGGACCGCGGGCAGCAGTCCGTCGCGCTGGGCGGTACGCGGAGAGTCGCCGCGGCCGAGGGAAACCAACAGGGCCAGCCGAGTGTCGAGGATGAACGCAGCCACCTCTTCCTCCGCCATGCCCGACAGCTCGGTGAGCAGGAAGTTCGGTGCGGGATACTTCAGCAGCAGGTGCCGCAGCAGGGAGCGCAGCCGAGTCGAGATGATTCGCCCCCGAGCCTTCCAGGCGGAGAGCGGACGCACCCAGGAAACATCGGTGAGCCGCCACAGGATGCCGAGGCCGCTTGGGGTCATGAGGGCCGGGAGCTTGCGCTGGGTGATGGTGAGCAGCTCGCGGAGCTTCGCGACCCGGTTTCTGGGGGCGATGAGGTCGCTGAGCCGTGACATCGGCTCTTGTCTGGCGCGGGAGCGTCGGGTCAGCTTCTCAAGGCTGGAGGTGACCGGGTCTCTGCCGGTGCGGCTGCCGCTGAGGATGGCGTCGAGCTTGTCGACGGGGGATCTCGGCAGGCTGGGGGAGGCGGGAGGCTGGCGAAGCTTTGACTCCAGGAGGCTCTGCCGGTCACGGCGATGGATGGCCTTGATGGCCTTGCGTTCGTTGCGTTTTTTGCGGAGATCCCGCTGGGTTTTGTTGGACATGGGTCTGCACTCCGCTGTGCTGAGCGGTCGTTCCCGTGGGGGGACGATGAATTCACGAAGGGTCGGTCCGGACTACGGAGTCTCGGATCGGTTTCCAGGCTCAATGCCCTGACGTGTGCTTTGATCGAGGTGTGCTTCGATCAAGCGATATCAGGGTTAGAGATGTCTTTGTGAAGTGAGACGCATCAGGGGGAAGCTACTCCAGACTCACCCGGTCGACAACGGCGATCTGCCATCGACTCAGGGGAGGCGGCAGGCGCCGGGGCGGCGGGTGTTGCAGATCCGCCCCTCGACCGCTGGGGAGATGCCGGTGTCTCCTGCGGCCCTCAGCGCGGCCATCACCACCATCTTCAGATCGGTGCCATCAGCGGCAACACCGACCTTGCGGACGGGGAAGGTGTAGCCGTCGCGGTCGGACCAGTCGGCGAGCAGGTAGTCGTTGACCACCACCCGATAGGTCTTCGCCGGATCGATGGCGACCGCAGAGTCCCCGACGGGCAGCAGCGACAGCCCGGTGGCGGTGGCAGCGTCCGGGTCGTGTCGGAAGCCCCAGCCGCTGATCTGCAGCCAGTGCCCGTTGCCGTCCCAGTCCGCGATGCTGCGGTCGGCGACGCCCTGAAGCTCCGCGCCGGTCACCTCCACGAGGTACAGGCCCGCGCTGTAGGGGAACAGCTCCTCGACCACCTGGCGTGGGATGGCGGTGCCGGCGGTGATGTTCTGGTTCAGCCTCATCCCGCCGCTGTTGATGAACGCCAGGTCCGCCTCGTGCTCCGCAAAGACGCCGAGGGCCTGATCGGCCACCCAGTTGCCCAGGTTGGTCTCATAGCGGCGGATCTCCAGCTCCTCGGCGATGAGGGTGGTGCCCGCCACGGTCAGCGGCTCAGCAAGACAGCCCAGGGCCTCGAGTCCACAGAAGCTGGCATCGAGGGCGGACAGCCAGCTATCCACCGCGCCCTGCACTGCCGGGTCCGCAGGTTGAGTGTCGGGGCTGAGCGGGGTGCCGGTGTCGTCGGGGTGGTCGGTCTGGATGGTGACGGTGCCATCGGCGGCGACGGTGACGGTGACGATGCGCACGGTGGTG
This sequence comes from Myxococcota bacterium, assembly GCA_047621685.1. Taxonomy (GTDB): domain Bacteria; phylum Myxococcota_A; class UBA796; order UBA796; family UBA796; genus JAQXDW01. The sequence goes on along the minus strand of JBLHNG010000454.1, from coordinate 1,508 downwards.
GCGTCGGCATCGGCCTTGACGACGAGGCGGCCGTCGCTGGCGGTGCGGGTCATCGCGGTGTGGTTGTGGCCGCCGAGGATGAGGTGGGGGTGCTCGGGGATGGCCTCCAGCAGCGCGAGGTCGTCGCGGACGTCGAGGTGGGTGATCCCGAGGATGACCTGGGCGCCGGCTTCATCCAGGGTGGCAATCGCTGAGCGGGCGACGGCGGCGTAGTCGGGGTTGGTGGTGACGTAGCCGATGCCGGACTTGTCGATGGTCATGCCGAACAGGCCGACGGTGACCCCTGCGACCTGCACGGTGTGGGTGGAGACGAGGTTGTCCGCGGCGATGACCGGGCCGTCTTTGTCTGAGGCCCAGGTCAGCCCGGTGTCCAGCCACGTGAACCCGCTCGTCTCGAACAGCCGGTCGAGGGTGGGAGCAAAGTCCGCCTTTCCGCTATCGAATTCGTGGTTTCCGATCGCGACGAACATGCGGTCGTCGAAGGCATCGGGGTCGCCGTCGAGGCGGGAGAGGATGTCGATCATGTGCGCGCCATGGAACCGCACCTCAAGAGGGTGCTCCGGGTCGCTGTTGTTGGTCGACTTGCTCAGCAGGGATGGTGAGAGCAGGTCACCGCCGTGGGTGATCAGCAGCTCAGGGCAGGTCGCCTCCAGCTCGGTCCGCAGCGCAGCCACCCGGGCCAGACCGCCGCGTCCGTCGAGCAGTCCCTCGATCCGGTAGACGTCGTTGATGTGGAGGATCTTGAAGACCCGCGAGCCATCGGGCATCGCTCCGCAGACGGGGGATGGTAGGATAGGCCCCGTTACGAGAGGATCTTTGACGCATCCGAGCATCGTGCTCAAGATCAACGACCACATTGTGTTCTCCTGTTTTGAGCCGCGAATGGATCGCAACTTAAGACTGTATAAACCGCCGCGATGTTGAGCTGTGGAGATGAGCTTCTGATGCTTGTTATTGGGGCGGGCAGGTGCCGGTCGAAGACGGGCGAGCTGACGGTTCGGGGAGCGCTGAGGAGGCGGGCGGAGGCACCCGGAGCCGGTCAGGTGGCTGACTTCTCCCCTGATTTTGGCACTGGTCAGGGCTTCAAACATTGGACGCTCTGGGTGGTTCAGGAAGGTCCTTTGAGAGTGCGTGAGGTGGCCGCAGGGCGGGGATTCGCCTGCGGGTGTCCGGGTGGGGGTCACAGGGGGCGGCGACTGGAGAGACCCGCTGTAGCGGGGAACGCAGGAAGTGCAGCCCTCCTCGAACGCAGCGCCATGAGCGGGCCGTAAGGCCAGCGTTGGTGTGGAGTGGCCAGGAAAAGCATGGCTCGGAGGATGGCGAACCTCAACTCTCCGGTGAGAGAGCACCCGCCGTGATCCCATCGCCCCGACGCTGCGAAGCCAGAGGCAAGCAGAACAGGAGGCAACATCAAAAACCACGATTCGAGAGTCGTCGGAGTGAGGCGTTGATTCCAACGCTGCGACACCCTCCATGCTCCAACGATGCGAGAAGTCTCGACATTGATG